>NZ_JBITDW010000003.1:0-289147 GCF_044454685.1 Actinoplanes sp. NPDC051513
ACCTGGGACCGGGGCAAGGAGCTGTCGGCCCACGTGCAATTCGCGCTTGAGACCGGCACGAAGGTGTTCTTCGCCGACCCGCACTCCCCGTGGCAACGGCCCACGAACGAGAACACGAACGGACTGCTGCGTCAGTACTTCCCGAAGGGCACCGACCTGTCGAGGTGGACCGCCGACGACCTCGAAGCCGTCGCCCTGGCACTCAACAACCGCCCTCGCAAGATCCTCGGCTGGCGCACCCCGGCCGAGGTTTCGAGGAGCAGCTACGCTCGATCCAACAGGCCGATGTTGCAACGACAGGTTGAACTCGCCAACTATACGAGCTTCCGTTTCTCGCAACGCTTGCAGGACAACGGAATCCGGCCGTCTATGGGGTCGGTCGGCGACTCCTACGATAACGCGTTGATGGAGAACTTCTGGTCGACGCTGAAGATCGAACTCGTCTACCGCACCAGCTGGCGGACCCGCGACGAGTCCGAGAACGCGATCTTCACCTACATCGACACCTGGTACAACACCCGCCGCATCCAACGCGAGCTCGGCTACCTCAGCCCGGACGAATACGAGGCAGCCTGGCACGCTCAGACCGAGCCAGATAACCTCACCCCTGCCCCGACCGGAGGCAGGTAACCACCGCTCCGTCGAAGCGGGGGGAACTCACAGGTTCTCCAAGTCGATCTTCCAGCGCTCTGAGTACGTGGGCCAGGTGATGAGACGTGCCCCCAAGCACGCCACAACATTGGAGTTCCAGGACCTCCGACGGCTTCGGCGCACCGTGCGATCTGGCGGTCGCCCCACGAAAGGTCAGCGCCCTCGGCTGGCCAGTGACTTGATGCGACCAGTGAGTCGCAAAGATCGTGCATCGCTTGGTTGCCGTTGCCGTCTCGCGGCGTTCGATATATCCACCACGCGTCGTCGTCGGTATACCTGAGGTTCCGGGGTGGGGGCCATCCTTTGAGGCTCATGGCAGGATGGCCGATCCCGTAGTCGCCGAATTCAATGTCGGGTTCTTGAAGGCGCTCCCAGAGCTTCTGGTCGTATCGGGGTATTTGGGTAGCTGTGTTCGTCGGCAGGCCAGCCAGCGTCTTGGGCATCGCGCCTGCGGCCACGGTGATGGATTCCCAGGGATAGCGTCGCGCCCAAGCGACGTACTTCCTGACCAGTGGTTCGACCCTTCCCCTTGCGCGGACGCCGCCTAGCTGGTGGATCCCCTTTCACGAACGGCTTGCCCGCAGCGCGATGGCGCGTCGAGGAGGTGGATCACGCGGCCATCGACGTCCATCGTGAAGTCGTCCAGAATCCTCGACGCTCGATCAACGGCCTGCGGCCGTATCCCCGTCATGCCCGCGACGGAAGTCGGACCTGCCCGAAGATCAGGGTGTGCGAGGGCCGCTCGCATCAAACGCCGGAGTCAAGCGTTGGCGCTGAATCGGCTTCGAGCCATGAGCGCAGCTCTGGGTCGAGCTGATCGGCTGCTGTCTCGTAGAGGGCCAGGTCTTCCTCGGTGAGGACATGGCGCCAACGTCCGTTGGTGCCCTTGTAGAAAAAGCGACGGGCGCCGCCCTCGAAGAAGAGCGGCCTGATGGACTCCTCGTTGCGGGTCGCGTCCTGCCTCATGGCGTCGAACCGGGCGGCCGCCACGAGCTCGGGCCAAGCATCCTCGGCCACCTCGATGTGGGTGAAGGCGGCGACGCAGCGTATCTGCGCCTCGAGGTCGGCGAGCAGATCGGCGTAGTGGACCATCAGCACGTTGGGCAGGTCCCGATGCGGCCAGAAGGTCGCGGCGTGGTGATGGTGAGACCAGAACGGCCAGCCGTCCGCCTCCCAATCGAAAAGGCTGCGGGTCATCCAATCGGCCCACAGCTCTCGTTCAGTGGCCGGGCATCGGGGCATCGGGCCAGCCGCGCCACCCGCGGCGTCCAGCAGCGAGTAGGCGAACTCGGTGTAGGCGCTGTAGTGGTTGAAGGCCGACATGAACACGTCCCGCGTGTCGCGGCCGACGTACACGTAACGGACCGCCGGGTCGTACGGCAGAGCGTCGAATGGCAAGTGGCTCTTCAGGAACCGCTGGTGCTCCTGGGCCTCGATGCTCGCCGCGACGCCATCCACGTCGCCCAGGAAGGCCGCGTCGATCCACGGAGACAACGCGACGAGCGGTGCAGGCAAGGGGCCCGTGCCGAAGACCAGCAGGCTCATGATGCGCTGCATCCAGGTGGTACCCGCCTTCATCGAGGTCGAGATGACGACGTCGCCCGGCCGCAGCGTGACATGATCCCACCGCTCGCTGTCGAGGTGCTGGCTGCGGTAGGTGCGGGTACGACGCGGCGTGTCCATGCACTTGTTCCTACGTCGACCCCGGCAACGCGGGCCATCCGTCGTACGGCCGTCAATTGGGACTCGAACGAACCGAACCGCTAGCTCTGAGCGACGTGCGGCGGAGCGCACGAGCAATTGTCAGTACCGGTGGATGGGATCTTGACTATGCAGCCGTCTCGGTGAGGCCGCGGGCGGTGCTTCGTTCGACGAGCTTGCCCTTCTTGAAGACCGCGCCGGACAAACCCGGCGCGGGTCGTATCGCGGAACGCGCGGAAAGGGCGCGGGAGCCTGTCCGCTGCCGCGCCCTGACCGTCAGCGTGCCCCTCGGCCGGCCGTCACGCGGCCTTCACGAAGTACTGTGCCGCCGATCCGTTGCAGTCCCAGATCTGCAGTCGCGCGCCGTCCGCTGTCGAGCCTGACGGGGAGTCCAGGCACTTGTTGGAGTTCGGGTTGCGCAACCGGTTACCTTCCTGGACCCAGTTCTGTGCGCCGCTGCCGTTGCAGTCCCAGAGCTGCACCTTCGTGCCGCTGGCCGTACCCGCGTTGGCGACGTCGAGGCACCGGCCCAACGTCCGCAGGGTCTGGCCGTCCCAGCTCCACTGCTGGTCCTTCGAAACAGAAGGCCCCTGGCACGTCCACAGCTGAACGGCCGCGCCATTGCCGCCCGTGTCGTTTCCGCCCACGTCCACGCATTTCCCGCCCGGCCCGTTGATCTGCGTCGCGGGTCCGCCCGTGGGAGGCGGCGTCGTGCCCCCGCCGTCCTGGTAGTAGCGCACGTAGTCGATCGATGCGGTGAGCGGGAACTGGCTCTGCACGGGGTTCTGTCCGGGGTACGTGCCGCCCAGCGCCAGGTTGAAGATGAGGTGAAACGGCTTGCGGAACTCCTCCAAGGTCGCCGGTGTCGTGTCGATTACGTGCGTCTGCACACCGTCGATGTACCAGCGGATCTGCGCGGCCGTCCACTCGATCGCATAGACGTGGAAGGCCGCGGCGTTGTTGACGGCGGGGTTCGCGACGTAGTTGGCGTTCTGACCCGCTGTCCACGGGAACACGCCGGTCCGGAGATCCCAGAAGATGTTGTTCGTCACGGTCGCGTTCGCGTTCGCATGTTCCATGATGTCGACCTCGCCGCAACTGGCCCAGTTGGTGGGCAGGCGGTCGTAATAGGTCTGCGCCGGGTTGTAGGCGCTCGTGGACGTCTCGTCGCACGAGTCACCGAGCATCCAGAAAGCCGGCCAGGAGCCGGTGGCGGTCGGGAGCGCCATGCGCGCCTCGATGCGGCCGTACTGGAAGGACTTCTTCGTGTCTGTCGTCATGCGGCACGACGTCTGGTAGAAGTTGCGGCCGTTGACCGTGATGGGCGTGGTGAGCCAGTTGGCGCGCATCACGAGGTTGCCGCCGGACTGCGTGCAGTTCTCGGGGCGGTACCACTCCCACTCGCCGTTGCCCCAGCCGTCGAAAGCGTTGAGGCCCGGGTTGAGGCCGTTGCCGACGTTGTAGTTCCAGTTGGCGCTGCTGGGCGCGCCGGACCCGTTGAACTCATCGGCCCACACGAGGTTCCACGTTGCGGCGTGTGCGGGCTGCTGCTGGACGACCACGCTGCCGACGAGTGCAGTGGCGGCCGCAGTGAGGAGGACCATGAGGCGCCGGCTGCGTGACAGCGCTCGGTCCGCGAAACCTGCATTCATTGTCACGGAGAACGTCCTCTCGTACGGAGTGGTCGATCTACTGCGAGGCGTGACATAAGTATTACGTAAACATTGCTAACTGTCGATGCAACAGGGGCGGTACTCGCAGGCCGAGCCTGGGAAGTACCTGGGCGGTTAGTTCCGGTTTGTTGCTCCTGCACCCGGTGAGGCGTACGCCACGGCGTATGACCGCTCCGCCGCTCGGGGGTCGTTCGTGCGGCTGCGCACCCGGTGTCCGGCGTGCCGGGCACAACGCGCCGGCACTCGGCGAGTCAGTGACCGAACTCGTCGGAGTCGACGGCCGCCTGTTCGCCTCGGTCGAGCGCGCTCACGTCGGCCATCTCGGCGTTGGACAGCGCGAAGCCGAACACGTCGAGATTGCT
Organism: Actinoplanes sp. NPDC051513; assembly: GCF_044454685.1. Taxonomy (NCBI): domain Bacteria; kingdom Bacillati; phylum Actinomycetota; class Actinomycetes; order Micromonosporales; family Micromonosporaceae; genus Actinoplanes; species Actinoplanes sp. NPDC051513. Next base: position 4,388 of record NZ_JBITDW010000003.1, read on the forward strand.
CCGAAGGCGCTGCGGGTCGCTCGACATGGGGATCGGCACGAGCCCTTGTTGCACGTGCCAGCGCAGCACGATCTGCAGGGGTATCCGGCCGCGCGCCGCATGCCCGACCAGGACGTGGGCCGGCAGGATCCCCGTGTGGTCAGCGGCTCGTCGCGAGGCCGTCGATGCTTTCGCCGCCGGCATTGCCACCCTGAGCTGCGAGCGCGAACAGCAACGCCGTCCGCCGGTCACCTCGGCCCGGCTCGCTGACGCCGCGGCCTGTTGGAGCCGTCACCGGTCGAAGCCACGCGCCGGGGCACCCCGTGCGTGAGGCGCCCCGGCGGCGCTGCCGCAGGAAACGCACCCCGCGGTACCGGTGCACGAACAGTCGCTTCGACGTTCTCGAAGGTCAAGTCGACTCGGGCGCTCCGTAGGTGCTCGGCGAGCCGATGGCATCCGACGTCAGCGGTGGTGCATGACTGGAAGGGATCAGCATTTGGGACACGTTTGCTCCGTCCGATGCTCGAGGTGTGCTCCGACCAGCGACGGGATCGCTCCCACGCGTGCTCGCGGTGTCGCTCAGGACCGGCTGGTGCCGGGTGGGACGCCTGGGCACTTTTGCGTCTGCGCTGGTAGGTAAGATGTGGGCCGCAGGCCCTCGTAGCTCAGGGGATAGAGCATCGGTTTCCTAAACCGTGTGTCGTAGGTTCGATTCCTACCGGGGGCACCCTCACCAGCGGGCCGGTCTAGCCGGCCGCCACTGAACGCCGAGGCAAGCTCGACCCTGCACCTGAATGCGGTCGACGATCTGCTTCAGACCGGTGTGCTCATCGATAACGGACTCCCGCGCCTCGGATGCAGCCGGCGCTCCAAATGATCCAGGAGTTCCCTCACGAGAGTTCCCTTAAGAGACTATGGCTGCTACCGTCGCATAGTTCCTTGAAGGAACTGAGGGGAGGGATGGCAATGAGCAGAGTGCTAATCGCGCTGTCGGTCTCGGTCGACGGCTACATCACCGGGCGCGATCCGGGCGCCGGCCGAGGACTGGGCGACGCCTCGATGCTCTTCGACTGGTATTTCGACGGCGATACGCCCAGCCAAGTGTTCGACGGCTTCCGATTGAGCGAGCCCAGCGCCCGCCTCTTCGATACCCAAGCCGCCCGCGTTGGCGCCAGCCTGGCCGGCCGCAACACCTACGACGACTCCGGCTGGGCCGAAGGCGGAACACCTCACCCGGCAGCTCCGCTCGTGGTGCTCAGCCATCGACCGGCGCCGCAGCGCAACGCGCGCCAGACCTTCGTCAGCACCGGCATAGCGGACGCCGTCGCCGCCGCAAAGGAGCTGGCCGGCGACAAGGATGTCGCCCTCATGGGCGGTGGCGTCGCGACCGCTGCCTTGGCGGCCGGCCTCGTGGACGAGGTGATCCTGCATCAGGTGCCGATCCTGCTCGGCGGCGGGAGGCCGTTCTTCCAGTCCCTGCCCCACCACGTCCGGCTCCGTCTTCTCGAAGCCGTCCCCGCGCCCGGCGTCACCCACCTCCACTACGAGGTCGTGCGATGAAGGCCCGGGGTCGCGAGACCGCAACCCCGGACCATCCGGTCAACGCCAGCGCAGGAAATTGTCCTGGGTCTGGGCATTGAATTCATCCGTACGGAAGAAGCGCGCCGCCGCCGTACGCGGGTCCTTCAATGCCAGTACGTCGACGCCCTTGGCGATGTCGTTCGAGTAGATGTTGCCGTTGTACCAGTACGCCGACCACGACCCGCCGCCGATGAACTCGGTGGCCGAGATGGGGCCGCGCTCCCAGTAGGCGATCTCGCGCGGCCGCCGCGAGTCGGTGAAGTCCCAGACCGAGATGCCGCCCTGGTACCAGGCCTGCACCATGATGTCGCGGCCGGGCACCGGGATCAGCGAGCCGTTGTGGGCCACGCAGTTCTCCGTGTCGGCGTTGGTGCGGGGGATCTTGAAGTAGCTGCGGAACTGCAGCTTGCGGCCGCCGAGGATGTCGTAGATGGCGTCGGCGCCGCGGTTCGGGCCGATGGTGGGATTGCAGGTCGCCTGGCCGCCGCCGCCCAACTCGTCGGTGAAGACGACCTTGGTGCCGCTGTTGTTGAACGTGGCCGAGTGCCAGAACGCGAAGTTCGTGGTGTCGCGGACCGTGGTGATCACTCGCGGCGCGGAGCGGCGGGAGATGTCGAAGAGCACACCATCGCCCATGCAGGCGCCGGCGGCGATGTCCTTCTCCGCGTACGCGGTGATGTCGTGGCACCCGGTGGTCTCGTAATGGCCGGGACTGCCGGGGTAGCCGCCGTCGGGGAAGACGATCGGCGCGGCGACCACAGTGGCGGCCGCCGGGTTGCGCCGGGGCACCTTGACGATGGAGATCTTGTCGTGGGGGAGGGCGCAATTCGGCTGGTCGACGCCGGCCAGGTTGTACGACGAGACGTACAGGTAGACGTTCGGGTCGTGGCGCTTGCCGGGCACGAGTGTCTGGGTGTGCGAGCCGCAATCGGTCTTGACCGACTTGAGGTACTGCGGGGTCGTCGGGTCGGTGATGTCGAAGATCTTGATGCCCTCCCAGCGGTCGCCCGGCTCGGCCGTGGTCGACGCCACGTTCTCGCACGTGTCGTTGGTGCGCTGGCTGTCGGTGCCGAGGAAGAGCAGGTTGTCGCTGATCGAGATGTCGTTCTGCGAGCCGGGGCAGAGCACCTGGGCGGCCACGGTCGGCGCCGACGGCTTGCTGATGTCGTACACAGCGAAGCCGTTGTAGTTCCCGCCGAAGGCGTAGTGACCCTGGAAGGCCCAGTCGGAGTTGGTGGAGTTGGCAAACGGGCCCGTCTTGTCCAGGTGGGCGATCTGCGTGAGGTTCGGGCTGCTGACGATCTCGTCGACCCCGGGGATCGACGGCGGCGCGGCGCTGGCGGCGGTGCCGGCGAGCGACGCGGTGACGCCGATGACCAGGGCCGCGCACCCGAGCATCCACCCTCGTGAGGCAGGCTGCTTCATGAAGCTCCCTTCCGAATACCGTACGTGTCGGTCTGAGTCGCTACAGTAGCGGAATGCTTAGACGGTCATCGATGTTGTTCGCCGCCGTTGTTTCCGTCGTGGCCGCGGGTGGCCTGGCGATTGCGGCACAGAACCCGCGTGCCGACCAGAAGAGCGCGGAGCAAAAAAGCAGCACTGCCGCGGACGTACGTGTGGTGCTGCCCGGCAAACCCGGCGACCAGGCCCGGGTGACCGATCAGGAGCACGTCACGGCGCCGAAGGCCCCCGCGTACAACACGATCGACGCCACGTTCGTCCAGATGATGATCGTCCACCATGGACAGGCGATCGACATGGCGGCGCTGGCCGCCGACCGCGCCGGCGACGACGAGCTTCGCGCGCTGGCGGCCCGGATCGGCGCGGCCCAGGCCCCCGAGGTCGCCTGGATGCGGGCCTGGCTGCGCGACCGCAAGCTGCCCGCGAGCGACCCGCGGCACGACCACGGCTCGATGCCCGGCATGCAGAGCCCCGCCGACCTCACCGCCCTCGCGGGTCTGCGCGGCGCGGCCTTCGACCGGAAGTTCGCGGCCATGATGATCGCCCACCACCGCGGCGCCCTCCAGATGGCCGGCGACGTGGTGCGCGGCGGCGCCGACGAGCGACTGCGCGAGGTGGCCGGCGAGATGTCCGTCGAGCAGGGCAGTGAGATCCGGCGAATCCAGCAGATAGCTCTGGCCGGGTGATCCACCGCCTGGTTGACTCTCCGGGTGAGCTACGCCGCGCCCCGCCGAGGGCGAACCCTGGCCAGGGCGATCGTCGGTGGGGCCGTCTACCTGACCGGCATCGGGTTGCTCGTCTACGCGATTCCCGCCCAGGCCGACACGTACGTCCCGGGCGGTCTTCTCGCCGGAATCGGTGCCGGACTGCAGGGCCCGGCCCTGCTCACGCTGCTGCGGGCGCGGAAGAGAAGGCGCCACTGCCGAGGCGCCGGCGCCGCCACGACCTCGTGAACCTCAAGGTCACCAGGTGCACCGACGTGCCTGACAGCAACACTGCCGACGGCACTGCGGCCCAGGTCTGGGACTGCGCCGGCACCGCCAACCAAAAGTGGCACCACTGAGCGGCCGCGCACCGACCGCTCAGATGCCGCGCCTGGCCGCCGATGTGAATGGTCATGCGGGACCCGCGGGTGACGGACGAGCGGCTGAGCGTTCTGCGGGCCACCGGTCTGCTCGACGCCGGCCGCGTGCCGTCGCTGGACCGGCTGACCGGGCTGGCCGCCCGGATCGTCGGGGCGCCGACCGCGCTGGTGTCTCTGGTCGATGCCGACCGGCAGCGGTTCCCGAGCGCGTGTGGCCTCACCGGCGAGCTGGATGAGACGCGTGAGACGCCGCTCTCCCACTCGTACTGCCGTTACGTGGTCGAGGACGACGCCCCGCTGGTGGTGGCCGACGCCCGGCTGGACGAGCGGCTGCGCGAGAACCCGGCGATCGCCGAGTACCAGGCGATCGCGTACGCCGGCTTCCCGTTGCGCTCCCCGGACGGCCACGTCCTCGGCTCGTTCTGCGTGTTCGACGACAAGCCCCGCGACTGGACCGAGGACGAGCTCGCGACCCTGTCCGACCTCGCCGCGGCGGCCGAGGCCGAGATCGCGCTGCGCCTGGCGCACGGCGAGCAGCAGCGGGTCGCCGCCCGGATGCAGGCCGTGCTGGACAGCGCGCACGACGCGTACGTGTCGATCGACGGCGAAGGCCGGGTGATCGCCTGGAACGGGTCCGCGGAGCGGCTGTTCGGCTACCCCGCGGCCGAGGCGATGGGACGTCAGGTCACCGGTCTGATCATTCCGGAGCGCTACCACGAGATGCACCTCGCCGGGCTCGCCCGGGTGCGCGGCACCGGCCGGTCGCACCTCGCCGGGCAGCGCCTGCAGCTGGCCGCGATCGACCGTTCCGGGCGCGAGTTCCCGGCCGAGATGACGCTCCAGGTCGGCCAGGAGCGGGGCGAGCCGGTCTTCCACGCGTTCCTGCACGACATCACCGACCGGATGGTCGCGCTCGCCGAGCTCGAGCGCCAGCGCCAGGAGCTCGACGACGAGCACACCTTCCTGCAGGCACTGCTGGACAGCCTCGACACCGGCGTGGCTGCCTGCGACAGCAGTGGCCGGCTCACGTTCTTCAATCGCGCGCTGCGTGATGTGCACGGTCGCGAGGCGGGTCGCGGTGAGACGGGGGAGACCTGGGCCGAGGCGTACGACCTGTACGCGCCGGACGGGCGCACTCTGCTCGGCCCCGACGAGATCCCGCTGGCCCGCGCCCATGCCGGCGAAGCCGTACGCGGTCAGCACCTGGTCGTGCACACCCCGAACGGCGCCCGCCGGTTCGTCAGCAACGCCCGGCCGATCGACACCGCCGATGGCCGCCGCCTGGGCGCCGTGGCCGCCATGCATGACATCACCGAGGCGCACAAGGCCGAGGAGCTGCGCCGCGCCCGGCACACGGTGGCGCAGGTGCTGTCCGAGGCGACCAACGCCGAGCAGGCCGCGATCCGCGTGGTCGAGGCGATCACCGACGAACTCGGCTGGCTTTGCGGCGAGTACTGGCAGGTCGCCGACGGGCGCCGGCACATCGACCGGCTCAGCTCGCGCACCGCCGGCGACCGCGACCTCTCCGGCTTCACCGGCGAGGCGCCGCTGAGCTTCGTTCGCGGCCAGGGGCTGGCCGGCCGGGCCTGGGAGCGCGGCACCGAGGTGTGGTCCGGCACGGACCCCGGCGACGCGCTGACCGGCGCCCGCGTCGAGGCCGCCCGGAAGGCCGGCATCCGCACCGCGATCGGCCTGCCGGTGCGCTCCGGCCGCCGCGTCGTCGGCGTGCTCGCGTTCTTCACCGATGCCGAGCTCACGCACGACCCGCACGTCGTCGCGATGCTCGACGCGGTCAGCGCGCACCTCGGCCGGTTCGTCGAGCGCCGCCGCGCCGAGGATCTCACGCTCGCCCTGTCCGCGGCCCGCCGCGACTTCGACCGGGTGATCGGGCAGCTCAACGATTACGTCTGGACGGTGGAGGTCAGGCCGAGCGGCAAGACCCGATCCGTGTACGCGAGCCCGAATGCGCTCGGTGTCTTCGGCGGCGCCCTGCCCACCGGCGGCGACATGAACGCGACGGTCCTCGGCCGGGTGCACCCCGAGGACAGGCCCGGATTCGTCGCGTTCCACCACGAGCTCGCCGCCGGCCGGTCCGGCGAGATCGAGTGCCGGTTCGTCGGCTTCGACGGTGTCACCCGGTGGATCTGGACCCGGGCGGCGGCCCGCCGCGAGAGTGGCCGGCTGTTCGTGGACGGGATCAGCACCGACGTCAGCGAGCGGCGGGAAGTCGCCGAGCAGAGCGAACGGCAGGTCGAGCAGCTGCACGAGCTCGACCGGATGAGGGACGAGCTGGTCGCCGTGGTCATCCACGAGCTGCGCAACCCGGTCGGCGTGATCCGCGGCTACACCGAGATGCTGCTGGAGAACCCGCAGCTGGAGGACCTGGCCCGGCGGCACGCAGCCGTGATCGACCGCACCGTGCTGCACCTTCAGCGGCTCGTCGACGACCTGCTCGACCTGGCAAGCCTCGACGCGGGGCACATCAGCATCGAGCCGCGCCCGATGCCGGCCGGCAAACTGTTGCGCGACGTCGTCGACAATCACCGCCCGGGGGCGTACGCGAAGAATTTGACCGTGACCGAGACGCTGGAGCCGCATCTGCCGGTGCTCGGCGACGCGCAGCGGCTCCGGCAGGCCCTCGACAACCTGCTCTCCAACGCGATCAAGTACACGCCCGAGGGCGGCGCGATCACGGTGACGGCGCGACGGCGGGGCCACGAGGTGGTCATCGAGGTCTCGGACACCGGCATCGGCATCCCGCCCGAGCAGTACCAGCACCTGTTCAGCCGGTTCTTCCGGGCCAGCAACGCGACCCGCGACGGCATCAAGGGGACCGGCCTCGGCCTGGCGGTGACCAAGGCCATTGTGGAGGCTCATGACGGGGTCCTCGCGGCCCGGCCCGGCGACGGCGGCGGCACCACCTTCAGCATCACGTTGCCGCTTCAGGTGGAGCTCGCCGCCGCGTCCTGACCTCAGACCAGCTCGAGTTGCGGCTCGGCCGGCTTCTCTTCCACGGCCGGGCGTGCCGAGCGCAGCGACCAGAGCGCCACCGGAACGCCCACGGCGACCAGGACCGCGGCCACCACCAGCGAGAACTGGTAGCCGGCCAGGTAGCGGTGCAGCTCGGCGCCGCTCGCCGCGTTGGAGCGGTTGGTGAGGATCGCGCCGAGGATCGTGATGCCGAGCAGGCCGAAGACCTCGCGGGAGACGTTGAGCATGCCCGAGCCGACGCCGGCCCGCTCGGCCGGCAGCGCGCCGACGATCACGTTGTTCAGCGGGACCAGCATGCCGCCGCCCACGCCGTAGAGCAGGAACCAGGGGAGCAGGTCGGTGTAGGTGGTGCCCTCGCCGAAGCCGGAGATGCCGAAGATCGCGACGGCCATCAGGCCCAGGCCCAGCGCCACCGTGCGGCCGGCGCCGAAGCGCACCTCCAGCCGCGGCGCGAGCGTGGCGGTCACGGCCATCACCAGCGCCATCGGCACGAACGCCGACCCCGCCTCGGTGGGCGAGAAGCCGAGCACGTTCTGCAGGTAGATGGCGGTGTAGAAGTAGATGCCGAAGACGCCGAACGCCCACAGGCCCATGGCGAGCAGGCCGCCGCTGAACACCCGCTGACGCAGGAACCCGAGGTCCATCATCGGGTTGGCCGAGCGGAGCTCGATCACCACGAAGCCGATGGCCGCCGCCGCGGCGACGGCGAACGACGCCAGGATGACGCCGGAGGTCCAGCCGCGCGACTCACCCTCGATGAGCGCGTACGTGAGGGCGAACAGCGCCACCGACGAGGTGAGCACGCCGGGCACGTCGAAGCCGCGGGCGGCGCCCCGCCGGACGGCCGGGACACTCCACGCGGTCAGCGCGGCGGTGGCCACACCGATCGGCGCGTTGATCAGGAAGATCCAGCCCCAGGACGCGTGCTGGCTGAGCCAGCCGCCGGTGAACGGGCCGATCGCGAGGGCCAGCGCGCCGACCGCGCCCCAGATGCCGACCGCCGTGCCCCGCTCGCGCGGGTTGGGGAAGAGCTGGGGCAGCAGGGCCAGCGAGGCCGGGGTGAGCAGCGCCGCGCCGATGCCCTGCACCGCGCGGGCGCCGATCAGCATTTCCTGGCTCTGCGCGAGGCCGGCCGCGACCGAGGCGGCGGTGAAGACGGCGAGGCCGGCGAAGAACGCCGTGCGGGTGCCGAGCACGTCGGCGATGCGGCCGCCGGCCAGCAGCAGGCCGGCGAAGACCAGCACGTACGCGCTGGCGATCCACTCGAGGCCGGAGATGCTCAGCTCGAGGTCCCGCTGGATGGACGGGAGGGCCACGTTGACCACGTTGTTGTCGAGGTAGGTCATGAAGGTGCCGAGCGCCACCGCTACCAGCGCCCACCACCTGCGGTTCTTTTCCATGGAATTCCCCCTGTACGGCGTCCTTGTACAACGTACATGTACTAGGTACATGAGACCTATACGTTGTATAGTTGTCAAGTGGCAGGCGAGAAATTGAGCAGGGCGGCGGTCGCCGAGCGGGCATTGCGCCTCGGCGACCAGGAGGGCGTGGAGGCGGTCACCATCCGCCGGCTCGCGCAGGAACTGGGCGTCACGCCCATGGCCCTGTACTGGCATTTCAAGAACAAGGACGAGCTGCTGCTCGGCATCGTCGACCACGCGCTCTCCACCGTCCGCGCCGACCGCTCCGCCGCCGACCCGTGGCAGAAGCAGCTCCGCGCCATGGTTGAGGCGCTCGTCACAGTGATGCGCGAGCACCCCAGCCTGGCCGAGCTCATGCACGCGGTCGACAAGACCGAGGGTGAGAGCTTCACCCGCGCCACGAACGATGCGCTCACCCTGCTCACCGCGGCCGGGTTCGGCATCGAGGAGGCGTACTGGGTGGCGTCACACCTGCTGCACGCCGCGATCGGCCTGGTGCACGCCCAGCCCGACTGCCCGATGAACGTGCCGGCCGATCAGGCCGGCGAGTGGCGCCGGCAGAAGAGGCTCTCGATGGAGAGCCTGCCGGCCGACAAATACCCCATGGTGGTCGCCTTCGCCGCGACCTACTCCCGCGCGCCCGACACCGAGCGTTACTACGCCTTCGGGGTCGATCTCGTGATGGCGGGCGTCGAGGCGATGGCCCAGTCGAACGCCACAGAATTGGATCAGCGGAACGGGCCTCGGCGGGCGTAGTTTCGAGGCGTGACAACAGTCGACTTCTACTTCGACCCCGCCTGCCCCTTCGCCTGGATCACCTCTCGCTGGATGCTCGAGGTCAAGAGCCTGCGCGACGACCTCGACCTCCGCTGGCACGTGATGAGCCTGTACGTGCTCAACGAGGGCCGCGACCTCCCCGAGGGCTACCGCGAGCTCATCGACCGATCGCTCGGCACCGTCCGGGTGGTGACCGCCGCCAAGGAGAAGCACGGCGACGAGGTGCTCGCCGGCCTCTACACCGCGCTCGGCACCCGCATCCACAACCAGGGCAACAAAGACTTCGACGCGGTGGTGCGCGAGTCGCTGGCCGAGGTGGGCCTGCCCGCCGAGCTGGCCGAGGCCGCCACGAGCACCGACTACGACGAAGAGCTGCGCCGCAGCCATCACGAGGGGATGGACCCGGTCGGCGACGACGTGGGCACCCCGACCATTCACATCGACGGGGTCGCGTTCTTCGGGCCGGTGCTCTCCAGCATCCCGCGCGGCCAGGACGCGCTGCGGGTCTTCGACGGCGCGGTGGCGCTCGCGTCGTACCCCGATTTCTTCGAGCTGAAGCGAACCCGGACAGGCGGGCTGAATTTCGACTGATCGGCGGTGATTTTGGTAACCGCCGAACAGGCATTCCTCAAGTACCTATGATCGCCCGCCGTACTGGTCGCCATGCACAAGGTCGATCTGTACGCCTCGATCAGCGTCGTGATCTGCAGCTACGCCGACTGGCGCTGGGAGGATCTGCGCCGGGCCGCCGCCTCGGTCGAGGCGCAGCTGGGCGAGCGCGACGAGCTGATCCTCGTGATCGACCACAACGACGCGCTGCTCGAGCGGGCGCGTGCCGAGTTCCCCCGCGCCCGGGTGGTCGCCAACGCCGGCCGCCAGGGCCTCTCCGACGCGCGCAACACGGGCGTCGAGACCGCTCGTGGCGACGTGGTCGCGTTCCTCGACGACGACGCGGTCGCCGCCCCCGGCTGGATGGCCGGCCTGCGTGCGGCCTTCGCGAACGACGACGTGGCGGTGGCCGGCACCGCCGTGCGGCCGAACTGGGAGGGCGGGCACCCGCCGCGCTGGTTCCCCGACGAGTTCGGCTGGGTGGTCGGGTGCAGCTATCGCGGCCTGCCCGAGGTCAAGAGCCCGGTGCGCAACCCGATCGGCGCGTCGATGGCGGTGCGCCGCTCGGTCTTCGCCCAGGTGGGCGGCTTCTCCGACGCGATCGGGCGGGTCGGCACCAAGCCGGTCGGCTGCGAGGAGACCGAGTTCTGCATCCGGGTGGCGGCACACGACGCGAACAACCAGGTCGTCTTCGACCCGCTGACCGCCGTTGATCACTACGTGCCGGCGGCCCGGCAGACGATGAGCTACTTCCTGAGCCGCTGCTACCACGAGGGGCGGTCGAAGCGGATCGTCTCGCTGCTCCAGGGTATCGACGCCGGCCTGTCCTCGGAGCGCCGGTACGTGCGGGTCACGCTGCCTTCCGCCGTGCTCAAGGGGGTCGCGGGCGCGGCGCGCCACCCGGCCGGTCTGCTCCAGGCGGGCGTCGTGCTCATCGGTCTCGGCAGCACGGTCGCCGGATACGTCGTCGAGTCGTTCCGGCGCGGACCGGTGACGCAATTCCGGGAATAGACCCGGCGGGCGGCGAAAGCGTCGGATCCTGATCGCACGAGCGATCGGGGAAAAAGGGCCGTGAACGCAACACCATTTCGCTTCAGCATCATTGTTCCCACCTATAACCGGCGGGACATCCTGCTGGACACCGTGGCGTCGGTAGCGGCGACCGTGCGCCCATGGCCGTGCGAGCTGATCGTCGTGGTCGACGGCTCCACCGACGGCACCGCCGAGGCGCTGGGCGAGTTGGTGCTGCCGCTGCCGATCAAGGTGCTGGACCTGCCCAACCGGGGCGCCGCCGCGGCCCGCAACGCCGGGGCCGCCGTCGCCCGCGGCCGGGTTCTGCTGTTCCTCGACGACGACATGATCGTCGAGCCGGATCTGATCATCGAGCACGACAAGACCCTGCTCGCCGGCGCGGACGCGGTGGTCGGGCACATCCAGATCGACGATCGATCGCCGGTGAACATCCTGACCCGCGGCGTGGAGCGGTGGGCGACCGAGCGGCGAGTCCGGCTCGACCTGTCCGGCGGCCGGCTCGGCGTCGAGGACTTCCTCACCGGGCAGCTCTCGGTGCGCACGGAATGGTTCACCAAGGTCGGCGGGTTCGACCGTGCCCTCACCGCGCACGGCACGTTCGGCGGCGAGGACACCGACCTCGTCTACCGGCTGCTGCAGGAGGGCGCGCGGGCCCGGTTCGCCCCGAACGCCGTCTCCTACCAGCGGTACGTGGTATCGGCCGAGCAGAACATCCGCCAGTGGGCGCAGGCCGGCCAGTCCGACGCGATGCTCTCGCGCAAGCACCCCGGCCTGGGCGCCGTGCTCAGCGCCGGGCACCGCGGCGACACCATCGACGGCCGCCTCGCCCAGGCGCTGTCGACGCTGCCGCAGGCGCCGGTCCGGGCGCTCAGCAGCCGGGTCGTCCGGCGGGTCAACCGCGGCCGGATGGACCTCGCGACCGAGTTCGTCTTCGCCAAGGTGCGCGACATCGCTTACTGGAACGGGGTGCGGACGCGCGGCGGGATCGTCCGCAACGCGCCCACCGGGGTGAGCATCCTCGCCTACCACGCGATCGAGGAGATCGACGATCCGCGGGTGGCGCGGTACAGCGTCGCGCCCGAGCGGTTCGCGGCGCAGATCTCGGCGCTGGTCGAGGCCGGCTACACCTTCATCGACGGCGACGACCTGCTGGAGCATCTGGAGGGGCGGCCGCTCAAGCCCCGCAGCGTCCTGCTGACCTTCGACGACGCGTACGAGAGCATGCTCACCCACGCCGCGCCGGTGCTCGAACGGCACGGCATCCCGGCGGTGGTCTGCGTCGTCAGCGACGAGATCGGCGGCTACAACGCGTGGGACGTCGCCCACGGCGCGGGCAAGCTGCCGCTGCTCACCGCCGAGCAGCTGGGCGAGATCAACGGCGGCGGGTGGGAGCTGGCCTCGCACAGCCGGCGCCACGACCACCTCACCGCGCTGCGCGACGCCGACCTGCGCGCCGACCTCACCGGCTCGCGGACCGCGGTGGCCGCGCTCGGGCACGGCGAGGCACGCTTCCTCGCGTACCCGTACGGCGAGCACGACCGCCGGGTCCGCGCCCGCACCCGCCGGGCCGGCTACGCGGCCGCGTTCGCGCTGGCCACGGCCCGCGCCCACCCCTTCCGCGGCAACCGGTACGCGCTGCCCCGGGTCGAGGTGCGCCGCGACACGACCCCCGTCGAGCTGTTGCACGCACTGGCCCACCCGGCCCGGCTCGACCCGCGCGACGTCGTGCGGCGCGAGCTGCTGGGCCTCGCGAGCGGCGTGCAGGCGTCCTTCCGGCGCGCCAGGATCCACCCGGGCGGGGAGAGCCCCGGGGTGACCGCCATCTGGTGCGGCGACTTCGACCTGGCCGGCGACGCGACGTCGTCGATGGTGCCGCCGCGCGACGAGACCATCATGCGGGTGCTCGTCCGGCTGCACGGCGAACCGCTCGGCTACGTGACCCTGCCGCGCACCGGCACCCCGCGCGACCTCGACGAGATCCGCGCCGCCGCCTGGCGTGAGCTCGGCGACCCGCTCGTGGCGCACCTCATCGAGGAGGGCGCCGCGATCCCCGAGGAGAACGAGCGGTACGGGTGGCGCCCCGCCGGGCAGACCCGGAACTGCCCCAACCACGTGGTCTCCGACGCGCTGGTCTCGGTCGTGGTCTGCACCCGGGACCGCAGCGAGTCGCTCCCCGACTGCCTCGACCGCCTCGCCGCGGTCACGTACCGGCCCGTCGAGTTCGTCATCGTCGACAACGCGCCCAGCGACGACGCCACCCGGGCAGTGGTCGAGCGGTACGCGGCGGCGGACGACCGGTTCCGCTACGTCCGCGAGCCGCGGCCCGGCCTGTCCTGCGCCCGCAACGCCGGGCTCGCCGCCGCCCGCGGCCCGTACCTGGCCTACACCGACGACGACGTGGCGGTCGACAGCGGCTGGATCCACGGGTTGATCCGCGGCTTCCAGCGGCGCGACGACGTGGCCTGCGTGACCGGCCTGGTCTGCACCGCGGCGATCAGCAACGGCGCGGAGGCGTACTTCGATGCGCGGCTCGCCTCCTGGTCGACCCGGTGCCGGCCGCAGTTCTTCGACATGTCGATGAGCGACCGGTACGGCGTGCTCTACCCGTTCTCGGCCGGCATCTTCGGCACCGGCGCGAGCTTCGCCTTCGACCGGGAGCGGCTGGTCCGCGCCGGCGGGTTCGACGAGGCGCTGGGCGCCGGCACGCCCACCCGCGGCGGCGAGGACCTCGACATCTTCGTGCGGATCCTGCTCGACGGCGGGGCGATCGCGTACGAGCCGGCCGCGGTCGTCTGGCACCACCACCGGGCCGACGACGAGTCGCTGCTCAAGCAGATGTACGGCTACGGCAGCGGCCTCACCGCGTACCTGACCAAGCTTCTGCTCGACCCGTCGACCCGCGCCCAGCTACTCAGGCGGGTACCCGCCGGCCTCCTGAAGATCGCCCAGATCCGTACCCGGACCAACGAGCGGCTCGGCGACACCGTGGCCGCGCCGCAGGGGGCGATGCGCCGCGAGTTCACCGGCTTCCTCGCCGGCCCCCTGCTCTACCTGCGCGCCCGGCGCGCCTTGGAAAGACCGAGGTGACAGCCGTCCGCGACCGGCCGGGGGCGCGTACGGGCACGTATCGCGCCGGGTCGGGCACTGCTCGGGCCCGGCTGGTCATCTCGGCGCTGAGCCTGTTCGCGTTCGCCCTCGGCCTGGTGGGCTTCCTCCTCGGCCTGCACGGTCCCCGGGTCGTCGGCTTCGTCGCGTACTTCCTGTTCGGCGTCGGCGCCGCGCCGTGGGCGCTGTTCCCGCGCCTCGAGCTGCCGCTCCGGCTGGCGCTGAGCATCGGCGCCGCGTTCGCCACGCTGGTGATCGTCTCGACGGCGATGCTCGAGACCGGCCTGTGGCAGACCTTCGTCGCCACCGCCCTGGTCTGCGCCGTCACCGTGCCGCTGCACATCGCCGGCCTGCTCCGGGTCCGCCTCGAGCGCCTGTCACCGCCGGCGCTCGGCCCGGGTGAGCTCGCCGGCGGAACCGGCGCGCTGATCTGCCTGATCTCGGCGCTCGCCCACCGGCACACCGACCCAGGCCTGTGGGGGTTCCTGGTCCGGATCGGGCCGCTGTGGTACATCGGGCTCGGGCTGATCGTACTGTCGCTGGCGATCGGCCGGTCGCGCGCGATCGGGGTGCTCGCGCTGGTGCTGGTGCTGACCGGCACCCCGGCGATCGTCTACGACATGCCGCGGATCCAGTCCGCCGCCAAGCACGTCGAGCTGGTCGAGCAGATCCGGCACCAGCATCTCCTGCAGTCGAGTGTGGACGTCTACAACGGCTGGCCGGGCTTCTTCTCGGCGATGGCCTGGACCTCCGACGCGGCCGGCATCCGCGACTCGATCCACCTGGCGACGGCGTGGCAGCTGCTGATCGGCCTGTACGGCGTCGTCGCCGCCCGCTGGCTCGCCGGCCAGGTGATCCGGGACCGCGGGCTGGTCTGGACGGCCGTCGTGTTCTGCGTGCTGCCCAACACGATCGGGCAGGACTACTTCTCGCCGCAGTCGGTGGGATACGTCCTCGGCGTCCTGATCTTCGGCTTCGCGCTCTCCGACCTGCCGCTGCGCCACAAGGTTCCGGCGATGGCCGTCACGGGCGTGACGATCGCGATCACGCATCAGCTCAGCCCGTACATCGTCGGCGGCGCGCTCTGCCTGCTGGTCGTGCTGCGCCGGCTTCGGCCGTGGTGGCTGCCGGCCACCGTGCTCGGCACCGCCGCGCTCTGGGCGCTCGTCAACTGGAAAGACCTCAACGGGTTCGTCAGCCTCAGCGACCTGGGCAGCTCGGGCAACCTGACCACGCCGACACCCACCACCTCCAGCGGCCTGAGCCGGCTGCCGGTCTTCCTCGCCACCGAGGCGGCCCTCGTGCTGAGCCTGCTGATCCTGAGCGCGCTGGCCCTGGTCGTGGTGTGGCGGGAACGTCGCAGTTTGAGCACCTGGGCGCTGGTCGCCTGTCCAGGCGCGGGCCTGGCGATCGTCGTCGCTCACCCGTACGGAAAAGAAGGTCTTTATCGTGCGGTGTTGTTCGCGATTCCGTGGCTGGCCGTGCTCGCCGCCCAGACCCTTCCGAGGATCGCCCAGCTCGCCGTCGTCACGGTGCTCACCGCCAACTTCCTGGTCGGCACGTTCGCCCTGGACGCCTCGAACGTCATGCGCCAGGGCGACCGCGACGCCTTCCAGGTGTTCGCGAAGACGCCGACCGAGGGCGCCGTCAACTACTGCCTGATCATCGGGCCCGGCGACGTGCCGAGCGGGCCGATCACCGGGCCGCTCACGCACCTCTCCGTCTACCGCGGCGACGTCGACACCACCGACGGTTTCACGATCGCCACCACGCCCAACTCCGGCATGGTCGACACGCTGACCGGGGCGCTCATCGACTACTCGGGCTCCAACGATCCGACCGACCGCCTGTTCGCCTTCTGGTCGCCGACGTCCTCCTACTACGGCTGGGAGTACGGCCTGCACACGCCGGCCCGCTTCGCGGCGCTGCGGGACGACTTCAGCAACTCGCCGCTCTGGAAGGTCGTCTACTCCGAGGGCGGCTCGGTGCTCTTCGAATACACGGGCGCGTGATGACTCACCAGAAGGGTCACGTCGCCCAGTTGTTCGGGCGCGACTCGCTCTACATGCTGATGTGGGCCGTGCAGATCATCTGCGCCGCGCTGCTCACCCCGATCACCACCCGCGTGCTCGGCCTGTCCGAGTTCGGCACGATCACCTCGGCGAACGCGGTCATGCAGGTGCTGTTCGTCTTCGCCGGACTCGGCCTGCAGACCGCCGTGCAGCGGGAGTACTCCACCTTCGGGAACCCGCGCGGCGCGCATCAGCTGATCCTCGCCTCGCTGCTGATCACCATCGGCATCTCGGCTCTGGCCTGGTTCACCGTGCCGCTCTGGGCCGGTGCGCTCGAGATGGGCGACGATCGGACCGCGCTGCGCTGGGCGGTGCTGTGGGCCGGGTCGTCGGCGATGACCACGATCTCCCTCGGCCTGCTGCGCAGCCTCGACAAGCTGCTCATGTTCAGCGCGGTCAGCTTCCTGCAGTCGGTGGTGGCCGAGGCGCTCGCCCTGGGCCTGGTGAAGTACTACAAGCCGACCGCCGAGGTCTTCCTCGGCGGGCAGGTCGTCGCCCAGTTCGTGGCGGCGTTCCTCGGCCTCGTGGTGGCGCCGCCGGCCCTGCTGCTCTGGCGGGACCGGCACGTGCTCGACCGGTCGCTGCGGTTCGCCCTTCCGCTGGTGCCGGCCGCGCTGAGCACGTTCGTGCTGTCCGTCTCCGACCGGCTCATCGTCGAGGCGCAGATGGGCAGCGAGGCGGTGGCGCGCTACCAGGTCGCCTACAACGTGGCGTCGATGCCGATGCTGCTGCTGTCGGTGCTGAACTCGGCCTGGATGCCGCGGTTCTTCGGCATCGCCGACGAGTCGGAGCGGCGCAACGTGCTGGCTTCGAGCCGGGACGCGCTGTACCGGCTGATGCTTCCGGTGGTGGTCGGGTTCGCCTGCGGCGCGCCCCTGGTGCTCCGGGTCTGGGCGCCGAGCTCCTACCACCCTTCGCAGCTGCATTTCGTCGTGTGCCTCGTCCTGATAACCGCGATTCCGTACGCGGGTCAGCTCGCCGTCACGCGGACGCTGATGGCCGACGGCCGGACGGGGGCCTCGGCGGCCGTCACCCTGCTCGCCGCGGTCCTCAACGTCGGGCTCAACCTGGCGCTCGTGCCGCGGTTCGGGCTCGAGGGGTGCGCTTTCGCGACCCTTGCCGCGTACGTGTCTCTCTACGTCGCCCTTGAAGTGATCGGCCGCGCCGCGAAGGTGCCGCCGTCGCCGCGAAGTCTCCGGCTCCAGCTCGCGGGGGCCGCCGTGCTGGCCCTCGCCTCGGCCTGGGTGACCGAGAACGCGCTGACCCTCACCCTGCGCGCGGCCGCCGGAGCCGGCACGCTTCTCTGGTTCGTCCGGGTTCTGCGCACGATCGGCAGCGAGAACCGCGAGACGGAAGAACGCACCCAGCCCGTCCCCGCCGAGATCCTCTGGGTGGGCGCGACCATCGAGATGTCCGCGATCATCCCCGACCGGCGGGTGGGCGAACGGCGCCGGTCGGGGCCGCACGCGGAACCCCGGCCGGACGAGCGCCGGTTCGACGATCGCCGCCTGACCGGCAAGCACTGGCAGGACGACACGGTGGTGATGCATCCACCGCCCGAATGGCCCCCGAGGCGCGAAGACCGCTCCGAGGGGCCAAGATAGGTCCATGACGTATGTCGTGGTGGGCGGCGGCCTGGCCGGCGCCAAGGCAGTGGAAACCCTGCGCGACGAGGGCTTCGAAGGCCCCGTCACGCTCATCGGGACGGAAACCGAGATTCCGTACGAGCGGCCGCCGCTCTCCAAGGGCCTGCTGCTCGGCACCGATTCGGTGGACAGCACCTACGTCCACCCGGCGGAGTGGTACCCGGAGCACGATGTCACGCTGCGCGGCGGGACGACGGTGACCTCCATCGATCGGGCGGCCAAACTCCTGCGGCTCGACGGCGGCGACGAGGTCGCGTACGAGAAGCTCCTGCTCGCCACCGGCTCGACGCCCCGGCCGCTCCCGGTGCCCGGCGGCCGGCGCGCGCTGCTGCTCCGCACGCTCGGCGACTCGCACCGGATCTCCGAGGCAGTCACCGGCAGCAGCCGGGTCGTGGTCGTCGGCGCCGGCTGGATCGGCCTCGAGGTCGCCGCGGCCGCGCGCAGCCGGGGGGCGACCGTCGACGTCGTCGAGGTAGCCCGCCTCCCGTTGCTGAACGTGCTCGGCCCGGAGATCGCCGCGGCCTTCGCCGCCCTGCACCGGGCCAACGGCGTCACCCTGCACCTGGGCGCCCAGGTCGAGGCCGTCGACGCCGACACCGTACGCCTTGCCGACGGCACGACGCTCGTCGCCGACGTGGTGATCGCCGGTATCGGCGTGGCGCCGAACGCCGGGCTCGCCGCCGACGCTGGCCTGGCCGTCGACAACGGCGTGCTGGTCGATCGCAGGCTGGCCACCAGCGACCCCGACATCTTCGCGGCCGGCGACATCGCCAACGTCGACCACCCGTTCCTGAAGCACCGCGTCCGCGTCGAGCACTGGGCGACCGCTCTCAATACCGGCCCGGTCGCGGCGAAGGCGATGCTGGGCCAGGACGTCTCCTACGACAAGCTGCCGTACTTCTACACCGATCAGTTCGACCTCGGCATGGAGTACACCGGCTGGGTGGCGCCCGGCGCGAAGACCGAGGTGGTCGTCCGCGGCGATCTCGCGACCCGCGAGTTCATCGCGTTCTGGCTGATCGACGGCAAGGTCGCGGCCGGCATGAACGTCAACGTCTGGGACGTGACCGACCCGATCGAGGCGCTGATCCGCTCGGAACGCGAGATCGACCGTGCCCGGCTCGCCGACTCCGGCGTCGCCCTGCCCGACCTGCTGGGCTGATCTACAGCGCGATCCTGAGCGCGGCGTTGCGCAACGCCACGCCGCGCCGCTGCCGCGTCGCCCAGCCGGCGACGGCGGCCATCCGGGCCAGTCGCTGGGTGGTGCGGCGACGGTCCCGGTCGTACCCGGCCGGGCCGTGCCGCCCAAGGCTGACCGCGTCGATGATCGCCTCGCAGGCGCCGCGACCCAGGTCGGGCGCCATCGCGTGCGCGGCGTCGCCGATCAGCACCACGTCGCCGGACACATAGGACGGCAGACGCGGCGTCACAAAGATGTCGTGGCGCAGGATGCCCTCCTCGCGGAGATCGCCGAGCACGCGCGCGACCGCGGGATCGCGCCAGCCACCGAAGATCTCGCGCAGCGCGGCGAGCTCGGCGCCCGGGCGGAAGCTGCCCTCGGGAAGCCCGGCCGATGCGAACCAGTTGGTGCGGCCGCCGTCCTGCGGGGTGACACCGAACTTGACGCCCGCGCCCCAGATCTCGGCGAACGTGTCGGTGGGGAAGTCGAGGACGCCGCGCCAGGCGGTGCTGCCCGCATAGCGCGCCCGGTAGCGATCGCCGAACAGTTCCTCGCGGGTGCGGCTGAACACGCCGTCGGCCGCCACCACCAGGTCGAAGCCCTTCCGCATCGGCTCGAGATCGTCGACCGGCTCGCCGAACCGCAGCTCGCCGGCCTCGGCGGCCGCCTCGCGCAGGATCGTGAGCAGCGCCGGCCGGGAGATCAGGTGGATCCGGTCGCCGAGGCGGCGCTCCATCCGGTCCATGGCCACGATGCGGCCGCCGTCGGGCCGGCGCAGCTCGCCGGCGCGCTGGGAAACGCCCTGCCCCCGCACGCGGTCGCCGACCCCGAGCGCGTCCAGAGCCTTCAGGGCGGCCGGCCACATGCCGAGCGCGGTGCCGACGGCCGGCGTGGTCGTCTGTCGTTCGTGGACGGTGACCCGCCAGCCGTTCTGATGCAGGGCGATCGCGGCCGAGAGGCCGCCGATGCCGCCACCGATGATTCCCGCCGTCTTCGTCATGCCCGCGACGCTACTACAGATGTAGTTTCGAGACTACTCCTGTAGTGTTGCCGACATGCCATCCCGTCAGGAGCAGCTGCTCGACGCCGCCATCGCTGTCCTCGGCAGCCAGGGGAGTCGTCAGCTCACCCACCGCGCGGTCGACGCGGCCGCCGGGGTCCCCGCCGGGTCGGCCTCCAACTACTTCAAGACCCGCGAGGCGCTGGTCAACGCGATGATCGTGCGGTTCGCCGAGCGCGAGCGGGCGGCATGGGAAGGGCTCGCCGGGATGATCACGCCCCAGAGCCCGCAGGAGCTTTCGGCGGTCCTGGCGGCATACGTGCGACGGGCCGTCGGGGCCGACCGGGTGATGACCATCGCCCGCTACAGCGTGTTCATCGAGGCGGCGCTGCGGCCGGAGGCTCGCGAGCAGCTCACCGAATCGGCCCGCGAGATCCGCCGGTGGGGTGCCGACTGGCTGCGCTCGATCGGCGCCCCCAACCCCGGCCTGGCGTGCGAGCTGCTCCTCGACGCGGTGGACGGGCTGATCCTGCACCACCTGGCCTACCCCGACCTGGCCGGCGACCTCGAGGCCCGGCTGGAGGCCATGGTGCGCGGAAATCTTGGGGCTTAGAGTGCAGGCGTGGATCGGATGAACACCTCGGTGGCGCACCCGGCTCGCCGGTACAACTACTGGCTGGGCGGCAAGGATCATTTCGCGGCCGACCGGGAGTCCGGCGATCTGCTGGCCAAGGCGTTTCCTACCGCGCGCGTAGCCGCCCTCGAAAATCGCGAGTTCCTGCGGCGTACCGTGAAATTTCTGGCCGACAGCGGCATCCGGCAATTTCTCGACATCGGCACGGGGCTGCCGGTTCCCGACAACACGCACGAGATCGCGCAGCGGGTCGCGCCCGAGTCCCGGGTGCTCTATGTGGACAACGATCCGATCGTGATGACGCATTCGCGCGCGCTGACCATCGGAACCCCCGAAGGGCGCACGGGCTACGTCGAGGCCGACCTGCGTTCGCCGGAGGCCATCCTCGATCACGCCGAGTTGCGGTCGGTGCTCGATCTGACCGAGCCGGTGGCCCTGCTGCTGGTCGCGGTCCTGCATTTCCTCCACGACGACGCGCAGGCAATCACGGTGGTGCGACGGCTGCTCGACGCCCTGCCCTCGGGCAGCTATCTGGTCGCGAGCAACCTGACGCTCGACTTCGCGCCGCCGGAGCAGGTGGCGAAGCACGAGGAACTGCTGGCGTCGGGCCGCACCGACGCCCGCGCCCGCGACAAATCGGAATTTGCCCGGTTCTTCGACACGCTCGAGCTCGTCGAGCCGGGAATCGTGGCGGCCAGCGATTGGCGCCCCGCCCACGACGAGCGGCCGACCGCGCAAGACGTCGCCATCTACGGTGCGGTCGGCCGGAAGCCTTAGACCCTGGTACGAGCAACGGTGACTAGCCAGCAGCTCGACCGAAGGCCCAACCCTGTCTGTATACCTTGTCGCCGGGATCGCCGTGTCCGCCACCCCGGCCGCCCTCGCCGATCACCTGCCCACCGCCCGGCGCCGGCATGATCTGTCCGATACCAGCGACGCCGAGTGGGCGATCCTCGCCCCGCACGTGCCTGCCGGGACCGGCCGCGGACGCCCGAGATCGAGTACTCGACCCAGCGGAAGATGGTGCGGTGCCGGCGCAGCCCAGAGACGTAGCGCGAGAAGAACGTCGGTGAAGCGACGACGAGATGTGCCAGGGCCGACAGCGCCAGAAACGTCGCGACACCCCACCCGACCCGTATCTCGAAGAGGGTCGTCGGCTGGATTGGGGGTGGGCCCGGGGTCCGCAGTCCCGGCGCGCTCCGGAGGAGCGAGGCACCTCCGCCAGGGTCCCGCGGAGGTGACAACTGGCGGCGGACGTACCCGCTGGCCCGGTGACCGGGCAGCGTGGTTCGGTTATCGCGCCCTGACGTTTTGCGCGGCGGTGACCGGGTCTCCGGTGAGCAGCCGGGCGCCGACCGTGTCGGCGAGTTCGCTGGTCGCGCCTGGTCCGGCGAGGGCGAGCGGCGCTGTACCGGCCAATCGGGTCAGCTGCGCGGTGAGCGGGGCGAGGCGTTCAGGCCGGGTTGCGGATACCACAACGAGGTCGGGATGGGTCGCCGCGGCGAGCCGGACAAGGTCGTCGACCGGGGTGCTGGCGCCGAGGTAGCCGATCCGCCAGCCATGGCGGTTGAGGACCACGCCGAACGCGAGCAGCGCGATGTCGTGCTGCTCGTCGGGCGCGCAGGCGAGCACCGCCTGGGGGCCCTGGCCGTGTCCCCAGCCGCGCCCGAGGCCGGCCAGCCGGCCCCGGATCACGTTGCTGGCGAAGTGCTCCTGCGCGACGCTCGCCGCCCCATTTTTCCAGCGCTCGCCCAGCTCGTGCAGGTACGGCAGGAGGACGTCGCGCAGGACGGTCTCCACCGTCAGCGTGCCGAACAGTCGGTCGAGGGCGGCCTGCGCGGCCGGCTCGTCGTACCCGTCCAGCGCTCGGGCCAGCGTCGCCGCCTCCGCCGCGAGCCCGGAGGTCGGCCCGACCGGTGCGACCGGTTGGGAGCGTTCCTCGTTGACCGCGGCCCGGGCCGCCTCGGCCGCCGAGAGACCGTCGGAGAGGAATGCCTGCATGCGGCGGATCCGCTGCAGATCGGTTTCGGAGTACAGCCGGAAGCCACCGGCCGAGCGGACCGGCCGTAGCACCCCGTACCGGCGCTCCCAAGCGCGCAGCACGTGCTCGCTGACGCCCAGCCGGCGGCTGAGCTCACCGATCCGGAGCAGGGGCGGCTCGATCATGCCAACACTATACGACCCCTAGACGCACCCTTGACAAGCTGCTCGGCATCAATCACAGTCTAGACAAAACCTAGACGGAGGTAAGACAGAGATGAAAAAGCTGGATGTACTCGCCGCGGTGCTCGTGATCGTCGGCGCGCTCAACTGGGGACTGGTCGCGATCGCGAGCTTCGACCTCGTCGCGGCCGTCTTCGGGCTCGACTTCGGGCAGACCAACCCGGTGACCCGGATCGTCTACGGCCTCGTCGGGCTGTCCGCGGTCTATCTGGTCACGCAGGTGCGCGCCCTGCCGCGGCGCTGGGCGGTCCGGTCGCCCGTCACCGCCCATGCCCTGGTCCACTGACCGATCCGTCCGACCTGGAAGGACAAAGACCATGCCCTCTCCCCGCGCCAATCGTGGCCTCGCCATCGCCGCTGTGGCCGCCCTCGTCGCGCTCGCCGGGTGCAGCTCCGCCGGCTCCGACACGACCAGCGCCGGCGCGACCGCCGCACCGGCCAGCTCCGCACCCCCGGCCGCGCCGGCGCAGGCCGCCCCGTTCGGCCCGGCCTGCGCCGGTCTGCCGTCGGTCGGCCCGGGAAGCCCCGCCGAGCTCGCCAAACAGCCGGTAGCCAGCGCCGCCGCGCAGACGCCGGCGCTGTCCACTCTGGTCACCGCGGTGACCAAGGCGGGCCTGGTGGACACCCTGAACAACGCCCAGAACATCTCCGTCTTCGCGCCTGTCAACGACGCATTCGCGAAGGTACCGCAAGCCACCCTCAACCAGGTGCTGGCCGACCAGCAGGCGCTGACGAACATCCTCAAATACCACGTCGTCGGGCAGCGCCCGACCAACCTCGACTCGGCCAGCGTGACCACGTTGCAGGGCGGCGAAATCAAGACGGCGAAGTCCAGCGGGACCTACACCGCCAACGACGCCACCATCCTCTGCGGCAACATCCAGACCGCCAACGCGACCGTGTACCTCATCGACACGGTACTGATGCCGACGAGCTGACCCCCGCTACGAGGCCTGGCCGGCAGGCACCCGCCCGCCGGCCAGGCGCGTGGCCGAGATCGGTGACAGCGGTCGCCGAATCGCAAGATCGTCTAGTTTGAGGGGTACGCATGGCGCCGAGGATGACCGAGCAGATGCGGACAGTGCTGCGTGTGCTGCTCGACGTTCACCGTGCCGATCCGAATCGGGAGATCTATGGCCTGCAGCTGTGTGAAGAACTCGGTCTGGGATTCAGCACCGTTTACCGCATCCTTGGCCGGCTGCACGATGAGTCCGGCTGGGTCGACCGGCGTGACGAAAATGTTGGAAGCCAACGTATCCGCAGGGCCCCGCGTGTCTACTTTCGGCTGAATGATGAGGGAGCGCGTTGCGCTCGCCAGGCTTTGGCAGGTCACCGCGAAGCCGACCAGTACGGCAGCCGCCGTACATGAGGTGGCCCGGGATCTTGGCCCGCATCCACGACAGTCTGCGCGAACTCCCAGTCGTTGCGCGGCGCCGAGACCGTCGCACGCCCGGACCGCGGCTACGACGCGGGCAAGAAGATCAACGGCAAACGTCATATCGCCGTCGACACCTGCGGACTGCTGCTCGCGGTGCTGGTCACCGGCGCCGGCGTGCAGGACCGCGACGGCGCCTGCCCGCTGCTCTGGGCACTGCCCGCCTCCACCCGGTTGCGGCCGGCCCGCTTCGCCGCGTAGAGCCGCCGGTCGGCCAGCGTCATGACCTCCGGCAGCTCGTCGCCTTCGGCGACATTCGCGACGCCCAGGCTGATGGTCACGCTGAGGCCTTTCTCGATCTGTTCCCGTGGGTACGCCGCCACGTGCGCCCGCATGCCGTGCCTCCTGGTTATCCGCGGTGCGGATCACCTATCGCGCGGCCGGCACGCTACTTGAGTTCTCAACGAACTCGGCTTGCCGGACCGCGGCCCGGGGCCCCGACCAGATCGCGGCGGTGAGCGCCGCCCACGCCGCGCCGATC
Source organism: Actinoplanes sp. NPDC051513 (assembly GCF_044454685.1). Classification (NCBI taxonomy): domain Bacteria; kingdom Bacillati; phylum Actinomycetota; class Actinomycetes; order Micromonosporales; family Micromonosporaceae; genus Actinoplanes; species Actinoplanes sp. NPDC051513. The sequence goes on from NZ_JBITDW010000003.1 coordinate 29,099, forward strand.
AGCACGGCCGCGACAGTCTCGCTCGTGCGGCTCCACCCGAGGTAGACCCACGATCCCGCGAACACGACCACGTAGATCGCCGCCGCCGTCCAGACCGTGACCCGCCATTTCCAGGGCAGCCGCCCCGTGAGCATCCAGGCCAGCAGGCCGACCGCCCCGGCGAGCTGCGCGGTGTGCCCGGCGGCCATGGTCGCCATCGGGCCGGCGAGGTCGAACGGGATGTAACCGCCGAACTCGCTCGACGCCGGGAACACGACCGAGCTGGGCTCCCGCCAGCTCTCCCAGGCCGGCGGCGTGGTCAGGGCGAAGGCCGCGGCCAGCACGACGATCGGCAGCACCGGGCCGACCGCGGTGATCAGCCCTTCCCGCTCGCCGAGCCACCGCCGGAACAACCACCGACCCAGGGAGACAACCGCGGCGACACCGAACAGCAACGCCGGGTCGCCGAAGGTCGCGGTGTCGAGCGCGAAGAGGTAGCCGTCCGAGGTCCATTGGGACCGGGCCCAGTTGGTGATCGCGGCGTCCGCGTCGGCCAGCCCGCTGAAGCGCACCACGACCGGCACGACCAGCACGAGCAGCGCGGCGAGCCCGAAGAGCAGGCCGGCGCCCAGCCCGAGCTCCACCGCCGGGCCGGCGTCCCGCCCGCGCCCCAGCCAGCGCCCCAGCTGCCCGCGCCCCAGCCCCAGCCGTGGCCCCAGCCGCTCGGGCTTGTGCCCGAGCCGCAGGCGCGCCGGCCATCGCCGCCGGGCGAAGGTGGTGGCGAGCGAGTAGAAGGGCCGCGGGTGGCGCCCCAGCCAGCGGCCGAGCAGCACGAGCGCGACGACCAGGGCGGCGAGCACGGCCACGGCGCCACCGGCGCGGCCGGCCCGCGCCACGAGCAGGTCGTAGGAGGCGCCGGCCAGGTAGCTGGCGCCGACCATCCACAATGCCCAGAGCGCCGCGGCCGGCGTGTGCCACAGGGCGAACCGCCGGTACGGCACCCCGTTCACCGCGGCCAGCCGCGGGATCAGCGTGCGCGCCCCCACGATCCACTGACCCAGGAAGACGGCCCGGCCGCCGTGCCTCGCGAACAGCCGCTCGGCCCGGTCCCACTGCTTCTTGCCCACCCGCCGCCCGAGCTTGCCGGTCCGCAGCCGGGGCCCGCGCCGCCGCCCCGAATGGAAGGCGGCCGTCCCGCCGAGGATCCCCGCCGCGACCCCCACGACCAGGGCCGGCACGATCGGCACCGTCCCCGCGTTGGCGAGCAGCCCGAGGGCGATCAGCGCGGTCGCGGCCGGCAACACCAGACCCGCGATGATCGCCGACTCCGCCGCGACGAGCACGCCCACGACGGCGTACACCAGGATCGGCGGCAGGCTGCCGAGCAGGTCGTTGAGCACACTGGTGACGCTATGCAGCCGATTCGCGACCCTCAATCGGTGATCGCCCTTAGGGCTTTCAGGAGTATGACTGAGGCATGGACATTCTCGTTGCCGGCGGCCACGGCCAGGTCGCCCTCCGCCTGTTGAAGCTGCTCGCCGCCGAGGGCCACACCGCGAGAGGCCTGATCCGTACGCCTTCGCAGGCCGGCGACCTGCGGGCGGTCGGGGCTGTCCCGGTCGTCGGCGACCTGGAGAACGACCCGTCGCTCGCGCCCTACGTGAAGGGCGCCGACGCCGTCGTCTTCGCCGCAGGCGCCGGGCCGGGAAGCGGCGCCGCCCGCAAGCGCACGGTCGACCTGGGCGGCGCGATCAAGCTCGCCGACGCGGCGATGGCCGAGTCCGTCTCCCGCTACGTGATGGTCTCGTCGATCGGCGCCGAGAATCCATCGGCCGGCGGCGCCATGCAGCCCTACCTCGAGGCAAAGGCAGAAGCTGACGCGTACGTCGTGGCGAGCGGCCTCGACCACACGATCGTCCGCCCGGGGCACCTCACCGACGACCCGGGCACCGGCCTGGTCAAGGCCACCCGCACGCTGGGCAACCGGGGGCCGATCCCGCGTGACGACGTGGCCGCGGTGCTGGCCGCCTGCCTGTGGACCCCCGCCACGATCGGCGTCACCTTCGAGCTCTTCGCGGGCGAGACCCCCATCGCCGAGGCCTTGAACCTCTAGGCCCGCCCGGCGCTCTACGCTTCGGGAAGGTGGGCGGCCAGCGCGCGGGCCTCGTTGCGCAGCTGTTCCGCGCGGTCCGCGTACCCGGCCTGCTCGTACTCCCCGGCCGCGGTCTCCCGCTCCTCCACCTCGTCCCGCACGATCCGCTCGACGTCGGCCTCCGTCAGCGCCCGCCGGGCGACCTCGGTCGTTCCCACGCCCACCGCGATGTGCTCGATCGCGAGGCTCGTGCCCGTCGCCTCCTCGGCCGGCACGATCGCCTCGGCGTTGTCGATCGCCGCCAGGGTGGCGCGCAGCGCGGCCGTCGCCGCCCGGTCCCGCGACTTCATGGCAGCCGGCAGCGCCGCACGAAGCCGCTGCCGCAGGGAGATCTCCGTCATGACCGCGACGCTATAGCCCGGAAACTCATTTCGCTCAGCCCGACGCTGTTCAGCCTTCGCCGAACTCCCGGCGAAGGTGCGGCAGCAGCGCGGCCAGCGCCGTGCTCGTCCGCGGGCGCCACACCAGCGCGAGCAGCGCCGGGATCGTCACTCCGGTGATCGGCACGGCTACGAGGTCCGCGTGCGCCTTCCCCATCGACTCGCTCAGCACCGCGATTCCGAGGCCGCGCGCCGCCATGTCGGCGACCGCCGCCGGCGCCGACGCGACCAGCACCACGTCCGGGATCAAGCTCGCGGACACACACGCCTCATCGAAAGCGGCGCGGATACCGGTCCCCTCGGGCAAGGTGACGAGAGCGTGCGCCACCAGCTCGGTCAGCGGCAGCCCTGGCTCACCCGCCTGCGGATGATCGGGCGGGACCAGCGCCACGAGGCCCTCGCTGGCGATCACCTGGGCGGACAGGTGCTCCGGCGGCGCGCCGGCCACGCCGACGAGGGCGATGTCGGCCAGCCCGGTCCGCACCGAGTTGACGAGCCGGCGGGAGTCGTTCTCGAGCAGCTCGAGCTCGATCGCCGGGTGCTCGCGGTGGAACGCGGCCAGCGCGGCGAACAGGGGAGTGATCTCGCAGCCGGTCACCATGCCGATCGTGAGATGGCCGCGGACGAGGCCCTTCACCTCGTCGATCGCCTCGCGCAGCTCGGAGGCGGCGTTCAGCGCCGTCCGGGCGTACTGGAGAGCCACCTTGCCCGCCTCGGTGAGTCGCGCGACCCGTCCCGACCGGTCGAAGAGCTCGGCGCCCAGCTCGGTCTCCAGCGCCTTGACCTGGGCGCTCACCCCCGACTGGCTGATGTGCACGCGCTGGGCGGCACGGGTGAAGCCGGCCTCTTCGGCCACCGCCACGAAGTACGCGAGCTGCCGCAGTTCCATAACCACAGATTCTAGTTCGCATAAAAACTATGCGTTGGACTTCTGTTCCCCGCCCGACGAGGCTGGAGTCATGACCGAACGCGAGAAGGCTCGTAAGCCAGAAGACCTGACCCGCCTGTTCGTCGAGCGCGCCAATGAGAAAGACGCGGAGGGTCTCGCCCTGCTCTACGAGGAAGACGCGGTGATGGCCTATCCGCCCGGCCGGCAGACCGTGGGCCGCGCCGCGATCCAGAAACTGTGGGAAGAGGCGCTCCCGCACATGCCGGCCTTCGAGCCCGAGCAGCCGCTGCCGACGCTGATCAGCGGAGACCTGGCGCTGACCGCGACCCCGCCCAAGGATGGCGCCGGCGCCCGCGCGCAGGTGGTGCGCCGGCAGCCCGACGGCACGTGGCTCCGCGTCCTCGACCAGCCCGAGTTCGTCACGCCGGGGCGTTGACGCGGCCGCCCGCTCGGCTTCGACGTGGCCACCCCGCTCGGCTTCGACGTGGCCACCCCGCTCGGCTTCGACGTGGCCGCCCGCTCGGCCTCGCGCGGCAGCGAGCCCCGTGGACGGCGCACCAAGAGGTCGAGGCGGCGTCAGACCGTCGGCGTGATGGCTTCGGCGGTGGTGCGGAGCACGGTGCCGAGGCCGGCGACCTCGCGGAAACCTTGGTCGCTGGCTTGCGACACGGCGTCGGTGACCAGCACGACGCGGTAATCGCGCTCGTGGGCCTCGATGATGTTGGCGCGCGGGCAGTTGGGCAGGTTGCAGCCGGCGAAGACGAGGGTGTCGACGCTGTGCGCGGCGAGGAGCTCCTCGAGCCGCGTGCGATAGAAGGCGCCCCAGCGCGGTTTGTAGAGCGCGTATTCGCCGGGGCCGAGCAGCTGCGGCTCGCCGCGCAGAAGGGCCTCGTCGTCGAGGTTGTCGTCGAGGTCGCCGGCCGGCGCCAGGCCCGGCGCAAGCAATCGGCCGGGCGTGCCGGGCCGGGCGAATTCGGCGCCGCCCTGCACGAGGGTGCGCCGCACGCGGTCGACGTCCTGGCCGTCGGCCGGATAGAGGCGGACAACGTGGACGATCGGCCGTCCGGTCGCCCGGAACGTCTCGGTGAGCTTCGTGAGGTTGGGGAGGATCTCGGTGGTGCCGGCCAGCCCGAACGGGCCATCGGAAAGGAAGTCGCGCTGCATGTCGATGGTGATCAGCGCCGAGCGGTCCCAGTGCGGCTCGAGATGCGGGTCGGTGGCCATGCCGCCACTGTGGCACAACCGCCACTTCGTCGCCGGTGGGGCGCGGCCCGGCCGCCCTGGGGGATGAGCGGCCGGGTCGCTACGAGTGGATCAGAGTGCGATCCGCTGACCGGGGAAGATCAGGTTGGGGTTGCTGATGGTGTTGCCGTTCAGCTGGTAGAGGGTGTGCCAGCCGCCCTTGACGTGGTTGCGCGTGGCGATGGCCGACAGCGTGTCGCCGGAGCGGACGACGTAGGTCTTGCCGGTGGCCTTCGCGGTCGTGGTGCGGGTGACCTTGTGCGACGACGTCGTGGGCTTCTTGGTGGCCTTCTTGGTGGCCTTGTGCGTGGTCGACTTCGACTTGTGGGCCGACTTCGACGACGACTTGGAGCCGCTCGTGTTCGAGCCCTTGTAGTGCTTCGACGAGCCGGCCTTCTTGCCGCACACCGGCCACGCGCCGATGCCCTGGCCGTCCAGCACCTTCTCGGCGATGCGGATCTGCTCCGCCTTGCTCGCCTTGTTCGCGGTGCTGGCGTACTTCGTGCCGCCGTAGGCCTTCCACGTGCCGCGGGTGAACTGCAGCCCGCCGTAGAAGCCGTTGCCGGTGTTGATGCTCCAGTTGCCGCCCGACTCGCACTGCGCGATCGCGTCCCAGTTCACACTGGACGCCTGCGCGGGGGAAGCGGGGCCGAGCAGGGCGGCCGTGCCCGCCACGCCGACGGCCGTGAGGCCCAGCGCGAAACGGGCGTGCTTGCGCGCCCGCGGCGTGCGGGCATGCTTGCGGATCTGTGCCATGACAGAGAACCCTCCACGCCTACGAGGTCAGCTGTCGGGTTCGGGCTGAGGTGCCCGGCCGCCATCCTGCGGCTTCACCCCGAGGCGCGCGCATCGCGCGCCGAGGAACGTTTGGGTCCCCCGCTCCCTGCCACGGGTTAATGTCCGGCGGGCGGTGGCAGGGACTCGGCGTTCCACCCGCGGTGCCCGCATCGCGGGACCGGCCGACGGTAACCACGGGTCCGCGAATTCACCCAAGCTCAGCCCGGGAAAGGTGACGTTGTTCTCAGCTATTGCCCTATTTGATCTTGCTTTATGTCGAGAATGACCGATTGGTAACGCTCTGGCATTACCGATCGGTAACTTGTCCGGCCGCCGCCGGAAACCTGGTGGAGAATCTGCTGCCATGAGCGACCACCCCCGCGATCACGACATCGTCGTCTATGGCGCCTCCGGTTTCGTCGGAGCGCTGGTGGCGCAGTACCTGGCCGAGCACGCGCCGGCCGGCACGCGGGTCGCCCTGGCCGGCCGCTCCGAGGCCAGGATCGCCGAGGTCAAGCAGCGTCTCGGCGTCGACTGGCCGGTCCTGGTGGCCGACGCCACCGACGTGCCTGCCCTCGAGCGGTTGGCCGCCGCGACCCGGGTCGTCGTCACCACCGTCGGGCCATATGCGAGATACGGCAAAGCGCTCGTGCGGGCCTGCGCCGCCGCCGGCACCGACTACGTCGACCTCACCGGTGAGGTGTTGTTCGCCCGGGCGAGCATCGACGACAACCACGAGCTCGCCCGCTCGACCGGCGCCCGCATAGTGCACTCCTGCGGCTTCGACTCGATCCCGTCCGACATCGGCGTGCATGTGCTCGACCAGCAGGTCAAGGCCGACGGCGCCGGCGAGCTCACCGACACCACGCTGGTCGTCACCAGCCTGCGCGGCGGGATCAGCGGCGGCACGATCGACTCGATGCGGCACCAGCTCGACGTGGTCAAGAACGACGGCAAGCTGCGCCGGGTCGCCGCCAGCCCCTACTCGCTGAGCCCCGACCGCGCCGCCGAGCCCGATCTCGGCCGGCAGGACGACACCGCCATCGTGTCCGGTCCCGCCGTGCACCCCCGGTTGCGCGGCACGCTCGCGCCGTTCTTCATGGCCTCCTACAACACCCGGGTGGTGCGCCGCAGCAACGCCCTGCGCGGCTGGGAGTACGGCCGGGCGTTCCGCTACCGCGAGACGATGAGCGTCGGCGCCTCCCCGCTCTCCCCGGTGATCGCCCACGGCACCCGGCTCGGCCTCGGCGCGCTGATGGTCGGCCTGTCGCTACCGCCGACCCGCTTCCTCCTCGACAAGATCCTGCCCAAGCCGGGCGAAGGCCCGAGTGCGGAGGCCCGGGAGAACGGCCACTTCACGATGGACCTGTTCGCCACCACGACGTCCGGCGCCCGCTACGCGGCGCGGTTCCGGGCCAAGGGCGACCCCGGCTATGCGGCCACCGCGGTCATGCTCGGCGAGTCAGCCCTCGCCCTCGCCCACGATCGCGACGCCCTGCCTCCGTCCGAGGGCGGCGTCCTCACCCCGGCCACGGCATTGGGCGACGCCCTGGTCACCCGCCTGCGCGCCGCCGGCATGGAGATCGCCGCCCGCAAGAGCTGAGGGGCGCTGCGACGGTCAGCTTTCCAAGCGAGCCAGCACGGCTGTGCAGAAATCGGTCAAATGGTCGGCCAGGGCGTCGACGTCGTCGGTCATGCCGCGCGACAGCCAGTCGATGATGACCTCGCTCAGCCCCGCGACCAGGGCGAGCAGCAATCGCTCGTACCGGATCTCGGTGGTGGGGCGACCACCCGCCCGCCGCAACATGCCCGCCAGGAACTGCGCGTCCTCGCGGAGCACGCCCCGCCGCCGCGTCTCCATGCGCGGCGCGTTGATGTAGATGACCTGCGCCCGCTCGGGATTGGTCTGAAGCATGCCCAGCAAGCGGCGCACCGCCGGCCGCAGCATCTCCTCGAGACTGCCCGGCGCCTCGGGAGCAGCCTCGGAGACTCCGGCGAGTAGCCATGCGTTCTGCTGCCGGTGCAGCGCCCGTACCAGATCTTCCCGATCGACGAAATGTTCGTAGAAATATCTTTTCGAGACCCGGACGCCGGTGCAGACCGCCGCGACCGTGACGTCGTCGTAGTCGTGCGTGCCGAACAGATGCAGCGCCGACGCGAGGATCCGGTCGCGTCGATCCGTCGCGCGCTCCTCACGGGACCGCCCGCCGTAATTCTCGCCCCGCCGCGTCACCAACGCAGTGTGCTCGTCCACGAGATCAAAGTAGGCCTAGGCCTCCGCGCCACGCAGCACACCTCGGTCATCGTCGATCGATCGCGGGGTGGCAACATGACGGACTGGCTTGAACCGGGTTCATTCGGGCAGGATCAAGTCGTGGCCGCCAGCCGTCTTCCTTTCCCGATCACGTTGACGGGGGACGGCCTTGTCCTGCGCGAGTGGCGGTCCGACGATCTCGTCGATCTGATCGACCTCCTCGACGACCCCGGCATCGCCCGCTGGACGCCGATGCCCTCGCCCTTCGACATGGAGGCCGGCGTCGCCTACCTCAAACGCGCCCACCACGGCCGCACCAGCGGTCAGCGCATCCAGCTCGCGATCACCGAGCGCGGTGGCCGTCCCCTCGGCGAGGTCCTGCTCTTCGGCATCGACGCCGGCCTCAAAGAGGCCGAACTGGGCTATCTGGTGGGCGCGCGCCATCGTCGCCTCGGGCTCGCGTCGGGCTCATTGTCACTGCTTTCCGCGTACGCCGGAAGCACCCTGAAACTGAGTCGCCTGCTGCTGCGGATCGACCCCGCGAACACGGCGAGCACCGCGGTGGCCCGTCGCTGCGGCTACACCCTGACCGGCGACGCCCCGATCCTCCAGGTCGGCCCGCACGGCCCGAGCAGCCTCGACACCTGGGAGATGATGACCGGCCATCCCGGCAGCCGTCTTGATCGACTGAAAAATGTCGCAGCCCGGCGGTACGGTCGTCGCACCTGAACAAAGGCGCCCCGCTAGGGGCGCTCCCGAGAATCCGGGAGGCTGCCATGGTCAACGTCGACCGTGCACAGGTGATGGCCTACCGAGTGGCCGCCCTGGGCCTGGCCGAGCGCTCCGGTCGGCGCCCCGCCGACCTGCCGCTGCTCGATCTCGGCGTGCAGGAATACAGCCCTGGCTCCCAGCAGGTCGCCCTGGCCGCCCGCACCACGGCCGATCCGGCCGACGAGCGGCTGATCACCGTCTGGGCCGCCCGCGGCGCGCCCCACCTGCATCGTCGAGCCGACCTGCCCACCCTGGTCAAACAGTTGTGGCCGGTCAGCGACGCCGACGCCACGTCGCGCATCCAGAGCGGCCAGATCCGCGAGGGCATGCGGCTCGGCATCGCCGCGTTCACCAAGACCGCCGCCGCGTTCCGCGAGGTGGTGCACGATTCGATGCCGCGTGGCGAGGTGAGCACCCAGGTCAGCAAGCGGGTGCCGCGCGAGCTCACCTACTACTGCCGCAGCTGCGGCGCCCAGCACATCGCCGGCAACGTCTGGCAACACTCCGGCCTGCCCGGCGGCATCGAGGTCGAGTCCCGCGGCCGCGACGCCACCCTGGCCCCGATCCCCGACGCCCCACCCCAGCCCACCGAAAACGAGGGCATCGGCGATCTGATCACCACGTACCTGCGCTTCCTGGGCCCAGCAACCCCCGCCGAGCTGGGCAAATATCTGGGCAGCACCACCGCCGAGATGAAGCGGGTCTGGCCCACCACGGGCTTGGCCGAGGTCAAGGTCGACGGCCGCAAGGCGTGGCTCCCCGAGTCCGCGGCCGACGATCTGTCCAAGGCCGAGCAGCCCGAGGGCGTGCGCCTGCTCCCCGGAATGGACCCGCTGCTCCAGGCAAGAGACCGCGACCTGCTGGTCCCCGACCGCCCACAACAGAAAGAGGTGTGGCGCATCCTCGGCAACCCCGGCGTCCTCCTGCTCGACGGCGAGATCCTAGGCGTCTGGCGGGCCAAGATGGCGGGCCGCAAGCGGGTCGACCTGACCGTCACCTCGTTCGTCCCCCTCCCCGCCACCCGCCGCAAACAGATCGAGACCGAGGCGGCCGCGGTCGCCCGGGCCAGGGGCGTCCCCGAGGCCACCGTCGCCTTCGACTGATCGACGCGCGCACTCCCACGTGCCGCCCGCGACGCTCGCTGTCCGCAGTGCACGCCGTCCCCGCGCCCGTGTCCCCGCGCCCGTGTCCCCGCGCCCGCGCCCCGCGCCCGCGCCCCGCGCCCGCGCCCCGCGCCCGCGCCCCGCGCCCGCGCCCCGCGCCCGTGTCCCCGCGCCCGCGCCCCGCGCCCGCGCCCCGCGCCCGCGCCCGTGTCCCCGCGCCCGCGCCCGTGTCCGCGACCCTGCGCCTTCCGCGCCCGCGGTCCCGAGCCTGCTGCCCTGCCGGTGCCGTCGCTGTGCGTGCCATCCCGGGGAACCCTCGGGCGGTTCGGCGTGCCTTCTCCGCGCGAGTCGTCCCGGGCGGGCCATCCCAGGGCCATCGCTGGGCGTGGCGCGTGAAGGTTCACCATTCGCGGGCGTAAGTCGGGCAGTTGGCGGGAACTGGCATCTCCGGAGGTATCACGAAGGCAACGCGCGAGTAACAATGAGATAGATCGAGATGGCTCTTGCTCGATCGCGGGCAGGCGCGGTGCCGACCGGAGGTGACGACATGCTGAGCAGGGAAGACAGCCGTCGGCTGGCAGAGTTGGAACGGCAGCTGAGGCGCGAGGACCCTGAGTTCTGCGCCCGCATGAGCGGCGGACCGGTCGCCCGCCCGGCGGCCCGCCGAGGCGCGACCCTGTCCCTGGTCCTCACCGCGATCGTCATCTGGACGGCCGCCATCATCCTCGCGGTGCTCGGCTGGTGGATAGCCGCCGTGATCGCCGCCCTGTGCGCCACCACCGTGGCGTCCACATTGACCTTCCGCCTGCTCCGCCGCCGCCCCGACCCCACCTGACCACGTTCGCCCTAACGCCCGGCCGGTTCCGAGCGTCGAGAGATTCGCCCCAACGCCTGGCCGGCTCGGAGCGTCGAGAGATTCGCCCCAACGCCTGGCCGGTTCTGAGCGTCGAGAGATTCGCCCCAACGCCCGGCTGGCTCTGAGCGTCGAGAGAGTAGCGATCGACGTAAGAAAGGCGGCGCCGAATGGGAATTCGGCGCCGCCTCTCGGTGGGCTGAGTTGTGCCGGGGATTTCCCGCGAAGCGCCCCCGCATCGCGGGCAGCACTCGTCAAGCCCGGGCTTGGCCGGCTCTGCGGGAGCGGAAGACCCAGATGCGCAGCATCAGGAAACGGACCGCGGTCGCCAGCAGGTTGGCCAGGATCAGGACCACCAGCTCCACGTGCTTGGCGGGACTGGTGCCGATGCCGTCCAGGACGGCCAGCGAACCGCTGGTCAGGGCCAGGCCTATGCCGAAGACGATCAGGCCCTGGGCCTGGTGGCGGACGGCGCCGTCGTTGCCGCGGACGCCGAAGGTGACGCGGCGGTTCGCGGCGGTGTTGGCGATCGCGGTGACCAGCAACGCCGCCAGGTTGGCCCACTGCGGGCTCACGGCGGTGCGCAGGAGCGCGTACAGAATCAAGTAGGCCAGCGTGCTCGCGACGCCGACGGCGGCGAAGCGGATCAGCTGGCCGGTCAGGCCGGCGGGGACGCCGGCCACCGGCAGGGGGTTGCGACCGAGCTGTTCGCGCAGGGTGGCCAGCGGCAGGCGGCCCGAGCCGAGGGCGCGCAGCAGGCGCGCGATTCCTTTGAGGTCGGCGACGGCGGTCGACACGATGTCCACCCGGCTGTCGGGGTCGTCCACCCAGTCGACCGGCACCTCGTGGATGCGCAGGCCGGCCCGCTCGGCCAGCACCAGCATCTCGGTGTCGAAGAACCAGCCGGTGTCCTCGACCATCGGCAGCAGTCGCTCCGCCACGTCCGCGCGGATCGCCTTGAAACCGCACTGTGCATCCGAGAAGCGGGCCGAGAGGGTGCCGCGCAGGATCAGGTTGTAGCTGCGGGAGATGAACTCGCGCTTCGCGCCGCGGACCACCCGGGAGCCGCGGGCCAGGCGGGAGCCGATCGCCAGGTCGGAGTGGCCCGAGATCAGCGGTGCGACCAGGGGGAGCAGGGCGCCGAGGTCGGTGGAGAGATCCACGTCCATGTACGCGAGGACGGCGGCGTCGGAGTGGGTCCAGACGTGCTTGAGGGCGCGGCCCCGGCCCTTCTCGCTCAGGTGCACCGACGCGATGCCGGGCAGCTCCTCGGTGATCCGGCGGGCCACGTCGGCCGTGGAGTCGGTGCTCGCATTGTCGGCGATGGTGATCCGGAACCGATAGGGGAAATGCGCCGACAGGTACGCGTGCAGGCGCTTTACGCACGGCTCGAGGTCGATCTCCTCGTTGTGGACGGGGACGACCACATCGAGCACCGGAGCGTCGATCCGGGACGGGTCGGCGGCGTGCGATGGCAGCGTCTCAAGGCTCATGCCGTCAAAGTTCGGCCACACAACTGGGGGATACGTTAGGCCACCCTGTGTCCGCGCTGTGAGTGTGTTTTCGGGTGCGTGAACGACGAAGTGGGCGGCACCCCCGGTGAGGGGATGCCGCCCACAAGCGGAGAGAACCTACGAGGCCAGGTCGTAGACAGTGGTGTTGCCGACCGTCGTGGCCGTGAAGTTGTCGGCCACCCACTGGGCTATCCCCGAGCTGGCGTTGCTCCCGCCCGTGTTGCTGCCGCCGCCGAGGCTGCCACCGCCGATGAAGTAGTGGATCTTTCCTGCCGCCACGTACTCCTTGAACTGGGCGAGCGTGGGGGAGGGGTCGGTGCCGTTGAACCCGCCGATCGCCATCACCGGGTCCTCGGTGGCCAGCTGGTAGCTCGAGGCGTTCTGCGAGCCGGCGGTGGCCGCGACCCAGGTGTATTTGTCGGCGTCGGCCTGGAGCAGAGCCTTCATCTCGTCGCTGACGGTCACGCCGTCGAGGAGGCCGCCCATGCCGCCGCCCCCGCGCATCCCGCCGCCACCGCCACCGCCGGGGAGGCCGCCGTTCTGGGTGGTGCCGCCGTTCTGGTTGCCGCCCGGGAAGCCGCCACCCCCGAAGCCTCCACCCGGGTTGCCGCCGCCGAAGGCGCCACGGCCGCCGCCCGGCCCGCCGAACCCGGTGGTCGTCGCCGGCCCCGCGGACGGGATCGACCCGGTGTGCGGTTCGGACGCGGTCTGCACCGCGTACGCAGCAGGACCAGCAAGCACCGCGACCAGCGCAACCCCGGCCGCCACCACCGCGAGCCGCGCCGCCAGGCGCTGGGTCGCCGCCACCACCGTCACCACCGCGACCGCGGCGGCCAGCCCCAGGATCAGCACCACCCAGCGCAGCCACGGCAGGAAGTCCGCGCTGCGGCCCAGCAGGTGATAGCTCCACCAGGCCGTCACCGCGATCGCCACCGCCAGTGCCGAGGCCGCCACGATGTTGCGGCGTTCGCGCCACAGCAGCGCCGACCCGATGCCCACCACCGCGCCGATGGCCGGCGCGAGCGCCACCGTGTAGTAGGCGTGGAAGATCCCCTGCATGTAGCTGAAGACCAGCCCGGTCCCGACCAGCCAGCCGCCCCACAGCACCAGCGCCGCCCGGGCCCGGTCGGTCCGCATCCGGGGCGCGGTCAGAACCAGCCCCGCGACCAGCACGATCAGCGCCCCCGGCAGCAGCCAGGAGATCTGCCCGCCCTGCGAGCTGTCGAACATCCGCAGCAGCCCGGTCTCGCCCCAGCCGCCGCCTCCGCCGCCACCGCCCACACTGCCGGTCTCGTCGCCGGAGAGCCGGCCGAGCCCGTTGTAGCCGAGGGCAAGCTCGAGAATGCTGTTGTTCTGCGATCCGCCGATGTACGGCCGCATCGAGGCCGGCACCAGCTCGACGATCGCGATGTACCACCCGGCCGAGACGACCAGCGCGAGCCCCGAGATCAGCAACTGCACGGTCCGCTTGCCGAGCTTGGGCGGACCGGCGATCAGGTACGCGAGCGCGAACGCCGGCACCACCAGCAGCGCCTGCAGCATCTTGGCCAGGAAGCCGAACCCGACGAACGCCCCGGCCAATGCGAGCCACTTCGTCGAGCCGTTCTCGATGGCCCGCGTGGTCGCCCAGGCGCCCGCGACCATCATCAGCACGAGCAGCGCGTCCGGGTTGTTGAAGCGGAACATCAGCACCGCGATCGGGGTGAGCGCCAGCGTCGCACCCGCGATCAGACCGGCCGCCGGGCCGAACCAGCGCTTGACCGTGGTGTAGAGCAGCCCGACGCTGGCCACGCCCATGAGCGCCTGCGGCACGAGGATGCTCCAGGAGTTGACCCCGAAGATCCGTGCGGAGAGCGCCATGAACCACAGCGAGGCGGGCGTCTTGTCCACGGTGATCGAGTTGGCGGCGTCGGAGGAGCCGTAAAAGAAGGCCTTCCAGCTCGCCGAGCCGGCCTGGGCAGCGGCGGAGTAGAACGCGTTCGCCCAGCCCGATTCGTTCAGTCCCCAGATGTAGAGGACACCGGTCAGCAGCAGAAGGACGTAAAGCGCGGGCCGGGCCCAGACGGGATCACCCGGGCGTCCCCGCAGCAGGCGCCACCGGGTCCTGGCTGGTTCCGAAGGAGCCGGCGGCGGAACCACCACCGGAGGAGCGGGCAGCGTCGAGGTCATGAACCAACCTTCGACGCGCCCGCTGTCTCGTCTTTATGCCCGCACTGTGCGCCTGCTGTGAGCTGCCGACGCGAGCTTCGAAAGCACGTCGACGGTCGTGTCCCAGCCCATGCAGGCGTCCGTCACCGACTGGCCGTAGGTCAGCGAGCCGCCGAGTTCCTGACGCCCCGGCACGAGGAAGCTCTCCAGCATCACCCCGCTGATCCCGCGCTGCCCCTCGGCGACCTGCCCCGCCACGTCGTCGGCGACCAGCGGCTGGCGCAGGTGGTCCTTGTTGCTGTTGCCGTGCGAGCAGTCGATCACCAGGCGCTCCTGCAGTTCCGCCTTGCGCAGCAGCTGCAGAGCCGCCTCGACGTCCACGGCGCTGTAGTTCGGACGGCCGCCGCCACCGCGCAGCACCAGGTGGGTGTCGGGGTTGCCGGTGGTGTGCAGGATCGCCGGCGTCCCGGAGTAGTCGATGCCGGGGAAGACGTGCGGCACGGCGGCGGCCTGAATGGCGTCGACCGCGGTGCTGATGCTCCCGTCCGGGCGGTTCTTCATGCCGATCGGCATGGAAAGACCGGAGGCCAGCTGCCGATGGACCTGCGATTCGACCGTACGGGCGCCGATCGCGCCCCACGCCACGGTGTCGGCGATGTACTGCGGCGTGATCGGGTCGAGGAACTCCACGGCCGTCGGCAGGCCCTTGCCCACGATCTCGAGGAGCAGCTTGCGGGCGATCCGCAGGCCGGCGCCGACGTCGCCGGTGCCGTCCAGCTTGGGGTCGTTGATCAGGCCCTTCCAGCCGACCGTCGAGCGCGGCTTCTCGAAGTACACCCGCATCACGACCAGCAGGTCGTCGGCGAGCCGGTCGGCCTGCTCGCGCAGCAGCCCCGCGTACTCGCCGGCGGCGACCGGGTCGTGCACCGAGCACGGGCCGACCACGACGAGCAGCCGTGGATCTCGGCCGTTGAGCACGTCCTCGACCTGGCGGCGGCCGTCGAGCACGTTGTCGTGCAGGTCGGCGGTCAGCGGCAGCTCGTGGTGCAGCAGCGCGGGGCTCATCAGCGGCACGACGGCGGCGATACGCTGATCGCGGACGCGCTGCACCTCGGGGATGGTCACGGTGGTTCATCTCCTTCGGGCCGGCGCCCGGGGCGAGAGCCGGCTTTGCTGGTGGGCAAAACACTGGGTGGCAAACAAAAAGGCAGCGACGTCGTCGCTGCCTCGGGCCGGCTCTGGCTGGTGTCTCAGGTCATGCGGTGACAACCGAGGCACCGGCGTAGGCCGGCCCGGTAAACCACCGATAGCTCCTGGACACGTCGGCAAGCATAACGCGTCATCGGGCCCGCTGAGCCAGTTGGGGACCAGCTGTTGGGACGAGGCCGGGTGGCACCAACGGCAGGACCACGGTGAACACGGTCTGGCCGGGGACGCTCTGCACCGAGACGTTCCCGCGATGGGCGGTCACGACGGCGTGCACGATCGACAAGCCGAGGCCGGTGCTGCCGGCCGCGCGGGAGCGCGAGCTGTCGCCGCGGGCGAACCGCTCGAAGATGTGCGGCTGCAGCTCGGCCGGGATGCCCGGCCCGCCGTCGATGACGTGCACCACGGCCGCCTCGTCGGTGGCGCGCACCGAGACGGTCACGGCCGTGCCGTCGGGTGTGTGCGTACGCGCGTTGGCCAGCAGATTGGCGAGCACCTGGTGCAGCCGTGCCCCGTCGCCGATCACGGTGACCGGCTCCTCGGGCAGGTCGAGCTGCCAGTAGTGGCGCGGGCCGGCCGCGTGCGCGTCGCTGACCGCGTCGACGACCAGCATGGTCAGGTCGACCGGGTCGTGGGCGAGCGGCCGCCCGGCGTCGAGGCGGGCGAGCAGCAGCAGGTCCTCGACGAGCAGCGTCATCCGCTTGGCCTCGGACTCGACCCGGTTGAGCACGTGGGCGATCTCCTCCGAGATCGGCGCCCGGCTGCGGCGGCTGAGCTCGGCGTACCCGCGGATGGCGGCGAGCGGCGTGCGCAGCTCGTGGCTGGCGTCGGCGACGAACTGGCGTACCTGCATCTCGCTGGCGTGCCGGGCCTCGAGGGCGTTGCCGACGTGGTCGAGCAGCCGGTTGAGGGCCGCGCCGACCTGGCCGGCCTCGGTGCGCGGGTCGGTGTCGGCGTCGGGGACCCGCTGGGCCAGCTGCACCTCGCCGCGGTCGAGCCGCAGCTCGGAGACCCGGGTGGCGGTGGACGCCACGCGTCCGAGCGGGCGCAGGGTGCCGCGGACGGTCAGCGCGCCGGCCCATCCGGCGATGACCAGCGCGATGAGCGTCGCGCCGCCGGTGACGAGGGCGACCCGCAACAGCGTGGTGTGCAACTCGGTGAGCGGCAGGCCGGTGACGACGATCTTGCCGTCCTTGTCGACGCCGGCCACCAGGCGATAGTCGCCGAGCGATCCGAGGTCGACGTCGCGGGGATGTCGGTCCAGGGACATGGTCTTCAGCACGCTCTGCGCGTCGTCCGGGAGGGGGTCGGTCTTCAGGTTGAAGTCGGTGCTCGAGTCGCGCAGGATGCCGCCGTACAGGACCGATTTGTCGGTGGGCGAGAGCTGCACGATGATCGTCCGGGACTGGACGCCGGTGGGCGGGGTGCCGCCGGGGAAGTTGCCGCCGCCCGGGCCGCGCGGGTCGCCGCCCGGATCCTGCTGCTGGTTGAAGATGAAGTGGGAGCGGTTCTGCGCGTCGTTGACCCGGGTGTCGATCTGGTCGTACAGCTGCTTGCGCAGGAAGATCTCGGCCGTGCCGCCGACCGCGAGGCCCAGTACGGTCAGCAGGACGATCATGGTCGCCACGATGCGGGTACGCAGGGGCCAGCCCGCCGGGCTGCGCCAGCGGGCGGGGCGGTCGACGGGGGCGTCAGTCAGCGGGCTTGAGGACATAGCCGGCCCCGCGCATGGTGTGGATCATAGGTGCGCGTCCCGCGTCGATCTTCTTGCGCAGGTACGAGATGTAGAGCTCGACGACGTTGGCCTGGCCGCCGAAGTCGTAGTTCCACACCCGGTCGAGGATCTGGCTCTTGCTGAGCACCCGGCGCGGGTTGCGCATGAGGTAGCGCAGCAGCTCGAACTCGGTCGCGGTGAGCGTGACCAGGTCGCCGCCGCGGCGGACCTCGTGGCTGTCCTCGTCGAGCGTCAGGTCGCCGACGACGAGCTGCGACTCCGTACGCATCGGCGAGTGCCCCATCCGGCGCATGAGCCCGCGCAGCCGGGCCACGACCTCCTCGAGGCTGAACGGCTTGGTGACGTAGTCGTCGCCGCCGGCGGTGAGGCCGGTGATCCGGTCTTCCACCGAGTCCTTGGCGGTCAGGAACAGCACCGGCACCTCGGGCGACTCGCCGCGCAGCCGGCGCAGCACCTCGAGCCCGTCGATGTCGGGGAGCATCATGTCGAGGACGACGGCGTCGGGCCGGAAATCGCGGGCCGTGCGCACGGCGGTCTGGCCGTCGCCGGCGCTCTTCACGTCCCAGCCCTCGTAGCGCAGGGCCATCGAGAGCAGCTCGGCCAGCGTCGGCTCGTCGTCGACCACGAGGACTCGAACCGGGCCACCGTCGGGGCGGCGGAGCTCGGTGCCGGATTCTTGGTTCGCCATCGTCATGCCCCTACTGTCACGGGTCACGCTTTGCGCCGCCTTTCCGATTCCTGTGTAGCACCTGTGCAAGGCACCCACAGGAAACGCAAGGATTTCGCACAGCCGCATGACACCGTACGCCCCGAATGTGGTGGTCATGACGCAGACGATGAAGCACCAGATGCTCGGTTGGCGGCGGCGCAGCGGCCTGGCGGTGCTCGGCGCCGTCGTCGCGGTGGCGGCGATCCTAGGCCCGGAAACGCTGGCGACGACCCGGCTCGGCGCCACCAGCGATCTGGCGGGCTATGCGACGGTCTCGGCCGCCGACACGATCACCAGGCACGGGATTCTGGACGGGGTGGCCGCGGCATGAAAGCGTGTCGAAACCCCTAAAGCGTACAAAACGCTCATAATGGTTGCATGTGGATCACCCGTCGGGTATTGGCGATCTTGGCCGTGGTCGCGTCGCTCTTCCTGGTCGCGCCCGCGCCGGCTCGGGCGGACGGGTGCGAGGGCTTCTGCCGGGTCGGCCTCCAGGGCCGCGTCGTCCAGCTGGTCGCCGACGGGGAGAGCACCTGCGCCCTCACCGAGAATGGCGATGTCTACTGCTGGAGCGCGGACTACCCGGACCCGCACGTGCCCGCCCGCAACCCCCTCCTGCTGATCACGGTCGGCGCGCTGCTGGTCGCCGCCGGCACCACGCTGCTGATGCTCAGCCGGCCGTCACCGACAGCGCGGCGTCGCGAAACGCCGAAGCCCCCTGCTTGAGCCGCTCGGTGTACGACGGCGTGGCCCACCCGTCCCAGGCGACCTGCCCGACCACCTGATCCCGGCCCGACGCCGCCAGCGAGACGCTCACCCCCGGACTGGTCTGGAAGGTCAGCTTTCCCGCCCTCGGCACCCCGACCTCGTGCGACGACGGATCGGCGATACCCAGCATCGCCCATGGCACGCGCACGGTGAGCCGGTCTTTGTTCAAGCGCCACAGGGTGCCCTCCCGCAGCAGGCCCGCGTTCTGCAGCTCGACCGGCTTGCGGTCGGCCAGCAGCTCGTACGCCCGCCAGCCGCTCGGCGCCGGCCCGCGCTGCGCCTCGGGCACGGCCTGGTCCAGCGGCATGGGGTCGAGCTGCTCCCGCACGTACGCCTGCCCAGTTCTCCCCACGAGATTCAGCGCGAACACCGCGTCCGGCCGCCGGTCGGCGCTGCCGGCCATCGGCGTGCCGGTCAGGCTCGGCAGCACGTCGAACCCCAGCTGCAGCGAGCCCGGCGGCGAGTCGCCCAATCGGACGTCCAGGTGCAGGCAGGCCTCGTCGGTGTACGCCGTGACGTCGCGGGCCGGCCATCCGCCATCGGCGTCGATCAGGGACTTCGGCTCGGAGGCCCCGGCCGGGTCGGTCGCCAGCAGGCCGAAGTGCTGCTCGTTGGTGAGCGGGTCGTGCCACAGCTGGCGGCGGCTCGCGTCCTGGTGGGTGATCGTGTTCCAGGCGAGCCGGTACCACTCGTCGGCCCACTCGAAGAGGAACCCGCCGGCCAGCCCCTGATCCTTGATCAGCCGGAGCAGCTCGGCGTCGATCCGCATCGCATCGGTCTCGCTGTGCCCGCCCTGGTCGCGGCCGAGCGGTCCGGCGTGCGCCGAGCCGAGCGACGAGGGCACGCCGAACTCGGTGATCATCGTCGGCATCGTGGCGTGGTGCTTGTGCAAGGCGCCGAGGTAGGACGCGTACGGATCACCGGCCTTTTGCAGTCCTGGCTCCCGCCGCAGGAAGTCGGGGTAGTAGGGGAACGCGTGATAGCTGGCGAACGTGCCGGCCGGCCAGTTCGCGGTCGGCAGCACGTGGTTCGCGTCGAGCTGGTACATGTCCTCCTGCGCGAGCGGCTCCTCCGGGTGCCGCAGCGGGTCGGTGGTCGGCCAGTTCACGAACGCGATCGGCTCGCTCAGCCCTTTCGCCGCCTGAAATCCGGCGAGCTCGTTCATCCGCGCCGCCAGCCACTTCTCGGTCGCATTGGCGCCCGTGGCGCTGCGAAAGAACCTGCCGGAGACCGGCTTGGCGTTCCGGTTGCGCTGGTCAGAGGCCTTTGACGCGTACGGGTCGAGCTCGGCGCCGATGATCCACCCGCACAGCCAGGGCGTGACGTCGGCGTCCCAGTCCCCGTCGGTGGTGGTGAGCTTGCCCGAGACCGCGTTCGCCGCGTCCCGCAGCTCGCCGGTGAAGGCCTCGGTGACCTGCTTGTCGTAGAGGTTCCGCCGGATGACGTACGACGTCGGCAGCGCGACCCCCTGCATCAGGTAGAGCGGGCGATCCGGGTTCTCCCCGTTGTACTGCGCCAGCTGCTGGTAGAAGGCCGGCCGGTGGATCGTGTACGTCCGCACCACCCGGATGCCCAGCATGCTCATCGCCGCGAACCAGGCCCGGTACTGCGCCGCCGAGATCGACGGGTCGCCCGGCACGTGTCCCGGCGTGGTGTCGCCCAGGTCGACCCCCGGCAGGAACGTCTGGTCACCGGCCGTGGTGTGCAGCACGAACCGTTGCCCGTCGGCGCTCGCCACCATCGCCAGGCCGTCCGCGTCGATCGGCGCCGGCGTCCATGGCCGGCCCGACGGCGGGGACGGGATGTCCTTCATCCCCGCGATCAGGTAGGCCGGTGAGCGCAGCGCCGGCGACGAGCTGCCGCCCGCCATCATCAGGCACAGCACGAGGGTGAACACCCCGATCGCGCCGGCACGGGCCCGCCCGAATCGTGGACGGGCCGGAACGGACACCACATGACTCGGAAAGTCCCCCACGCAGGCATTGTCCGACGTGCGAGTTGCCGTATGCGGTGATTTGTCGGGAAGCTTGGATCATCGGAACACTCGCCGTTCGCTCGATGTTGTGCCAGCGTTGTCTGGTGTCGGGCGCGAGGACGTGGGGAGCGTGCACGTGGATCTTCTCGAGGAATACCGCAGGGCCACCTTTTTCTTCGAGTCCGGCGACCCGCTCGGCGCATCCCGCCTGCTCGAGCCCATCGTCGAGGCCGAGCCGCACAACGCCGCCGTCCGCCAGCTGCTGGCCCGCGCGTATTTCAACTCGGCCCAGTTAGCGCGCGCCGAAGCGCAGCTCAGAGCGCTGATCGAGCATGATCCATCGGATCACTACGCGCACCACGTGCTCGGCCGGACCCTGGAGCGGGCCGGCCGCTTTCGTGAGGCCCTGCCGCACCTGCGGCTGGCGGCGGCGATGAAGCAGCACGCCGACTACGACGAGGCCGTCCACCGGGTCGAGGAATGGCTCGGCAAATCCGAGCAAGAATAGGCCGAGCCGGCTGAAAGGCAGCATCAGGTGAAACTCAAGCTCGACCTGCACGACATCTTCAACAGGGGCCAGGAGATCGACCGGGCCCTGCGCGGCATCATCGACGAGGCCATCGAGAAGAAGGCCTCGATGGTCGAGATCATCCCCGGCAAGGGCAGCGGCGCGTTGAAGAAGAAGGTGCTGCGCTTCCTGGACCAGCGCGAGATCAAACAGCTCTACCACCGCGTGGAGAAGGACGGCGACAACTGGGGCCGCTTGTTCGTCCACTTCCGTCACGCCGCCCCCACCGGCCGCCGGGGTCGCGGCCGGTGAGTCAGCGCGGCGCCGCGTCGCCGACGACCCTCACGGCCTGATCACGCGGTACCAGATGCCGGTGGCCAGCGGGAACTCCGACTGACTGAGTCTTTCCAGCCGCATCTTGGCGCCGCCCGGCCAGGCGAACAGCCGGGTGCCGTCGCCGAGCAGGAGCGGGGCGATGAACACCAGGATCTCGTCGACCAGGCCCTCGGCCAGGGCCTGCCGGGCGACCTCGGCGCCGAGGATGTTCACGTACTTGTCGCCGGCGGCCGCGCTCGCCGCCGCGACACCGCTGGCCACGTCGGTGACGAAGGTCGTGCCCGGGGGCGGCGGGACCGTCGGCCGGTGGGTGAGCACGAACTGCGGGCCGTGCCACGCGCCCTCGAGCGCGCCCTCCTTCTCGGTGCCGCGGTTGGGGTCGTCACCCTCGAAGGTCCGCCGGCCCACCAGCAGCGCGCCGATCTGGTCGACCAGGCTCTCGGCCAGCTCGTTGGGGCCGAGATAGTCGGCCAGCCAGGACATGTCGCCGCTCGGACCGGCCATGAAGCCGTCGAGGGACATGGTCGCGGAGTACAGCACCTTTGCCATGAGTCACAGCGTGTAGGTCTTGGCGACCGCCAGCAACTCGCTGGTGTGCGATGCGGCGATGCCGACGGCGGCCGGCCGGGACTGGAAGCCGGGCAGGGCGGTCAGGCCGTCGCTGCCGTCCATGGCCCGGAACTTCACCGGGCCGCTCGCCTTCACCGTCAGGGTGACCTCAACTCCCTCGGCCGGGGGAGCGTGGAAGACGATCCCGAAACCCCACGGGCCGTCCTTCTCCTTCACCTCCAGCTTGTCGGCGGGGAGCTCGCGCCCGCCGACGGTAGCCGCGGTGACGGTGACGCCGGACTCGACGTGCAGCGTGGTGAGCCGGACCTGCCGCCGCGGCTGCAGCCGCAGCTTCAGCACTCGGCGGTCACCCGATCGGGTGTCCGACTCCAGGGTGAGGTTCGGGGCCGGGACCGAGGCGGCCTGCGCCTGGCCGGTGCGCATCTTCTCGGGGCCGAAGGCCGGCAGCGTCGCGTTGACCGTGTGCGGGTCGCCGGAGACGTACTGCGAGGTCCACTTCTGCACGCTGGGCTCGTCGCTGAGCCACTGGGCCGTGTTGCTGTCGGTGTCGAGCGCGTACATCAGCTGGGTGAGCGCCGGGTGCTCGGCGTCGAAGCGGTCGACCGACAGGCCGACGGCCGTGCAGAGAACGGTCGCGAGCAGCGCCGCGAGGGTGGGCGCGGTGGCGCGGCGCCGGGCACGCAGCGCGTCGAGCCCGCGCTGGCCGGCGGCTACCGGGTGGAGCAGCTCGATCACCGGGAGCAGGGCGAGCCCGAGCAGCACGGCCAGGAACGCGCCGGCGCCGGCCGTCGGCATGCCGAGCGCCGGGAACAGCATGATCACCGTGGGCAGCAGGATGATCACCGCGATCGCGCCGCCGGCCGCGATCGCGAGCACCGGCCACCGGCCGCGTACGAGCAGCGCCACGATGCCGGCGACCGCGCCGGCCAGCGCGGGCAGGGCGCCCAGGTAGGAGCCGCCGGGCATGGTGCCGGCCAGGGCCAGGCCGAGAACGGCCAGCCAGCCGAGGCCGGCGACGGCGAGCGCGACCGGGCCGGCCCGGCGGGAGCGGTGGAACCACGCGTACCAGGCGAACACGACGGTGGCGGTCAGCGCGAGGACGGCCAGGCGGTACCAGCCTGGGCGGTAGGGGTCGATCGGCATCGCGGCGTACTCGGGGCGAATTGCTTCGAGCAGCGGCCAGAACAGCTGGGCCAGCACCGGCGCCACGATGATCGGCAGCAGCGTGACGATCGACGCCCCGGCCAGCTTGCGTCCGGTGGTGCGGCCCTGCCGCCGGGCCAGCCAGCCGAGCACGATCACCGCCACCAGCGCGAGCCCGGCCAACGGCCAGACCAGCTCGCCGGGGTAACGCACCAGCAGGCCGGGCGCGGGGAAATACGTGGCGTCGTCGGAGGAGGTCAGCGCGGACAGGTCGCGACCGCCGAGATCGCGGGTCACCGCCAGCGCGTTGTCGCCGTGATGCTGAAGGCTGTCGAGATCCATCGCCGAGGGCAGGTCGGTGGGGGCGTGGTAGACGGCGGCGCCGTCGATGTACGCCGCGTTCAGCCCGGTGAAGCCGGCCTCGCGGAACGCGGTGAAGTCGGTGTCGTTGGGAAGCAGGCGGTAGATCTCGACCGCGAACGACGTGCCGACCGGCTTGGGGGCGTGCGCGTACACGTCGACGAGCGCGCGGTTGTCGGCCGCGGTCTCGAACATGATCGCCGGGCCGCTGCTGCCGCGGGCCTCGAGGTTGAGCGCGATGCCGCTTCGCTGGTTGGGCAAGCTCTGCGCCAGCGGGTGCTGGTCGACGAACGCCTTGGCGCCGCAGAGGCAGGCCTCCTCACCGTCGGTGAGCACCAGCACGACGTCGTTGCGCAGGCGGGGGCCGCCGGCCAGCGCTCGGGCGATCTCGAGGATCGCGGCGGTGCCGGCCGCGTCGTCGTTGGCGCCCGGGCCGATCTGCACCGAGTCGGTGTGTGCCACCAGGAAGATGCGGCCGGTGGAATCGCTGCCGGGGATGAGCGTCACCACATTGCGTACGTGTGCCAGTGCGGCCCCGCCCGCGCTGGACGACAGCTCGCCGCCCTCGATCGACACCGTGTCCTGGATCTCGGGCGACAGCCCGAGCCCGCGAAGCGCGCTCACCAAGTGATCGCGCACCCTGCCCTGCGCGGCGCTGCCCACCGGATGCGGCTCGGTCGCGATCGCCTCGACCTGCTCGAACGCGCGTTGCGCGCTGAACCCGGAAGCGCCCGCGTCGCGGGCGGCGGGCGGGCGCACCGACCAGACCGCCGCGAACCCGACCAGGCCCAGGACGATCACGATGGCCAGGGCGGCCACCAGCCGACTCGCCCCGCGTACGAGAGCCACGTCACTCATGGGTGATATCTAAGCGGAGGCGTATGACACCGGGTAGCCCGAAGATCGTTTCTGGCGTGGCATAGCGTTGTCGGCGTGAGCACGCCGTTCGATCCCGCCGCCGTGATCGCGAAGTTCATCGACAACGTTGCCCCTTTTGACCCGAATCCCGAGGCCGACCCGGTTGCCATGGTGGGCGTTCGCACCGCCCTGGGCGAGGGCGTGTTCGCGGTCAACGACCACGTGATCCGCGCGATGTGCCGGGCCTTGGAGCAGTACCACGATCCGGAGGACCGCGGCACCTGCGCGGAATGCGGCAGCCGTCGCCTCGACGAGAACCTGCACTGTCCCGACTGCGGGCGCCTGCACGGCATCCTCGGGCAGGTCATCGCCGAGCACGCCCGCCGCGTGGCCGCCCACGATTCGGTGCCCGCCGAGGATCACACGTGATACTCGCGGAGTTGTGCGCTCGCCGGGAGTGGTACACGATCGTCCAGTCCGGTCGGGTGAAGGCGAGTGGGGTAACGGCATGACTGAGCGGTCGGTCGCGCCCCGCGCCCGGACGAGTTCCGCGGCCGCCGTGGAGCGGTTGCGTGTCCTGCTCGTCGAGGACGACGAGGGCGACGCCTTCCTCGTCCGTGAGCTGCTGAACGAGGCCGAGGCCCCGTTCGACCTCGCGGTGGCGACCACGCTGCGCGAGGCCAAGACCAAGATGCGCGGCGTCCAGTGCATCCTGCTCGACCTGGGGCTGCCCGACGCCGAGGGCATCGATGGGCTGCGCAAGCTGCTCGCGGTGGCCGGCAGCGCCGCGGTCTGCGTGCTCACCGGCCGCTCCGACGAGCACCTGGGCGTCGCGGCGGTCGCCGAGGGCGCCCAGGACTACCTGGTCAAGGGCCAGGTCGACGGCGTGCTGCTGACCCGGTCGCTGCGCTACGCGGTCGAGCGCAAGCGCGCCGACGAGAACGCGCAGCGGCTGCGCGAGGTCGAGCTGCGCCAGGCCGAGTCGGCCCGCCTCGAGCGCGGCCTGCTGCCCCAGCCGCTGATGTCGACCGAGGCCGTGCAGGTGCACACGTTCTACCGCTCGGGCCGGGCCATGGGCCTGCTCGGCGGCGACTTCTTCGACGTCGTCCAGGTGGGCGACGACCGGCTGCACGTGATCGTCGGCGACGTGTGCGGGCACGGCGTCGACGAGGCGGCGCTGGGCGTCGAGCTCCGGGTCGCCTGGCGGGCGCTGGTGCTGGCCGGTGTGCCCGAAGATCAGGTGCTCGGTTCGCTCGAGCAGGTGCTGATGAGCGAGCGCCGGGCCCGCGAGGTGTTCGCGACGGCCGCCACGGTGACGCTCGACATCCCGGCCAACCGCGCGACCGTGCGCCTCGCCGGCCACCCGCCGCCGGTGCTGCTCTCCGGCGGGCGGGCCGAGCCGGTCGCGGCCCGGCCCGGCATCGTCCTCGGCGTGCGCCCCAAACCGGCCCCCGCGACCGAGCTGGAACTGGCCGGCGACGACTGGTCGCTGCTGATGTACACCGACGGCCTGATCGAGGGGCACACCGGCGTGGGCGCCGAGCGTCTCGACGTCGACGGGCTGTGCTCGCTGCTCGACGAGCCACCCGCCCGCGGGGTGCCGCTGCCGGCGCTGCCGGCCTGGCTGGTGGGGCAGGCCGAGCAGGCCAACGGCGGCCCGCTCGCCGACGACGTGGCCATGCTGCTGATCTCCCACGGGAGCGGACGATGAGGCTGCTGAGCTGGGGCGGCTGGACCCTGCGGGCCCGGATAGCCGCGCTGTGCGTCGCGACCGGCATCGTGCTCGGCGCGCTGGCCGTGTTCGCGGCGCTGACCGCGGCGCAGAACAACCGGCATCTCGACGACGTGCTCAACCGGGCCAGCCCGATGCGGGCCGCCGGCGAGTCGCTGAACACGGCGTACGTCGACCAGGAGACCGGCGTCCGCGGCTACGCGATCACCGGCCAGCAGGGCTCGCTCGGCCCGTACAACCAGGGACTCGCCGACGAGAAGGCGCAGGTCTCCCGGATCGAGGCGTTGCTGCACCCCGGCGACACCGACATCCGCGCGTCGCTCCAACTGGTGCAGCAGCGGGCGCAGGCCTGGCACGCCAAGGTCGCCGAACCGGTGATCGAGGCGGTGGACACCAAGGGCACCGCGGCCGGACAGCAACTGATCATCGCGGGCCCGACCACCGAGTTCGACGCGCTACGCCAGGCCATCGGCGACATGCAGGACGACATCCAGGTGCTGCGCACCAAGTCGGCGACCGCGGCGCGCGACTCGAGCCAGACCATGGTGGCCATCCAGATCGCCGCCGCCGCGATCATCATCCTGGCCGGGGCCGGCCTGCTCCTGCTGCTCGACCGCCTGGTCAGCCGCCCGGTGGTCGAACTGGCCGAGCAGGTGCGCGAGGTCGCGGCGGGCGCCTACGGCAGGCGCATCGAGAGCGCCGGCTCGCCCGAGCTGACCAGCCTCGCGGCCGACGTCGACGGCATGCGGCAGAAGATCGCGGCCGAGCTGGCCGAAGTACGCGAGGCCCGCAGCCAGATCGAGTGGGTGAACGAGCAGCTCAAGGCCCAGGCCGAGGAGCTCACCCGGTCCAACCGCGACCTCGAGCAGTTCGCCTACGTGGCCTCGCACGACCTGCAGGAGCCGCTGCGCAAGGTGGCCAGCTTCTGCCAGCTGCTGCAGCGGCGCTACTCCGGTCAGCTCGACGAGCGCGCCGATCAATACATCGCGTTCGCGGTCGACGGCGCCCAGCGCATGCAGCGGCTGATCAACGACCTGCTCGCGTTCTCCCGGATCGGCCGGATCACCGCCGGCTTCACCGAGGTCGACCTCGACCGGGTGCTCACCGACGTCAGCTCCCAGCTCGAGGTCCGAGCCGGGGAGGATGCCGAGATCAGCTGGACCGACCTGCCCACGGTCGAGGGCGAGGAACCGCTGATCACCACGCTCTTCGTCAACCTGATCGGCAACTCGCTCAAGTTCCGCCGCCCCGACGTCCCGCCGGTGGTCCGGGTGAGCGCGCAGCGCGACGGCGACGAGTGGGCGATCAACGTCCGGGACAACGGCATCGGCATCGAGGCCGAGTTCGCCGACAAGGTCTTCGTGATCTTCCAGCGGCTGCACGCCCGCGACGCGTACGAGGGCACCGGCATCGGACTGGCTATCGTGAAAAAGATCGTCGAATACCATGGCGGCCGAATCTGGCTTGACCTCGACGTCGAGGAAGGCACTTCGATCAACTTCACCCTGCCGGTGTTGCCGGGCGCACCGTCGGCCGCCGATTCTGTCGAGCCCGGGTTCTCGGCGCCGTCCGAAGGACCGGGCGCCGGTAACGGCACAGCGAAGACGGAGGTCAACGCGTGACTGAAGCGGTAAGGGCCGATGGCACACCGATCGAGGTGCTGCTGGTCGAGGACGATCCGGGCGATGTGCTGATGACGCAGGAGGCCTTCGAGGAGCACAAGGTCCGCAACCGGCTCAACGTCGTCTCCGACGGCGCCGAGGCGCTGGCCTACCTGCGCCGCGAGGGCCAGTACGCGGACTCCGTACGCCCCGATTTGATCTTGTTGGATCTGAACCTGCCGAAGCGCGACGGCCGCGAGGTGCTCGAGGAGATCAAGAAGGACGACGAGCTGGGTCGCATCCCGGTCGTCGTGCTCACCACCTCGGCCGCCGACGAGGACATCCTGCGCAGCTACCAGCTGCACGCGAACGCGTACGTGACCAAGCCGGTCGACTTCGAGCAGTTCATCACGGTGATCCGGCAGATCGACGAGTTCTTCGTCAGCGTCGTGAAGTTGCCGCCGCGTGCTTGATCAGGTCGCGGATCTCATCCGGGAGGTCGCGGCGACCATCGTGCTGCCGCGCTTCCGTCATCTCGCCGCTGCCGACATCCACCAGAAGTCGCCGGGCGACATGGTCACGATCGCCGACCAGGAATCCGAGCGGGCGCTGACCCGCGGGCTCACCGCGCTGCTGCCCGGCTCGGCCGTGGTCGGCGAGGAGGCCGTCGCCGCCGATCCGCGGGTGCTCGAGCGGGTCGGCGACGACGGCGCGGTGTGGATCGTCGACCCGGTCGACGGCACCAACAACTTCGCCGCCGGCAAGACGCCGTTCGCCGTGATGGTAGCGCTGGTGCAGAGCGGGGAGCTCGCGGCGTCGTGGATCCTCGACGTTCCGGGGGACCACCTGACGGTGGCGGAGGCGGGCGCGGGCGCCTATCGCGACGGCGTACGCGTCAAGACCCGCACCGATGATCCGGGCGCGGCCCGTCTGCGCGGCGTCGTCGCGCGGCATTACCTGCCGCCACGCCTGCGAGAGGTCGCCAACGCCAACTTCGGCAAGCTCGGCGAGGTCACCAACGGGCATCACTGCGCCGGGTACGAATACCCGGCCGTGGCCACCGACGAGCAGCAGTTCGCGATGTTCTGGCGGATCCTGCCCTGGGACCACGCGCCCGGCTCGCTGATCATCCGAGAGGCGGGTGGCACCGCGCTGCATCTCGACGGCACGCCCTACCGTCCCACCGACAGCGAACGCGGCCTGCTCGTGGCGCCCAACGACGACGTGTGGCACACGGTCCGCGACACGCTGTTCCCGGATTCCTCGATTCTTTAGGGGCCGCGCGTGTCGTCGTACCTGCAAGAGGTCTTCGGTCTTGACGGCCGCACCGCCGTGGTGACCGGGGGAAGCTCGGGCATCGGCCGGGCCATGGCGATCGCGCTGGGCCGTGCGGGCGCCCGGATCGTGCTGGTGGCCCGGCGCGCGGCGCCGATGGCCGAGGTGGTCGCCGAGCTGGAGAAACACGGCGCCCAAGGGCACGCGATCTCAGCCGATCTCGCCGACCGCGCGGCCGTCGCGCAGGTCATCGAGAAGATCCTTGATGGGTACGGCGAACCCGACGTGCTCGTGAACTCGGCCGGCGTCAACCGTCGCCCGCCGATGGATCACCTCACCGAGGACGACTGGGATGTGACGCTCGCGGCCAACCTCACCGCGCCGTTCCTGCTCGGGCAGGCGTTCGGCCCGCGGATGGCCGTCCGCGGCTGGGGCCGGATCATCAACGTGGTCTCCCAGCAAGCCTTCCGGGCATATGGGAACAGTGGTGCATACGGCGCGGCGAAGGCGGGACTGGTCGGGCTCACCCGGTCGCAGGCCGAGGCCTGGTCGCGGCGCGGCGTCTGCTGCAACGCGATCGCCCCGGGCGTCGTGCACACCCCGCTCACCGAGGCGGTCTTCGCCGATCAGGCCAAGGTGGCCGGTCACGCGGCGCGCACGATGATCGGCAGAAACGGCGTACCGGAAGATTTTGGTGCTTGTGCGGTCTTTCTGGCCAGTGACGCTGCCGTCGCGGTAACCGGTCAAACACTCTTCGTCGACGGCGGATACTCGGCAACTTGATCGATCTGCCGATCCCTGGACAGGCGCGGTAAAGTCTCCCGCGCTGACTCTTGGGAGGTATCCGTGGCGGCGGTTTTCCTGCGGCGGCTCAGCGCTGTCATCGCGCTGCTCATTGCCGCATCCGTGCTCTGGGCGACGCCTGCGATGGCCGACCCCGACGAGGGCGGCTCCAAGACGCTGCGCAACGCGCTGGAGTCCGCGGCCAAGGGCCAGGCCGACGCGATCCAGAAGCTCAACGCGTCGAAGAAGCGGCAGATCCAGCTCCAGGCCACGGTCAAGCAGTCCGAGGCCTCGGCCAAGACGCTGGCGAGCTCGGTCGGCGAGATCGCCAACCGCTCCTACCGGCTCGGCCGCACCAGCACGATGAGCCTGCTGCTCAACGCGACCTCGCCCGACTCGTTCCTCGAGCGCATCCAGCAGATCGACATGCTCGCCCAGCTCGACGGCCAGATCCTGGCGCAGTACCAGGCCGACCTGGCCCGGGCCAAGGCCGCGAAGGCCGCCGTCGACCGAGAGATCGTCGAGCAGCAGAAGCAGGTCACGGCGCTCACCAAGAAGAAGAAGGAAGCCGAGCTCGCCCTCGGCAGCGTCGGCGGCGGAGGCGCGGCCGGCGGCTTCGTCAGCGCGAACTCGCCGCTCGCCAAGCCCGCGCCGCGCAACTCGGACGGCTCGTGGCCCAAGGAGTCGTGCACGGTCGACGACCCGACCACCTCCGGGTGCATCACGCCGCGCCTGCTCAACGCCTATCAGCAAGCGCGGGCGGCCGGCTTCACCCATTACACGTCCTGCTTCAGCGAGCGCTCCTCCGGCGAGCACCCCAAGGGCCGGGCCTGCGACTTCTCCGCCAACAAGTCCGGCTTCCAGAACGTGGCGGCCTCCGGCAGCGACAAGACGTACGGCAGCAACCTGGCGGCGTTCCTGGTGAAGAACGCCGATCGGCTCGGCGTGATGTACGTAATCTGGTATCGCCAGATCTGGATGCCGGGCACCGGGTGGAAGGCGTACAGCGCCAGTGGAGGACCGTCGGTAGTGCACACGAACCACGTCCATCTGTCGATTCTGTGACCCCACGCGCTCTGCCGTCGGGCCTCGCGACCGCGCTGGTCTTCTCCGCAAGCGGCGCTGTCCTGGTTCTGGAGATCGTGGCGTTGCGCCTCGTCGGGCCGTACGTCGGCGTGACCCTCCAGGTGAGCAGCTCGGTCATCGGAATCTCGCTGGCCGCCATCGCGTACGGGACGTGGCTGGGCGGCCGCCTCGCGGACCGCTTCAACCCGCGCCTGCTGCTCGCGCCGGCCCTGCTCCTCGGGGCGATCGGCACGGCCGTGACCCTGCCGCTGGTCCGCTACGGCGGTTCGCTGCTGCGCGGCGGCGCCGCTCCCGCCGTGCTCCTGCTCGCCGCCATGGCCGTCTTCCTGCCGGCGTTCCTGCTCTCCACGATCACCCCGATGGTGGTGAAGCTCCAGCTCAGCGACCTCGACCGGACCGGGTCGGTGGTGGGACGGCTGTCCAGCATCGGCACGCTCGGCGCCATCACGGCGACGCTGGCGACCGGGTTCGTCTTCGTGGCGGCGATGCCGACCAGCTGGATCGTGCTGACGCTCGCCGGGCTGCTGGCGGCGGGCGGAACAGCGCTGCACCTGTGGTTGCGGCGACCCACGCTGCCGGGCCGGCCCAAGACGCGGGCGGCGCTCGCGGCGCTGGGGATGGCCGGGGCGGGGCTCGGGGCGGTCGGGCCGAACCCGTGCGACATCGAGACGGCCTATCACTGCGCGCGGATCTCGCCGGATCCCGCGGTGCCGGGTGGGCGGACGCTCATCTTGAACTCGGCCCGGCATTCGTATGTCGACCTGCAAGACCCGCGGTTCCTGGAGTTCGCCTACGTGCAGTGGATCGCGGCGGTGGCCGACTCCCTCCCGGCCGGCGCGATCGACGCGCTGCACCTGGGTGGGGGAGGGTTCACCCTGCCGGGTTATCTGCGGTCGACCCGGCCGGGGAGCCGGCAGCAGGTGGTGGAGCTCGACGGCGGGCTGGTCGAGCTCGACAGGCAGAAGCTCGGGTTGGTGACCGGGCCCGACCTGCGGGTCCGGGTGGGCGACGCCCGGGTCGGGCTGGCAGCTCAGCCTTCTGCCGCGTTCGACCTGGTGGTGGGGGACGCGTTCGGTTACCTCGTGGTGCCGTGGCACCTGGCCACCAAGGAGATGATGGCGGACATCTCGCGGGTGCTGCGTCCGGGCGGCGTGTACGCCCAGAACGTGATCGACTATCCGCCGGACCGCTTCATCCGGTCCGAGCTGGCCACGGTGGCGGCGGTGTTCCCGTACGTGGCGCTGATCGCCCCGCCCAAGGCGCTCGCCGGCGAGGTCGGCGCCAACTTCGTGATCGTCGCTTCCCATGCGCCGCTTCCGCTGGACGCGATCCGTTCCCGCCTGGTCGGCCTGCCCGAGCCGGTGACCCTGCAGCCCTCCGCGTCCTTCGCCGCCGGCGCCCGGGTCCTTACCGACGACTTTGCCCCGGTGGATCAGCTTTTGTCCCGTTGAATCTCCCGGGTTTCTCCGTGCGGCGTCGGGCGGGCCGCACCTCGGGTCACAATCGGCACATGGGGCGGACGGAGCGAAACGGTCAGGATGCCCCGCCCCGGATCGGGGGACGGTACCGCCTCGTCGAGAAGCTCGGCACGGGCGGCATGTCGGTCGTCTGGCGCGGCTACGACGAGACTCTGGGCCGCTCGGTGGCCGTCAAAGTGTTGTCTCCCCGGCTGGCCGACGACCAGAGCTTCCGGGACCGGTTGCGGCAGGAGGCGCTGGCCGCGGCCCGGCTGAGCCATCCGCACATCACCGGCATCTTCGACTTCGGCGAGTCACCGCTGAACGAGCACCTGACCGTCCCGTACGTGGTGATGGAGCTCAACGACGGCGAGTCGGTGGCGGCCCGCCTGACCCGCCGCGGCCCGCTCCCGTGGCGGGAGGCGGTGACGATCGCGACCGAGGTGGCGTCGGCCCTGGCCACGGCCCACGCACGCGGGGTGGTGCACCGCGACGTCACCCCCGCGAACGTGATGCTGACGGCGGCCGGCGCGAAGGTGGTCGACTTCGGCATCTCGGCGATCGTCGGCGAGCGGGACGCGGCTCCCGACGGCAGCCTGCTGGGAACGCCGGCCTACCTGGCCCCCGAACGCCTGGCCGGCGGCCAGGTCTCGGCCGCCACCGATGTGTACGCGCTGGGCCTGCTCCTCTTTCGCCTGCTGACTGGCCGGCTGCCCTGGCCGGCGGAGACCACCGCCGAGGCGTTGCGCGCCCATCTGTACGCGGACCCCGACCCGCTCCCGCCGCAGCCGTCGATGCCGCCCTCGGTGGCCGAACTGTGCCGGCTCTGCCTCGCCAAGACCCCCGCAGACCGTCCCGACGCCGCTTCGGTGGCCCGAGCCCTGGCCGAGGCGGTAGGCATCCAGCCGATCCTGCCGCCGCTGCGGGAACTCCCCGACGACGCACCGCCACCGGTGCGGGCCGCGGTGCCCGCTCCCGGCCGCCGGTGCCTGATCACTCCGATCGCTCCCGGGGCTTCCCTTCCTGATGGCGGGCCCTCTTCTGATGGCGGGCCCTCTTCTGATGGCGGGCGCTCTTCTGATCGCGAGCCCTGTTCTGCGCCTGACCTCGAGGCTGCTCCGGGTTCTCACCGCGATGCCGTTCTGGGCTCTCACCGCGATGCCGCGCCGATCTCGGGCGGCCCGGGGTTGTCGGGCCGCCGTCGGTTTCGCGGCCGCGTGTTCCGTAGCGGCCGGTCGCGCAATGGCCTGTTCCGTAGCGGCCTGTTCCGTAGCGGCCTGTTCCGTAGCGGCCTGTTCCGTAGCGGCCAGTTCCGCGGTGGCCAGTTCCGCGGTGGCCAGTTCCGCGGTGGCCGGTCGCGCAGTGACCAGTCTCTCGGCGACCGGGCGGGGCTGGCTGCCTTCCGGTTGCGGGCGAGCCTCAAGCTGGCCGGCTGGCTGCGCCTGGGCGGTGTGCGCCCGCTGGGCGGCGGCCTCTTCACCGGCGGAGGTCTGGTCCGAGGCGCCCTGGCCGGCCGCCACCGGCTCCACGCCGCCCTCGTCACCGCGGCCCTTGTGGCCGTGGCCGGCGTCGGCTGGGCCACGACCCGCGAGTCCCCGGACGTGGAGCAGGCACAGGCCGCCGGCGCCGCCCCCGGCGCGATCGGCTCCACGAATTCCGTCTGTGCCGTCCGCTACCAGCTGAGGCGCGATTCGGGCCGTGAATACGAGGCCCTGCTGACGGTGGTGACGACCGACGAGGCGGGCCGCTCCTCCTGGCGGGTGATGTTCGCCTATCCCGGTTCCCAGCGCCTGACCGACGCTCCCAAGGCGGTCTCCCAGCACGGCCGGAAGGTGGTCGCCAAGGGCCACGGCACCCGGAAGACCTTCACCCTGCGCGGCGCCTACCGCGGCTACAACCCGTTGCCGCTCTCCTTCACCCTGGACGGCCGCAAGTGCCGGGCCGAGGTCCTGGGCAGCACCGTCACCGAGCCCGGCAGCGAGGCCGGCAGCGAGGCCGGCAGCGAGGCCGGCAGCGAGGCCGGCAGCGAGGCCGGCAGCGAGGCCGGCAGTGAGCCGATCAGCGACGCCGCCCAGAAGGATCCCCCCGCCCGAAGCGTCCGCGGCCAAGACTCGAAGCGGAACCGCCCGCCTCGAAAGAGCAACTCCCCGCGAAAGCAGTTCCACCGCGCGAAGCCCACCACAACGGCGCCCGCCGAGCCCTCGCTGCCGCCCCCGCCCAAGTCCCGCAAGGCTCCCGGCTTCTCCCTGGACCTCTGAACGCTCCGCAACGCCTTCGCCGGCTCGGGAGCCCGATCACCACGGCGACCTCGGCCCCGGGGTCGCGGTGGCCGGGAGCAGTGGGTGGCGAGGTGAAGTGGGTGGCGAGGTGAAGTGGGTGGCGAGGTGAAGTGGGTGGCGAGGTGAAGTGGGTGGCGAGGTGAAGTGGGTGGCGAAGCGAGGTGGGCGGCGAGGCGAAGTGGGCTGCGAGCATCCGCCCTCATCGTTATGGTCGGGACATGTCGAGGCTTGCGGTGGTCAGCGGTGGCGGGACCGGCATCGGCCGGTCGACAGCGGGCATGCTGGCGGGCGAGGGCTACGACGTCATCATTGTGGGCAGGCGAGCCGACGTGCTCGCCGACGCCGTGAAGTGGATCGGCCCCCAGGCCACCGCCGTGACCGCGGACGTCGCCGACCCCACCCAGATCCCCGCCGTGGTCGAGGCGGTGGGCGCCCGCCCGCTGGACGTCCTGGTCAACAACGCCGGAGCCTACGTCCCTAGCGCCGACTCCCCGCCCGGGGCCGACTCCACACTCGACCGGGTGGCCGAGCACTGGCGGGCCAATTTCGACTCCAACGTCCTGACCGCCGTGCTCTTGACGACGGCCCTGCTCCCGTCCCTGCGCCGCCCCGGCGGCCGCATCATCTTGACCAGCTCGATAGCCGCCCAGAAGGGTGGATGCGGCCCTTATTCCGCGGCCAAGGCGGCCCTGCACGGCTACGCCCTCGACCTGGCGGTCGACCTGGGCGACGAAGGCGTCACGGTGAACGTCATCTCGCCCGGCTACGTGACCGACAGCGAGTTCTTCGCCGACCGCATGACCCCCGAGGGCCACCAAACCCGCGTTGACGCCACCTTGCTCAAACGCCCTGGCGAGCCCCAAGACATAGCCGAAGCGGTCCGTTGGCTGACCGGCCCCGGCGGCGCCTACGTAACCGCCCAGATAATCAACGTCAACGGCGGCTCGGTGCTCGGCCGCTGACCTCGCCGCCAGCTGTTCAGCCCGCCGCGGGCTTGACCCTCGCCGCAGCCGGCTTGACCCACCGCCGGGCTTGACCCGCCGCGGCTGGCTTGACCCGCCGCAGCTATTTGGCTCCGCCGGTGAAGCGGCCCTCGCCCTCGCGGTTGGGGCGGAAGCGCAAGCCCGACCAGCGATCGTCGATCGCGACCTGGCCGCACGGACGCATGTCGAAGTCGGCGACGATCGGCCACAGGGTGTCCCGGTTGATGTCGGCCTTGTTGCCCTTCGGATAGGCCACCCAGAACACCCCGGGCTTCGCCAGATCGGCGACGTGCTCCTCGAGCAGCTTGCGGGCGCTCGCGCCGTCCTCGGCGAAGACCACCGCGGTGCTGGCGGTGGCGAGCGTCTCCACCTCGCGCACCCCGTCGGGCATCGGCGTCAGCAGCGGCAGCCGGGCCGGGTCGGACAACCACACCGTCGAGTTGGGCTTGATCAGGAGCTTCTCGGCAATCGTCTTCGACATGACCCGAGCGTGTCACCGACAAATAAAGTTGTCAAGGAACTTGCCGCACCTCGACGGCAACGAGATCAACGGCGATCGGCTTCGACAACGCCGGCCTAGCGACGACGTTTCCGCAGTTCGGCGACGGCAAGCCCCCGCGCGGCGGCAATGCCGACGCGGAACACGACACCCTCGGCGCCGCCACCAGTCAGGACACCAACATCGCGCTGCCCGCGAACGCGCGGGCCGCCGCCTTCCTCCCTCGCGCCCGGCGGAGAGGCGGGCCGAATGCGGATCGCCTCGCGCGGACGGGCGACCGGATCGAGAACCTGCTGAAGCGCTGACCTGGACTGAAGCGACAAGACTGGCTCCTTCCGCCGTCGAGAGACCCCGATTCTGGACCCCGCCGACCGCGCCGTGCCCAACTTTTTACCCGCCTGTGGACAACCATCGCCCTGTGGATAACTCCGGGTTTTGTCGGTGCGGGCTGATAGACATGCCGGGTGACCGAGACGACGCGGATGAGGGCCGACGAAGCCGAGCGGGCAGCCGTGCGCGAGCGCGCCGAGGGGGTGCTGCGCCGGCTGGCCGGCGACCACGCGACCCTGCGTGACGATCAATGGCGAGCGATCGAGGCGCTCACCGTCGACCGGCGGCGGGTGCTCTGCGTCCAACGTACGGGATGGGGAAAGTCGGCGGTCTACTTCGTCGCCACCGCCCTGTTGCGCGGCGGCGTCACGGCGCAGCCGGGCGAGCCGCCGGCCGGCCCGACCGTCATCGTGTCGCCGCTGCTGGCCCTCATGCGCAACCAGGTGGAGGCAGCCGCCCGGGCCGGCATCACCGCGCGCACGATCAACTCGGCCAACCTCGACGAGTGGTCCGAGATCGAGTCCGAGATCCGGGCCGGCGCGATCGACGTGCTGCTGATCAGTCCCGAGCGGCTCAACAACCCCGACTTCCGCGACAACGTGCTCCCCGGCCTGGCCGCGAGCACCGGGTTGCTCGTGGTCGACGAGGCGCACTGTGTCTCCGACTGGGGGCACGATTTCCGCCCCGACTACCGCCGGCTCCGCACCTTCCTGGCCGGCCTTCCGGGTCGTACGCCGGTCTTGGCCACCACCGCGACCGCCAACGCCCGGGTGACCGCCGATGTCGCCGAGCAGCTCGGCGACGCGCTGGTCCTGCGCGGCCCGCTCGACCGTGACTCGCTGCGCCTGGCCGTGCTCGACCTGCCCAACCCCGCGCACCGCCTGGCCTGGCTCGCCGACCACCTCGACCGGCTGCCCGGCTCGGGAATCATTTACACGCTCACCGTCGCCGGGGCCACCGAGACCGCCGATTTCCTGCGGTCCCGCGGCTACCCGGTCGCCTCCTACACCGGCCAGGTCGAAGACGCCGACCGCCGCGCCGCCGAGCAGGCCCTGCTCGACAACAAGATCAAGGCGCTGGTCGCGACCTCGGCGCTCGGCATGGGCTTCGACAAGCCCGACCTCGGCTTCGTTGTCCACCTGGGCGCGCCACCCTCGCCGATCGCCTACTACCAGCAGGTCGGCCGGGCCGGTCGCGCGGTCGAGCACGCCGAGGTGGTTCTGCTTCCCGGCCGGGAAGACGCGGCGATCTGGCGATACTTCGCGTCGCTGGCCTTCCCGCCCGAAGATCAGGTCCGATTGGTGCTGGCCAACCTCGCGTCCGACCGTCCGATGTCGACGCAGGCGCTCGAGCCGCTGGTCGACCTGCGTCGCACCCGGCTCGAGATGATGCTCAAGGTCCTCGACGTCGACGGCGCGGTCCGGCGTGCCCGCGGCGGCTGGCTGGCCACCGGCGAGCCATGGGCCTACGACACCGCCCGCCTGCGTCGCGTTGCCGAGGCGCGTTCGGCAGAGCAGAAGGCCATGATCGAGTACGCCGAGAGCAGCTCCTGCCGCATGGAGTTCCTTCGCCGTTGCCTGGACGATCCCGAGGCGACCCCGTGCGGCCGCTGCGACAACTGCGCCGAGCCGCTGTTCGACGCTGAGGTGTCGCCCGCCGCGCTCGCCGCGGCCGACGCGTTCCTCGGCCGGCCCGGCGTCGAGATCGCCCCGAAGAAGATGTGGCCCACCGGCATGGCGGCGGTCGGCATTTCCCTGAAGGGCAAAATCGGCCCATCCGAGCAGATCACCTCGGGCCGCGCTGTCGGCCGGCTCTCCGACCTCGGCTGGGGCGGCCGGCTGCGGGCCGTGGTCTCCCCCGAGTCGCCCGACAGCCCGATCTCCGACGATCTGGCCGGCGCGGTAGTCGAGATTCTCAAGGCCTGGGCACACGGCGACGACGCGTGGCCGCAACGCCCGGCCGCCGTTGTGGAGGTCGGTTCGCAGCGTCATCCACAGCTCATCCACACCCTGGCCGAGCACATCGCCCGAGTCGGCCGGCTGCCCCTGCTCGGCACCGTGACCTCGGCCGGGCCGACGACCACCGCGTCGCGGGGCAACAGCGCCCAGCGGGTGCGGGCGCTGCACGACGCGTTCGAGGTGCCGCCCGAGGTGGCTGAGGCGCTGCCCACCCTGAACGGCCCGGTCCTGCTGGTCGACGACCTGGTCGACTCCGGCTGGACGATGTCGCTGGCCGGGCGGGCACTCCGCCAGGCCGGCGCCGAGGGGGTGCTGCCGCTGGCCTTGGCCGTCTCCGCGTGATCGCCGTCTGTTCCTCGCCGTCCGCGCCCGCGCGATCCTGCGGCTTTGCGGCCTCAGGTCGGGCGCGGTCGAGGGTTTCCGGTCGCGCGGGCGGGTGCACGGTGGTGACAAAGGCGCATGTAACGGACAGAATGGGTCAGGGAGATGGCTCACCCGGCGGGATGGCCGTATACGGGGAGGGGGTATGCTCACGTCATGTCCGAAGAGTCGACTCCGCAGCACGGTCCGCATGGGTATTCCGGTGACAAAGCCGCCCTGCTTGGGCGACTGCGTCGCATTGAAGGGCAGATCCGCGGGCTTCAGCGGATGGTCGACGAGGACACCTACTGCATCGACGTCCTGACGCAGATCTCTGCCGCCAAGAGTGCTCTGCAGGCGGTGGCGGTCGGTCTCCTCGAGGACCACCTTGCGCACTGCGTCGTCGACGCGGCCCGCGCGGGGGACCCGACTGCCAAGGTCAAAGAGGCGTCCGACGCGATCGCCCGGCTCGTCAAGTCCTGACGAACGCTCCTGAAAGGCAATGCCATGGCTGTGACCAGCACCTACACCGTGACCGGGATGACCTGCTCGCACTGCGTCCAGGCCGTGACCGGGGAGCTCTCCACCCTGCCGGGTGTGGCGGACGTGCGGGTCGACCTCGCCTCCGGCGCGGTCACGGTGACCAGCGAGACCCCTCTCGCCGACGACGACGTGCGGGCGGCGGTCGACGAGGCCGGCTACGAGCTCGCGCATGCCTGACGGCTCCCCGGCCGACGGCTCGGCGACTGCCCCCGACCAACCGACCACCGACCTCAACCACCTGTGGAACCAGCCGGCCGCAACACCCGGCGGGACCGGCGGCGGCCGGGCCGGCGGTGAGCGGACCGGCGGCTGGACCTATCAGGGCTGGACCAATCCCAAAGCCGCCGACGGCGAACGCGGGTCGGGCTCGGGCGCGCCCACCGCCGAGGGCAGCTCAGGCGCCGGGCCGAGCAAGCCGACCGCGGAGTCCGGCGGGAACGTGGAGCGGAGCGGCCCGACTGCCGAGAGCGGCGAGGGCGGCGAGGGCGGGCGAATCGGGCCGGCGGCCAAATCCGGCGGTGGGAACGACGAAGCCGTCGCGGGGCGGGAG
This sequence comes from Actinoplanes sp. NPDC051513, assembly GCF_044454685.1. Classification (NCBI taxonomy): domain Bacteria; kingdom Bacillati; phylum Actinomycetota; class Actinomycetes; order Micromonosporales; family Micromonosporaceae; genus Actinoplanes; species Actinoplanes sp. NPDC051513. The sequence goes on from NZ_JBITDW010000003.1 coordinate 68,765, forward strand.
CATGACCTCACTGACGTGGGCATCCAGGAGACAACCGTGGTGGGGGATCGGGCCGGGTTCCGGCTCGCCGCGTTCGGAGCGGTGCTCGTCGTGGTGCTCTTCGCGGGATACGGGATCGGGCGTCTCAACAACGGGACCACCTCGGCGTCGGCGCCGCCCACGGCGGCGGCCACCAATGGGGCGGCCACTGGTGGGAGAGCCATTGGTGGGGAAGCCACGGACGGGGAAGCCACGGACGGGGAAGCCACGGACGGGGAAGCCACGGACGGGGAAGCCACGGACGGGGGAGCCACGGACCGGGGAGCTGCGGACGGGGGAACTACAGGCGGAGCCATGCCGGGCATGGTCATGGATGAGAGCCAACCGCACGCGCACAACAACGATGGCACGGTCAGTCAGAGTGGGGCGGCCGCGACCTCGGTGGGAGCATCCGTCGGGGGGCTCTCGCTGAGCTCGGGCGGGCTCACGCTGGTGCCGTTGCGGACGACCTTCGTGGCCGGCCAGCGGCAGCGGCTCGCGTTCCGGATCACGGGGGCGGGCGGGGCACCGGTCACGAGCTACGCGGTCGTGCACGACAAGCTTCTGCATCTCGTGGTCATCCGGCGGGACCTGAGCGGGTTCCAGCACCTGCACCCGTCCATGGACGCGGCCGGCACCTGGGGGATCGACCTCACCCTGGCGCAGCCGGGGATCTATCGGATGATCGCGGACTTCACCGCCCTCGTCGGCGGCAAGCCGGTGGCGACCACGCTGGGCAGCGATCTCACGGTCGCGGGCAGCTACGCGCCGGCGGCCCTGCCGGCGCCGGCGCATGCCGTTGCGACGGATGGGTTCGCGGTGGGGTACGAGGGGACGCCCAGCATCCAGTCCACCCAGCCGATCCTGGTCAGCGTGGCCGGGCCCGACCGGCGGCCGGCCATGCTCGAGCCGTACCTTGGCGCCTACGGTCACCTGGTCGTGCTCCGCGACGGCGACCTTGCCTACGTGCACGTCCACCCCGAGGCCACGCTGGTCGACGGCAAAGTGAAGTTCTGGCTATCGGTTCCTAGCAGCGGCGTCTATCGCATGTTCTTCGACTTCCAGGTCGCCGGCATGGTCCACACCGCCGCCTGGACCATGCGGGTCGACTAGGGGAAAGCTGCGGGTCGGTTAGAGAAGCTTCGCCAGCGCGGGCGTCACCGACCATTGAGTGGTCAGGGACTCGTACTCGTCGCGCTGGGCGGGGGTGGGGGCGCTGTCCGTGCGGCGGGCTCGCAGCAGCAGGTTGCGCGGAGTGTGTGCCGAGTCGATGAACTCGACCACATCCACCTTGTAGCCGTGCAGGCGCAGCAGCGATGCCCGCAGGGTGTCGGTCAGGACGTCGGCGAAGCGCTCCCGCATGATGGGGTGGCGGGTCAGCTCGCCGAACGGTGACGGCGCCGTGTTGCCCTTGAGCTGGGCGGCGATGTCGTGGTGGCAGCACGGCGCCGCCAGCACCCAGCGGGCCGACCACTGCACAGCCCGCGCCAGGGCCTCGTCGGTGGCCGTGTCGCAGGCGTGCAGGGCCAGCACCAGGTCGGGTGTGAAGGGCAGCGACGCCGACGAGATCGTGCCGGCCACGAAGGTCACGTCGTCGGAGCAGCCGAGCGCCGAAGCGACGGCCGTGTTGCGTACGCGTTGGTCTTCTCGGACATCGACGCCCACGACCTGGACCTCCACGCCCTGCGCGGCCAGATACCGATAGGCGGCGAAGGTCAGATAAGCGTTGCCGCAGCCCAGGTCGACCACACGCAGCGGCGACGGCAACGACGAGGGCAGCGTCGCGGCCAGAGCGCGCAAGAAGGCATCCACCTGCCGCCGCTTGGCCGCCGTGCCCCCGACAACCTGGAACAGCGGATCGCCGGGATCGAGCAGCCACTGCTTCTCGCGATCGTGACCGGCGGCGGCAGCAGCGGCGCCGACCGGGGCGCCGCGATGCACCTGGGCGTCACCCTTCTTGGTGATTCGCACCTGCACCGTCGCCGTCGAGGTCTCGACGTGCCAGTTGCCGAACGGCTCGGCGAGCAGCGAGTCGATCGCTGCCTCCGCCTCCGCGCCGCGAGCGACATTCCTGGTGAAAGGCCGCGCGCCATCGTCGGTCACGATCTGTAGGTGTGGGCCACCCTTCAACGCCACCGGCCGTAACTCCGCCCTGGTCACCGAGGGTGTCTGGCCCCGGCGGCGGCCGGCGGCGACGGCCCGGGTGAGGCCGGGCTCGAGCAAAAGGGTGCGGACCTCGGCGAGAACGTCGGTAAGCGGCTGTGGCATCCCTCAATTGTGCCGCGCGCCGGGCGACCGACCGGCGCATGGAACCGACCGGTGGCCCAACACACTCCGCTCAACTACTGGGCCGAGAAGTGGATCTATAGATACGCTGTCGGCGCGAGAAGCGAGGTGCGCCACCGATGTCCTTGATGGCCGACCCACCCGGGGCGGACCGGCTCTCCGCCCGGCTGCGCCGGGACACCCGCGCCGCGCACGACGCCGCCCAGGCGAGTGGATTCCTGGACGCTCTCGCCGCGGGCCGCCTCTCCTGGGTGGCCTACGCCGACCTGGCCGCCCAGCATTGGTTTCTCTATGAGACGCTGGAACTGGCCGGGCACACGATGGCCGACGATCCGGTCGCCCGCGCGTTCGTCTTTCCCGAGTTGGTGCGGCTGCCCTCGATCGAGGCCGATCTGCGATTCCTGCACGGCCCGCGCTGGCCGGACCGCATCGCCGCGCTGCCCGCAACGACCACGTACTGCACCCGCGTGCGGTACGCCGCCAACTCGCACCCGGTCGGTTTCATCGCCCACCACTACACGCGCTACCTCGGCGACCTCTCCGGCGGGCAATACCTGGGCGACGCGGTGGCTCGCGTCTATGGCCTGAACGGCGACGGCAACCGCTTCTTCGTGTTCCCGAGCATCGACATCGCCGCCTTCAAAAGCTATTACCGCCGGCTCCTCGACACGCTTCCCTGGTCACCGGAGGAGCAGGACGAATTCGTGACCGAGGTGATCGAGGCCTATCGCCTGAACGTCGCGGTATTGGACGAGTTGGCCCGTCGCTGGATCTGAGGACTCATGACCGACCCATTTTCGCCCGAGGTGGTCGAGCAGATCGCCCGCCACATGAACGACGACCACAGCGACGACAATGTCCTCATCGTTCGCGCTCTGGGCGGCATTCCAGCGGCGACGGCCGCCCGCATGTCCGGCATGGACGCCGACGCCATGGAATTCGCCGCGGTCGTCGACGGCATCGAGGTGCCGGTCCGCATTCCGTTCAGCGAGCGGCTGGCCGGGCGCCGTCAGGTCCGCGCCGAGGCGGTCCGCATGTATCGCGACGCCTGCGCGGCACTCGGTGTAACCCCGAGCCACTAACTCCCGGTGGTTCGGTCACGCATCTTTCGACGTACGAGGAACGACGAGCACCCGCCGCGGCGCCCCGGCTGAGTGCGAGGCGAGGCCGTCGGCGGCCGCCGGCCCACCGCGCCCGGCCGGGACGGCCGGGCGCTGCGATCAAAGATCAGGCTTCGGCGGTGGTGCCTACGCCGGCCTCCGACCCGCCGGACATGTCGGCCGTGCCCTCGCCGGTCTCGGCGGAAGGCGAGGACGAACTGCCGGAACCGCGGCTGCCCCGGGCGCCACGGCGACGACGGCGCGGCGTAGCGCCGGCGTCGTCGGAATCCGAATCCGAATCCGCGGCCACGTCGGACGCGGTGTCGATCTCGGCGACGGACGAGGAACCGGCGGAGGAGGAGTCGGCGGCGGAGGAACCGGCGGACGAGCCGGCGGACGAGCCGGCGGAGGAGGAGCCCGCGGAGGAGCCGGCGGAGGCAGAGGACGAGGCGGACTCGGTGTCGGAGAACTGCAGCGTCGTGGGAGCGGCGCGACGACGGGAGCGGGTCCGCTTCGGCGCGGCCTCTTCCGGCGCGCCGGAAGGAGCGTCGGACGAGGTGCCGGCCGGAGCATCGGTCAGCGTGCCGGCCGGAGCATCGGTCAGCGCCGCCTCGGGTGCGGACGCGGGAACGTCTGCTGACGGCGTACGGGAAAGGCTTGAATCCTCATCCTCGACCCGGCGGCGGCGACGCTGGCGCTTGGGCCGCTCAGCTCCGTCATCGGAGGCATCGGGAGCGTTGGAGGCGCCGGCGCCATCGGAGGCCGGCGACGGGGACGAGCCGGACCGCGGAACCCCGCCACGCGGACGGCGCTCACGCTCACGCCCACGCCCCGTCTCGCGGCGGCGACGCCCGCCACCGAGATCTTCCTCGACTTCGGCGGCCAGGCCGGCCCGGTTGCGCTCGGCGGTCGGCAGCGTGCCCGACACGTCGGTCGGAATGTCCAGATCGGAGTAGAGCGCCGGGCTCGTGTGGTACGTCTCGGGCGGCTGCGGCATGGACAGACCCATCGACTTGTCGATGAGCACCCAGCGCGGCATGTCCTCCCAGTCGACGAAGGTCACCGCGACACCCGTCGCTCCCGCCCGGCCAGTGCGGCCGATGCGGTGCGTGTAAGTGTCGGGGTCCTCGGGGCAGTCGTAGTTGATCACGTGGGTGACGCCGGACACGTCGAGGCCGCGAGCGGCGACGTCGGTGGCGACCAGTACGTCGATCTTGCCGGTGCGGAACGCCCGCAGTGCCCGCTCGCGAGCGCCCTGGCCCAGGTCGCCGTGCACCGCGGCGACCGCGAACCCGCGGAAGTCGAGGTCTTCGGCGACGCGGTCGGCGGCCCGCTTGGTGCGGCAGAAGACCATGGTGAGGCCACGGCCGCGGGCCTGCAGGATGCGGGCCACCATCTCCAGCTTGTTCAGCGGGTGGGTGCGGTAGACGACCTGCTTGGTGAGCGGCGACGGGCCCGTGTCGGCGGTGTGACCGGCGTGGATGGTGACCGGGTGGGTCAGGAACCGGCGGGAGAGCGCCACGATCGGGTCGGGCATGGTCGCCGAGAACAGCATGGTCTGCCGCTGCTCGGGCAGCATCGCGAGGATCTTCTCGACGTCGTCGAGGAAGCCCAGGTCGAGCATGCGGTCGGCCTCGTCGAGCACGAGCGCCTTGATCGAGTTGAGCTTGAGCTGCTTCTGCTTGGCCAGGTCGAGCAGCCGGCCGGGGGTGCCGACCAGGATCTCGATGCCCTTCTTGAGCGCGTCGACCTGCGGCTCGTAGGCGACGCCGCCGTAGATCGGCAGCACCCGGACCCCGCGAGTGCTGCCCGCGGCCGCGAGGTCGCGCGCGACCTGAAGGCCCAGCTCACGGGTGGGAACGACGACCAGGGCCTGCGGCTTGCCGTCGGCGCCCTCGGAGGGGGCGAGGACGCGCTCGAGCAGGGGGAGGCCGAAGCCGAGGGTCTTGCCGGTGCCGGTCGGGGCCTGGCCGATGAGGTCGGTGCCGCGCAGGGCGATGGGCAGCGCGTACTCCTGGATCGCGAAGGCCCGGGTGATACCGGCCTTCGCCAGCGCCTCCACGGTCTCGGCGCGGACGCCCAACTCGGCGAAAGTCGGGCTGTCCGGGCGGACGGGGGCGCGATTCACGACTGGTACGAGTGCGGGTTCGGAGTTTTCGATGTCTGTCATGAAGTTTTACGGGTGCCTCTCGTGGTGCGCCCGTCGTAGTGCTGGGCGCGCTTTGGGTAGGGCGCGGGCCACACGCTGTAAAGCGGGCCGCACGCGCGCGGGTCGCCCGCGGCGAAACGGATTCGCGGGGTGAATCGCGAACGAACCGGATCGACGTCGACGGGCGACCAACCCAGTCTACCCGACTGAGAGATCGTGCACCTCAGAGCAGAGTTACGGGAGGGCACCATCGATACGAGGGTGCCCTCCGGTACGGAACCTCAGCGCGTGGTGAAGCCGAACGGCCGGTTGGACGACTCGGCGATCTCCACGTAGGCAACCTTGGCGATCGGGATGATCACCTTGCGGCCCTTCTCATCCTGAAGCGTCAGCACGCTGTCCTTGGCCATCGCCTCGGTCACGGCCTGCTCGACCTCCGCCGGGGTCTGAGCGCTCTCGAGCACCAGCTCGCGCGGCGTGTGCTGCACGCCGATCTTGACCTCCACGGGGCCCTCCCTCTGTACGGGTCTTACGCGGGCAAGGCTATCCGATTTCGGTGGTCGAACCGCTGGTTGCGCCGTCCTGGAGGGGGAAGCTGGCGATCCCGCGCCAGATAAGAGCAGCTACGAGCGCTTCGGCTTCAGCTTTAGGCGTACGCCGTCCGTTCGCCAGCCAGAACTGGGCCGACTGTCCGGCCGCCCCGACGAGGCCCGAGGCGAGCAACTCGGCGGCCTCGGTGCTGAGCGCCGTGTCCGAGATGATCGTGTCGGTGACGGCGGCGATGCAGCCCTGCTCGACCCGCTCGACCCGCTGCCGCACCTGCGGGTCGTTGCGCAGATCGGACTCGAAGACCAGGCGGAACGCCTCGCTCTCGTGGTCGACGAAGTCGAAGTACGCCTGGACGGCGCCCTTGACCCGTTCCTTGTTGTCGTGCGTGCCCAGCATCGCGTCGCGAACCTTGGCGATTATCGCGTCGCAATGCGTGTCGAGCAGAGCCAGGTAGAGCTCGAGCTTGCCGGGGAAGTGTTGATAGAGCACCGGCTTGGAGACGCCGGCCCGCTCGGCGATGTCGTCCATCGCGGCGGCGTGATAGCCGTGCGCCACGAAGATCTGCTGGGCCGCGGCCAGCAACTGCTTGCGGCGCGCGGAGCGGGGCAGACGGGTGGGCCGGGTGGTCTGTGCCCCGCCGGACGCAGCGGTCATGTCTCTCTACCCTCCAGGGGGTTCGGTCTGTCCCCGCGGTCTCGCAGCCGCTCAGTCAATTGTCGCGACGCTGCAACTTATCGCCACTGCACCCACACGGTAGCCTCAGCACGGGCGAGCGAGGAGCACGCGGTGGATGAATCAGGGCATTCCGGTGACACTGGGGCTGCCGAGGGTGGCAACAGTGCCGAATCGCGTGAGCGCACTCGGGTGAACGGCTGGGCGACGCAGGATAGTCCTTGGTCCAATACCGGCGCCGCGCTCGACACCGACACCGACATCCCGGCGTGGCGCCGGCCCACACCGTTTCCGCGCAATCAGGCATATCCCCCCGTCGAGCGCCCGTACGGCCCGGTCCAGCCCGCCCCGGCCCAGCCCTCGACCGCCCAGCCCGCCTCGGCCCCGCCCGTCCCGGCGCCCGCGCCGCCCGGCTTCGTCGGCGAGAGGCAGCCGGGCTACGACGTCAAGCCGTCCGGCTTCGTCGATGCCAGGCCGTCCGGCTTCGTCGATGCCAGGCCGTCCAGCTTCGCCGATCCCAGGCCCGCCGGCTTCGCCGATGCCAGGCCGTCCAGCTTCGCCGATCCCAGGCCCGCCGGCTTCGCCGATGCCAAGCCGTCCGGCTTCGCCGATGCCAGGCAGCCGGGTGAAATTCCCCCTTCCGGGGACGAGGCGCCCTCCCGCCGGGCCGAGGCCCGCCCGCGCTACTCCGACCTGCTGGCCCACCTGACCCCGCCCGGCGCCGAGCAGGCCCGCCCACCGGCGCCGCGCCTCGAGCCGGCCCCCTTCGAGCCGGCCCTCTTCGAGCCGGCTCCCTTCGAGCCGCCCCCCGGCGAGACCACCGGGTCGATCGGCCGGGAGGCGGGGCTGACCTCGCGCGCGGGCCGCCCCACCAGCCTGCGCTCGGCCGAGCCGACCAGCCCCGGCCTGCGTCCGACCGAGCCCACCAGCCCCGGCCTGCGTCCGACCGAGCCCACCAGCCCCGGCCTGCGCTCGGTCGAGCCCACCAGCCCCGGCCTGCGCTCGGCCGAGCCCACCCGCCCCGGCCTGCGCGCCTACGACCTGCCGGCGCCGAACAGCGCGCCGCCGTACCCGTACGAGGGTGACCTCGAGGAACCGCCGCTCCCGCAGCAGCGCGCCGCGGTCCCGCTCGTGCGCCCGGCCGCGCCCCGCGCCGACTGGACCGCGCCCGAGCCCTCCACCACGGATGAACCGAAACCGGCCCGCCCGTCGTACGATCCGTCGAGCTTCCCGCGCCGGATCTCGTACGAACCGGCGCCGCCGCCCGCCGACCCGCCCGGCTACACCCCGCCCGCGGCGTACGCGGCCTTCGGCAACCGGCCACCGGCCGGTGGCGGGACGAGCGGACCGGCTGACCCCGGCTCGCGGGTACTGCCGCAGCGCGTGCCGGCCCAGCCGGACGTGTCGAGAGTTCCGGAGCCTCCGTTGACGGAGCCCACGGCCGAGACGCCGGCGCTGGCCCGGATCGCGACGCATCTGCGCCGCGGCGATGTGCAGCCGCGCGAGCGGCAGGAGGGCTTCGACGTGCAGGCGATCCTGGCGGCCGTGCGAGGGGTGGACGGCGTGCGCGACGCGTCGCTGCGCTCGACCCCGTCCGGCGCGCACAGCCTGCGGCTGGACCTCGCCGAGGGCGCCGACCCGGCCGAGGTGAGCCGGCGCGTGGCCCGGCTGCTCCAGGAGAGAATGGGCCTGGACGCGGCGATGAAGGGCGACGCGCCGATAGCCCCGCCGGCCCCGGCACCCTTGTCCCCGGCCCGCCCGCAGACCTTGCCGCCGGCCCGCCCGCAGACCTTGCCGCCGCCCCGCCCGCAGACCTTGCCGCCGCCCCGGCCGCAGAGCGCCCCCCCGCCTCGCCCGCAGAGCGCCCCCCCGCCTCGCCCGCAGAGCGCCCCCCCGCCTCGCCCGCAGAGCGCCCCCCCGCCCCGGCCGCAGAGCGCACCGCCGCCCCGGCCGCAGAGCGCACCGCCGGCCCCGGCCCCGGTCTCTCCGTCACCGCCGGAGGAGCGCCACCGCGCCGCGCCCGATGCCGAGCGGGTCACCGAGCCGGCGCCGATCGCCCCGCCGCAGCCCGAGCCGGAACATCACAAGGAGCCCGAGCGTCCCCAGGAGGCCGCCACCGAGCATGTCGGCGAAGTCGTCCCGGTCGACGAGCCCGGCCCGCCCCGCCCGCTCTACCCCGGCGAGCACCCCTATCCCCGCGTCGTCATCGAGAACGTGCACGTCAACACGTTCGGCACGGACGCCACGGTCGAGGTGCGCCTCGCCGTCGGTGGCCGCTCCGCCTCGGGCTCGGCCAGCGGCCCGTCCGTCGACGGCTACCTGCTGCGCCTGTGCGCGTCGGCCACCGCCGGCGCCGTCGACCAGTTGCTCGCCACCTCGCAGCACCCCGATGGCCCGGCCCGCTGCTTCGTCGAGCACGCGGCCGCCGTCCCCTTCGGAAATTCGCAGGTCGCGGTGGTCGTGATGCTGTTGTCCTGCAACGGTTGGGTGGAGCAGCTGGCCGGCTCGGCCGTCGTGACCGGTGACGACCGGCATGCGATGGTTCGGGCCACTTTGGCGGCTGTCAACCGGCGGCTTGAGGCACTCTTGTCCCGATGAAGGGCGCCCTCCTGGCCGACGACGGCCTCTTGCTTCCGGACGGCGAAGCACCATCCCCGTGGCCCGCGCGCCGGGTCGTGATCGGCGGGGCGATGCTGCATGTCCGCGACACCCCGGCCACCGCGCCGGGCGCCGAGCCGGCCGTGTACGTGCATGGCCTGGGCGGCTCCTCGCAGAACTTCACCGACGTCGCGGGCCTGCTCACCGACCGCTTCGACGGGCAGGCGGTCGACCTGCCCGGCTTCGGGTACAGCGACCCGAGCCCGCGCTACTCGATCGCGTCGTTCGCGGCGACCCTGATCGGTTACCTGGATCATGCCGGCCGCGGCGCGGTCCACCTCGTGGGCAACTCGTTGGGCGGCTCCATCGCCGTACGCGTAGCCGCCTTGCGCCCCGACCTGATCCGCACGCTCACGCTGATCTCGCCCGCGATGCCCTTCCTTGATCCCCGCCGGACGGCGCATGGCCCTTATCTGCCGATTCTGGCGCTTCCCCGGGCCGACCGGATCTTCGCGTGGGGGATGTCCCGGCTGACCGTCGAGGAGATGGCCGACCAGGTGCTCGAGGCGTGCTTCGGCGACAGCCGCAAGGCGACCGAGCAGCGCCGGGCCGAGGCACTCGAGGAGATCCGCCTGCGCTACACGGTGTCGCACTATCCGCGCGCCTACCTGGCCACCCTGCGCGGCCTGGTCTCCAGCTTCCTGCGCGCCTACCTGCCCGGGCGCAACTCGCAGTGGCGGCTGGCCACCGAGATCACCGCGCCGACGCTGGTCATCGGCGGCCTGAACGACAAGCTCGTCGATCCGCGGGTGAACGCGCAGGTGGCCCGGGCGATCCCGGACAGCCGCCTGCTGATGCTGCCGGGCGTCGGCCATGTGGCGCAGATGGAGGTCCCGCGGCTGGTGGCGCGGGCCATCGTCGGCATGCTCGAGGAGACACCGGCGCCGGTCGCTGGTTAGCGACCCCGCTCACCCAAGATCCGCCCGGGGAGACAGCGATCGCGGCGTATGGAACGCTGGCGGCCGATGATCGAGGAAGTCAAGTCGCGCGATGCCTGGCGCCGATGGTGGCTGGCGCTGTTCGTGCTGACCATCGTCGTGGCGTCGGGCCTGCTGCTCGGCCGGACGATCAAGTCGGATGCCGCCCAGGTCCCGGTTCCCGCGCCGTCGTTGTCGGCGTCGCCGTCCGCATCCCCTTCGCCGATCTTGGAAAGCGCCGAGCCGGCGCCCTCGATGACCCGGGATCAGCTGAGTCTCCCGGGCGCGGTCCCGGCGCGTGGTTCCGGCGATTTCGCGTACGCGACCACGCGCGGCCCGGTTCTCGGCAGCGCGGGCCCGCTGCGCCGTTTCCACGTGGCCGTCGAGAAGGGCAGCAACGAGGACGTGACCGCGTTCGCCGAGCAGGTGGTGTCGACGCTCGGCGACGCGCGCAGCTGGATCGGCGGCGGCCAGGTGCGCCTGCAGATGGTGCCCGGCGGCGAGGCGGCCGACTTCACGGTGTATCTGGCCACCCGCGAGACGGCCGGCAGGCTGTGTGAGCGCGGCGGCACGAACATCCGGATCAACGGCGTCCCGTACACGTCCTGCCGGACCACCGGCAAGGCGATCATCAACCTGGACCGCTGGCGGCTCTCGGCGAAGCCCTACCTGTACGCCAGGATCCCGCTCGCCACCTACCGCGAGTACGTGATCAACCATGAGGTCGGGCACGAGCTCGGCCACCGGCACGAGGGGTGCCCGCGGGCGGGCGGCCCGGCGCCGGTGATGGTGCAGCAGACGCTCACGACCCGCGGCTGCACGCCCTACCCGTGGCCGCGCCGGGGAAACGGCTTCCTCAGCGGCCCCACTCTGTAGCCGAGCAAACGTCACATATCGCCCGTAGCGGCGTGGCAGTCTCGGCTATGTCATGACGCGCCAGGCCGGACCCCGTACGCCCGTCTGGGATCCCTCTCGGAACCCGCCGGCGATGAGCCAGGCCCCGCTCGCCCGGCCCGCGCCCCCGTCCCCGCCGGACCTCTTCCCGGACTTCGACGAGGAGACGCGCGGCAGCCGGCGGCGCCGCCGGGTCCTCACTGTGTTCGCCTACCTGCTGCTCGCCGCGGCCGTGGTGTTCCTCGGCCGCTACCTCCGCGCCGACGACAGCGCCGCCGATCGCATCGTGGTCCCGGTGGTCGTCGCCCGGCCGTCGACGGCGCCGTTTCCCTCGAAAGTCACGACCACGGGCCGTGCCGTGGGCGCCAGCGGCACGTTCGCCTACGTCACCGGCTACGGCCAGGTCCTCGGCGGCGCCGGACCGATCCGCCGCTTCCGCATCGCGGTCGAGAAGCCGGCCGCGTCCCTGGCGCCCACCGCGTTCGCGGCCGTGGTCGACCGCACCCTCGGCGACCGCCGCAGCTGGATCGCCGCCGGCCGGTTCCGCCTCCAACGGGTCCCGCCGGGCGCCCGCGCCGAGTTCACGATCTACCTGGCCTCCGCGCGCACTTCGGAGAAGATGTGCCACGGCGGCGGGCTGGAGACCGGGGCGTACACCTCCTGCCGCCTCCCGGGAAAGGTGATCATCAATGACGACCGCTGGGAGCGCTCGGTGCGTGGGTACGGGGCGCCGCTGACCACCTACCGCGCCTACGCGATCAACCACGAGGTGGGCCACCAGCTCGGACACGGGCACGAGGCCTGCCCGGGCAAGGGGCGTCCCGCGCCGGTGATGATGCAGCAGACGTTCGGCCTCAAGGGCTGCACGGCCAACTCCTGGCCCTATCCGGGCGGCAGGCGCTATTCCGGCCCGCCCGCGCCGTGACCGCGAGAAAATTCCCGTGTCCCGCATGTCGGGCCGGTGGGCAACGTCATGGCTACGGCGACGATGAACGAGCAACAATGGCAGGCGATCCTTACTACCAACCCGGGGAGTGAACCGTGGCATTGCCCCCGCTCGTCGAGCCGGCCGCTGAGCTGACCATCGACGAGATCCGCCGCTACTCGCGCCACCTGATCATCCCGGACGTCGGGATGGATGGCCAGAAGCGGCTGAAGAACGCCAAGGTGCTCGCCGTCGGCGCGGGTGGCCTGGGCTCGCCGGCGTTGCTCTACCTGGCTGCCGCCGGGGTGGGCACGCTCGGCATCATCGACTTCGACACGGTCGACGAGTCCAACCTGCAGCGCCAGGTCATCCACGGCGTCTCCGACGTCGGCCGGCCCAAGGCCGAGTCCGCGGCCGACAGCATCCGCGAGATCAACCCGCTGGTGAACGTGGTCATCCACAACACCGCGCTCGACCGCGACAACGTCATGGAGATCTTCAGCCAGTACGACCTGATCGTCGACGGCACCGACAACTTCGCGACGCGGTACATGGTCAACGACGCCGCGGTGCTGCTCGGCAAGCCGTACGTGTGGGGTTCGATCTACCGCTTCGACGGTCAGGCGTCGGTGTTCTGGGAGGAGCACGGTCCCTGCTACCGCTGCCTCTACCCCGAGCCCCCGCCGCCCGGCATGGTGCCGAGCTGCGCCGAGGGCGGCGTCCTCGGCGTGCTCTGCGCGTCGATCGGCTCGATCCAGGTCAACGAGGCGATCAAGCTGATCACCGGCATCGGCGAGCCGCTGGTCGGCCGGCTGATGGTCTACGACGCCCTCGAGATGGAGTACCGCAAGATCAAGGTCCGGAAGGACCCGAACTGCGTGCTCTGCGGGGAGAACCCGACGCTCACCGAGCTGATGGAAGACTACGACGACTTCTGCGGCGCGATCTCCGTCGAGGCCGAGGAGGCGACCGCCAACTCGACCATCACCGCTCGTGAGCTCAAGGACTGGCAGGACTCGGGCAAAGATCTCTTCCTCGTCGACGTGCGCGAGCCCGCCGAGTGGGAGATCAACCGTATCCCCGGCGCCACGCTGATCCCCAAGGGCGAGATCCTCTCGGGCGAGGCGCTGTCCCGCTTCCCGCAAGACCAGCAGATCGTGCTGCACTGCAAGTCGGGCGTGCGCTCGGCCGAGGCGCTGGCGGCCCTCAAGGCGGCCGGCTTCAAAGACGCCGTGCACGTCCAGGGTGGCATCGTCTCCTGGGTCAACACGGTCGATCCGTCCCTTCCGTCCTACTGACTCGTCACGCTGGGGAGCCGATATGGCTCCCCAGCGTCGAGACGCGGGAGCGATTTTGCGCCGCGCGTTGTAGCGTCACCGTCGTGGTCGATATAGACGCTGCGATCGGGTACGTGGTTGCGCACGGCGACCCGGTCGAGCGTGCCCGGCTGTTGTACCTGCGTACCGGTCAGCCCCCGCCGCCGGAGGTTGTCGACCGGATCGCGACCGGGCAGACCGCCGCGGGCGGCTGGCCCGCGTCCACCGACGGGGTGATCCCGTCGATCGACGCGACCTGCTTCCGGCTCAACGAGCTCGACGACCTGGGCGGCCTGCACGGCGACGTCGTCGACCGGGCGCTCGGCTGGCTCGCGTCGGTGCAGCGCCCCGACGGCACCTGGCAGGAGAACGAGTCGCTCGCCGCCGAGGCCCCCGCCTGGGCGATGCCCGGCGACCCCGAGGCCACCCTCTACCTGACCGCGCTGGCCGGCTTCTGGTTCACGGTCGCCGAGGTCGAGCTCCATCCGCACCTCGACCTCCCGGCCCGCTACGGTCAGACGCTCGCCGCCGCGGCCGGGTTCGTCAACTCGCAGCTGCGCCCCGACGGCACCTGGCCGTCGTTCCTCGCGGCCGGCTGGCACGCGGCCGGCCTGCTGCACGCCGAGCAGTACTTCTACGAGTCGGCGCGGGTGCAGCTGGTGCTCGGCGACCGGCTGCACGACATGGCGCCCGCCGATGTGGCGTCGATGGGGGCCGCGCTGCGCCGGGTCAACCTCGGCGACGACTGGCTGCTGCAGGCCGCACGCAAACGGCTGGCCGCGACCCAGCGCACCGACGGCGGCTGGGACAGCGCGGAAGGCCCGAACTTCGACGTGAACACGACCCTGACGGTGCTGCGCGCCTGCCGTTAGCGGGTGTGGCCGTCAGCGGGTGTGGCCGTTGCCGCTGACGATGTACTTCGTCGAGGTCAGCTCGGGCAGGCCCATCGGGCCGCGGGCGTGCAGCTTCTGCGTGCTGATGCCGATCTCGGCGCCGAAGCCGAACTCGCCGCCGTCGGTGAAACGGGTCGAGGCGTTGATCATCACGGCGGCCGCGTCGACCCGGGCCGCGAACCGGCGGGTCGCGGTCACCGACTCGCTGACGATGGCCTCGGTGTGGCCGGTGCCGTAGCGGCGGATGTGGTCGAGGGCGTCGTCCATCGAGTCGACTATCGCCACCGCGATGTCGGCCGAGAGGTATTCCTTGCCCCAGTCCTCGTGGTTGGCGGGAACGACGTCGTTGCTGTACGCGGCCACCCGCGGGTCGCCGTGCACGGTGACCCCGGCCGAGACCAGCTCCTCGATCACCAGCGGCAGGAACGAGTCGGCGATGTCGATGTGCACCAGCAGCGACTCGGCGGTGTTGCAGGTGGACAGCCGCTGGGTCTTCGAGTTGATCGTGACGGCCAGCGCCTTCTCCAGGTCGGCGGACTGATCCACGTACACATGGCAGTTGCCCACCCCGGTCTCGATCACCGGAACCGTGGACTCCTCGACGACCGTCTTGATCAGATCGGCGCCGCCGCGCGGGATCAGCACGTCGACCAGGCCGCGGGCGCGCATCAGCTCCTTGACCGAGTCGCGCGTGGTGGCATCGAGCAGCTGGATCGAGTCGGCCGGCAGGCCCGCGTCGGCCACCGCCTTGCGCAGCACCGAGACGATCGCCGCGTTCGAGCTGTACGCCGAGCCGGAGCCGCGCAGCAGCGCCGCGTTGCCCGACTTGAGGCAGATGCCGGCGGCGTCGGCGGTGACGTTGGGCCGGCCCTCGTAGACGATGCCGACCACCCCGAACGGCACCCGGACCTGCCGCAGCTCGAGCCCGTTGGCCAGGGTGGAGCCGCGCACCACGTCGCCGACCGGGTCGGGCAGCGCGGCGAGCTGGCGCAGGCCCGCGGCCATCCCCTCGATCCGGGACGGGGTCAGCGTGAGCCGGTCGATCATGGCCTCGCTCTGCCCGGCGTCGCGGGCGTTGTTCACGTCCACGGCGTTCGCGGCGACGATGTCCTCGGCGCGCTCGACCAGGCGGTCGGCCATCAGCAGCAGCGCCTGGTCTTTCTCGCCGCGGGTGGCGGCGGCCAGGTCGATCGAGGCGCCGCGGGCGTCGGCGGCCTGCTGCAGGACGGTCGTCATCGGTGCACCTCGTATCAGAGAAGAACCAGATCGTCCCGGTGGACGACCTCTCGTTCATATCCCGGGCCCAGGGCCGCGGCCAACTCGGGTGTGGAGCGTCCGAGCAGCGCGGGCAGCTCTACCGCATCGTAGTTGACCAGGCCACGGGCGACCGGCGCGCCGTCGCTGTCGACCAGGTCGACCGGGTCGCCGGCGGCGAACGAGCCGTCGACCGCGGTGATGCCGGCGGGCAGCAGCGATTTGCGCCGGGCCACCACGGCGGTGACCGCGCCGGGGTCGAGGTGGAGGCGGCCGCGCGGGCTGGTGGCGTGGGCGAGCCAGAAGAGGCGGGCGGCCGGCCTCTTCGCCGCGTTCTTGAAGAGCGTGCCCACCTCGTCACCGGCGAGCGCGTGAGCGGCCATCGGGGCCGCGGTCAGCACCACGGGGATGCCGAAGCCGGTCGCTATGCGGGCCGCTTCGACCTTGGTGACCATGCCGCCCGTGCCGACGCCGGATTTGCCCGGCTTGGAAACGGTTATTCCCGACAAATCTGATTCGTCACCCACGTAGGTGATTTTCCGGGAGGACGGATCGGACGGGCTGCCGGTGTACAGGGCGTCCACGTCGGACAGGAGAACGAGCAGGTCGGCGTCGACCAGGGCGGCCACCAGCGCCGCCAGCCGGTCGTTGTCGCCGAAGCGGATCTCCTCGGTGGCGACCGTGTCGTTCTCGTTCACGATCGGCAGCGCGCCGAGGTCGAGCAGCTTGCGCAGCGTCCGGTACGCGTTCCGGTAATGCGCGCGCCGGGTCACGTCGTCGACGGTCAGCAGCACCTGGCCCACCGTGAGGCCATGACGCGCGAAACCCGTCGCGTACCGCCCGATCAAGAGCCCTTGCCCCACCGACGCCGCGGCCTGCTGGGTCGCCAGGTCGCGCGGCCGGCGGCGCAGCCGCAACGGCGCGAGACCGGCGGCGATCGCGCCGCTCGAGACCAGCACCACCTCGCGCCCGCTCGTCGCCAGGCCGCCGAGCACGTCGACGAGGGAGTCGACGCGCTGCTCGTCGATGCCGCCGGCCGCGGTGGTCAGCGAGGACGAGCCCACCTTGACCACGATGCGGCGGGCGCCGGTCACCACTTCGCGCACCTGGCCCATTCTGCTCGGGTGGGGCGTCCGAACCGCGCCGAGATCCCATATCGTGGCCCGGGTGACACCGCAGGAGTACGTCGAAGAGGTGCTCTCGCTCGTCGAGCGCATCCCGGAGGGCAGGGTCATGTCGTACGGCGCGATCGCCGACACTCTCGCCGAGATGTCCGGGCGCAACTCGGCCCGCCAGGTCGGCACGATCATGGCGCGGCACGGTGGCGGCGTGCCCTGGCATCGGGTGGTGACCAGCTCCGGGCGCATGCCGCCCGGGCACGAGCAGGAGGCCCGCCAGCAGTTGCTGAGCGAGGGCGTCCCCCTGAAGGGTGATCACGTGGACATGTCGCGCGCGTCCTGGATGCCGTGATGGAGACCGGACAGCCGAGCCGCACGGCGTGGAGTGCGGCACGTTACCGGGCGGCGCACCAGCTCATCGAGCACGGCGCGATTTTTCAAGACCCTTTCGCCGTACGGATATTGGGCGTTCCCCCGGACGAACTGGTCGCCGACGCCCCGCGGCGGGCCATGCGCGTCTTCATCGCGGCCCGGCACCGGTTCGCGGAGGACGCCCTGGCCGCGGCCGTGTCGCGCGGGGTGCGGCAGGTCGTGGTCCTGGGCGCGGGGCTCGACACCTTCGCCTACCGCAACGGCTTCGAGGGTGTGCGGGTCATCGAGGTGGACCACCCCGACACCCAGGCCTGGAAGCGGGAGCGGCTTGCGGAGACCGGCATCGCGATTCCCTCGTCCGTGTCCTATGCGGGTGTGAACTTCGAAAAGGACACGCTGGGCGATGTCGTGAAGCTGGAGGAGCCGGCCTTCTTCGTCTGGCTCGGCGTGGTGCCCTACCTGACGCTCGACGGCTTTAACACGACACTCTCGTATATTTCTGATTTGCCGGGCAATGAGGTGGTGTTCGACTACGCCCAGTCCCCGTCGGCGATGCCCCCGGCGCGGCGGGCCGCTCTCGAGGAGCGCGCCGCGCGGGT
Source organism: Actinoplanes sp. NPDC051513 (assembly GCF_044454685.1). NCBI lineage: Bacteria > Bacillati > Actinomycetota > Actinomycetes > Micromonosporales > Micromonosporaceae > Actinoplanes > Actinoplanes sp. NPDC051513. The sequence continues at coordinate 86,485 of NZ_JBITDW010000003.1, forward strand.
GGCCAAGATCGGGGAGCCCTGGCTCACCTACTTCGAGCCTCCCGAGATTGCGGGCCTGCTCACGGGGCTGGGCTTCCGCGAGATCGAGGACCTCGGGCCGGCCCAGCTCGCGGCCCGCTTCTTCAACCGCCACGACCTGCCGCCGGACACTCCCGGCGGCCACCTGCTGCGAGCCGTCAGGTAAGCCCGATGAAGGCCGCCGCGCCGCGCATCTGGAACTCCAGGAAGCCGCGGCGGTCCTCGTCGACGGAGTTGTTGAGCTGGCCGAACAGCTCGGCGCTGACCGCGCCGCAGAGCTGGATGAACGCCGCCATCGCGGTACCCACCAGCCGCGGGGGGATGTTCGGCCCGACTTGCTCGGCGACCGCGGCGAGCTCCTCGCTGTACCGCCCGCTGATCTCGGGCTGCGGGCCGATCCGCCCGGCCGCGTGGGCGTCGCGCACGATCGCCGCGATCTGGAAGATCACCCGGGTGGCCGGCCCGACCGTGTCCTGCGGCGCCTGATAGCCGGGCACCGGGCTTCCGTAGATCAGCGCCCACTGGTGCGGCTCGGCAAGGGCCCATTCGCGTACGGCGTGCCCGACCGCCACCAGTTGATCGGGGAAGCCGGCGTCCCCCGCCGCGGCGGCCGCCCGCTCGGCGGCGTCGCCCACCGAGTCGTACGCCTCGATGATCAGCGCCGTGAGCAGGTCGTCGCGGCTCGCGAAGTACCGGTAGACGGCGGACGAGGCCATCCCCATGTCCCGCGCGACCGCGCGCAGCGACAGGTTGGCCCCGTCGGTGGCGAGGTGCCGGCGGGCCACCGTCTTGATCTCTTCCGTCATCTCGGCCCGCACCCGGGCGCGTACTCCTGAGGCGCTCATACGGACCAGTGTGCCATAACGAGAGCACTGCTCTTGCAATCGCAAGGCATTCGTGTAATCGTTGTTCTCAACAGAGAGCACTGCTCGCGAAGGAGAACAGCAATGTCGAACCACGTCATCATCGGCTCGGGTCCCATCGGCAGCGCGGTCGCCGGCCTCCTGGTCGACCGGGGCGACACGGTCACGATGGTCACGCGCAGCGGCCGCGGCCCTTCGCACCCGCAGATCACGCTGGCCGCCGCCGACGCCTCGGACGCGCGCCGCCTGACCACCCTGGCCGAGGGCGCCGAGACGGTCTTCAACTGCGCGAATCCCAAGTACACGCAATGGGAGAAGCTCTGGTTCCCGATGAACGACGCGATGATCGCCGCGGCGAAGGCGACGGACGCGGTCTACGTGATCACCGGAAACCTCTATGTTTACGGCCCGCAGCCCGGCGGCCACATGAACGAGAACACCCCGATGGCCGCCGTGGGCCGCAAGGGCAAGGTCCGTATCAAGATGTGGCAGGACGCGTTGAACAGCGGCGTCCGCACCCTGGAGGTCCGCGGCTCCGACTACCTTGGCGCCGGCGCGGTGGGCATCTTCTCCTCGGTGCTGCTGCCCGCGATCGAGAAGGGCCGCACCGCGTGGGCTCCGGGCAACCCCGACCTGCCGCACAGCTTCACCTACACCGGCGACATGGCCCGCACGATGGTCGCCCTGGCCGGCGAGGAGCGCGCCTACGGCAAGGCCTGGCACGCGCCGACCAACCCCGCCGTCACCATCCGCGACCTGACCAACCGCTACACGGACATGACGGGCCGGCCCCGCCTCAAGCTGCGCGCCCTCCCGCGTTTCGTGATGCGCACGGCGGGCCTGGTCGTCCCCATGGCCCGCGAGCTGGCCGAGATGGACTACCAGTTCTACGCCCCGTTCCGCCTCGACAGCACGCTGACCGAGCAGACCTTCGGCCTGAAGCCGACCAGCCTGGACGTCCCCCTGCACGAGACCGCCGCCTCGGCCAACGCCACCCAGGCCCGCCGCATGAACTGACCCCACCGCTCCGGGCCGGCACTCCACCGCTCCGGGCCGGCGCTCCACCGCTCCGGGCCGGCGCCTCATGGCGCCGGCCCGCGTGCTGTGCCGTGCTGTTCGTCAGAGCAGCATGCCTACGCCGCCGCGGCGGGGGTCGCCGGCGGCGCCGGCCTGGCCGACCGCGTTCGCGCCGCCGAAGTAGTGGTTGAGGTCGGGCCACTGCTTGATGTGGTAGCCGGCGCCGGCCAGCGCGGCGAGCTCGTCGCGGGGGTAGCCGGGCTCGACGTGCACCGTGTCGTCGACGATGTGGAACCGGGGGCGGCCGATCGCGGTAGCCATGTCGACCCCGTCGACCAGGACGCCGAGCAGGGTGTCGATCAGGGCGGTGCGGATGCGGGACGCGCCCGCCGAGCCGGCCGCCACCGCCAGCCGGCCGTCGGGGTCGATCACCACCAGCGGGCACATGTTGGACGACATCCGGCGCCCCGGCGCCAGGTCGTCGGTGATCAGCTCGCCCTCGCCGAGCATCGAGTTGAGGTTGATGCCGAGGCCGGGCAGCCAGACCCCGGAGCCCAGCCCGAGCGTCGTGGTGATGACGCAGGCGTTGCCCTCGGTGTCCACCACGGACACGTTCGTGGTGTCACCGATCTTCTGCCGTCCCCGGTCGCGCAGCGCTTCCGCCAGCCCGATGGCGCGGCCCGGCCGGGACAGATCGGCGGGCAACCGGCCGATCGTGTCGACCACCCGGTTCAGGTCGTGCCGGGCGCGCACCTCGTACCCGGCCAGCCGTGCCCGGTCGACGTGGGTCTCGAGCACCCGGTAGCCGGCCAGATCGCGCGGCCCGAGCGAACCGCCCGCTGCGCGCACCGATTCGACCAGGACCGGAGCGAAGTCCCCGGTGTAGAAGATCGACGGCCCGACCACGGCCAGCGCGTCGAGGGCGGTCGCCAATCCGGGGTGGAAAAGCAGCTCTCCGTCGACCAGCTGGCGCCCGCCCGGCGTGTAGATCTCGGCGCCATCGCCCCACGCCAGCGCCGGCGCGCAGGAGTCGAGGGTGCGGGCGTGCGCGGCGGGGATCGGCACCCCGGTCTTGGCCAGCTCGATCGCCGGCGCCACCACGTCGCCCCAGGGCAGTCGTCCCCAGCGCCGGTGCACTTCGCCGCACCCGGCCGGGACGCCCGGCACCGCCACGCTCGCGCCGCCGATCGAGTAGACCTGGGGCAGCCCGCCGAAGAACACGTCAATCTTGATCATCGGGCCCGGCTCGCGGTCGCCGTCGGTGCCCGGTACCGCCACGAAGAAGTCGAGGCAGGTCACCTGGCCGGTAGCCGCTTCGAAGTAGGTGGCGAACCCGCCGCCGCCCAGCCCCGTGAAGATCGTCTCGGCGACGCAGCAGGCCAGAACCGCCGCCACCGCCGCATCCGCCGCCGTGCCACCGTCCCGCAGCACCCGCAGGCCGGCCCGTGCGGTCGCCGGATGGCTGGCGGCGACCCCGGCCGCAACGCTTTTCATGCGGCGAAGCGTAGGCGCAGGGGCATGATCGTGGTTAGCATGCGCGTCCATGACGACCGCCGGTCCCTCTCCGGAAGTACGGCCGACCGGCGTGTTGCCGCGCCGGGTCCTTGCCGGTTACTCGCTGGGTTCGCTGGTCACGGGCGCGTTCGGCACCGTGCCCGGTTTGCTCTTGCTGCCTTATCTGACCGATACCTTAGGTGTTGCGGCGGGTGCGGCGGGATTGCTGGTGTTGCTCCCGAAGGCCTGGGACGTCCTGGTGAATCCCGTGGCCGGCCGGGTCTCCGACCGCCGCGGTGACCGGCGGCCGTTCCTGCTCGGTTCCGGCCTCACGCTGGGCGTTCTCTTCGCCGCCATCTTCGCGGGCCCGATTCGCAGCGGCGGGGGCGCCGGGGCGTACGTGGCCTTCGCCTTCCTCGCGGCCGCCACCGCGTACGCCTTCTTCCAGGTGCCCTACGTCGCCATGCCGGCCGAGCTCACCGACGGGTACGACGAGCGCACCCGGCTGATGACCTGGCGGGTCGCCGTGCTCGCGCTGGCGATCCTCATCTCCGGCGCGCTCGCCCCGCTGGTGGTCGACCAGACCGGCGGCGGTATCGCCGGACACCGGTGGGCCGGTGTGTTCGTCGGGGCGCTCATCGTGGTGGGCACGCTCGGCGTCTACATAGGTACCCGCAACGCGGAAACCCACACCGCCGGCGAATCCGAGCCCGACCTGCGCGCCCAACTGCGCGTCGCCGCCGCCAACCGTCCCTTCCGCGCTCTCCTCCTCTGCTGGGTGCTCCAAGCCGTCGGCATCGGCACGATGCTCGCCGGCGTCCAGTACTTCGCCGACCATGTGGTCGGCGCCGAGTCGGGGGCGACGTTCCTGTTCGCCGCCTTCGTCGGCCCGGCCCTGCTGGTCATGCCGCTCTGGAGCCGCGTGGGCGCCCGGATCGGCAAGCCACGCGCCCTCGTCGCGGCGTCACTGCTGTTCGCGGTGGGCGCACTGGCGCTGCTCGCCGCGCCCACCCTGCCCGCGGCGCCGATCTATCTGGTCGTGGCGCTCATCGGCTGCGGTTACGCCGGTCAGCAGGTCTTCGCCATGGCGATGCTGCCGGACTGCATCGCCTACGACACCGAGCGGACCGGCCGCCGCCAGGCCGGCGTCTTCACGGGGGTGTGGACGGCGGGGGAGACCCTCGGTCTGGCCCTCGGGCCGGGCATCTACGCGTTGATCCTCCAGGTCTTCGGTTACGTCTCCTCGTCGACCGGCGAGGCGGCGGCACAGGACGACACGGCCCGCCTGGGCGTGCTGCTCGGCTTCACGCTGGTGCCGGCCGTGCTGGTCGGCGGCGCCGTGCTGCTGCTGCGGGCCTATCGCGACATCTCGCGCTGACCGGTGCTGCCCCGCGCCGGTCCGATAGCGTCGTCGCATGTTCCAAGCGCTGCCCGGCAAGGGCGTTCCCGGCGAGCAGATCCTCGACGAGCTCCGCGAGCTCCGGCGGGCCGATCTGCCGACGCACGGCGGCCGCCTGTTCGCCTACGTCTACGACCCCGCGCTCGACGGGCTCGACGACCTGGCCCGGGCGGCGCATGCGATCTCCGCACACGTCAACGGCCTCGACCCGACCGCGTTCCCGTCGCTGCTCGCGATGGAAAACGCCCTCGTCGGGGCGGCGGTCAAGCTGTTGCGCGGGGGCGCCGAGGCGGTCGGCAGCGTCACCAACGGCGGCACCGAGTCGCTGATCCTGGCGGTCAAGGCGGCCCGCGACAGCCGCCCCGAGCTGTCCGGCCCGCGCCTGGTCATCCCGTCGACCGGGCATGCCGCGTTCGCCAAGGCGGCCCACTACCTGCGCGTCGCGCTCGATGTCGTGCCGGTCGGCGACGACCTGCGGGCCGACCCGGCGGCCATGGCGGCCGCCATCACGCCTGACACCGTCCTCGTGGCGGCCTCGGCGCCGTCCTACGCGCACGGCGTGGTCGACCCGATTCCCGAGCTCGCCGCGGTCGCCGCCGAGCGCGGCGTCCGCTTCCATGTCGATGCCTGCTTCGGCGGCTGGGTGCTGCCCTACCTGCGACGCCTCGGCGCCGGCCTGCCCGAGTTCGACTTCGCGGTCCCCGGCGTCACGAGCATCTCGGTCGACCTGCACAAGTACGCCTACGCCCCCAAGGGCGTCTCGGTCCTGCTCCACCGCGACGAGGCGCTGCGCCTCCCGCAATACTTCGCCTACGCCGGCTGGCCCGGCTACACGATGATCAACCCGGTCATCTCCTCCACCCGCTCGGGCGGCCCGATCGCCGCGGCCGTCGCCACCCTGCGCGCCATCGGCGATGCCGGCTACCTCGAGCTGGCCGAGCGCACCCGCGAGGCGGTCGCCATCCTCGCCGCCGCCGTCACCGCCACCGACGGGGTCAGGCTGTTCGCCCCGCCCGAGACCACCGTCGTCTGCCTGACGGCAGACAACGACACCGCAACGGTCAACACGGCAGGCCCGGTCGACCTCTTCGTCCTGGCCGACGAGTTGGCCGCCCGCGGGTGGCACACCCAGCCGCAGATGGCGTTCGGCGATCTGCCCGCGACCATCCACCTCACCGTGACAGCGGCGGTGCGGGCGACCGCCGACGAGTTCGCCGCCGGCCTGGCCGACGCCGTGGCGGCGGCCCGCGCCCGCGGCCCGGTGCTTCTCCCCGAGGCGCTCGTCGCCGCGGCCGGGGCGCTCACGCCCGAGATGGTCACGCCCGAGCTGGTCGCCGGGCTGGCCGAGGGGCTCGGTCTCGGCGGGGGCGACTTCACCCAGATGGCCGCGGTCAACTCGCTGCTCGACGTCACGCCGCCCGCGCTGCGCGAGGCGCTGCTGACCGGGTTCCTCAGCCTGCTGCAGCGCCCCGCGACCGAGCCTGCCGCGGCGGCCGGCGACGGCCACGGAGTAGGTTGACGTCGTGGCCGGTCTGCCAGGAGTTCTCGGGGAGCCCATCCGGTTCGTGCTGAACTGGGGGAGGCGCTATTCGCTCTGGGTCTTCAACTTCGGGCTGGCGTGCTGCGCGATCGAGTTCATCGCGTCGAGCATGAGCCGGCACGACTTCATGCGGCTCGGGGTCATCCCGTTCGCGCACGGTCCGCGGCAGGCCGACCTGATGGTCGTCTCCGGCACGGTCACCGACAAGATGGCCCCCGCCATCAAGCGGCTCTACGACCAGATGCCCGAGCCGAAGTACGTGATCTCGTTCGGCTCCTGCTCCAACTGCGGCGGGCCGTACTGGGACTCCTACTCGGTCACCAAGGGCGTCGATCAGCTCATCCCGGTCGACGTCTACGTGCCGGGCTGCCCGCCCCGCCCCGAGGCCCTGTTGCACGGCATCCTGCGCCTGCAGGAGAAGATCGCCGCCGAGCAGGCCGGTCCCGGCGGCGTCAACCGCCCCGACCCGCTGCGGGACGCTTCCTCGTTGACTGCCCCGATGGTCGCCCCGCCGGTGGCCTCCGGCGACTAATCTCCGCCTTATGAGTGAACAGTCCCGCGCCGACTTCATCACCGACGTTCTGACCAGGGAATTCGGCGAGCTCATGGCGCTCGACCCGGCCGCGTTCCGGCGCAAGTTCCGCAAGATGGCGGCGTCGCCGTTCGCGTTCTACCGGGGGAGCGCGTCCCTGTTCTACGCCGACCAGACCGGGGCCTACCGCGACGACAGCTTCCTCGACGAGCGGACCAGCCGGGTGTGGATCCACGGTGACCTGCACGCCGAGAACTTCGGCACCTACATGAACTCGTCCGGCGTGCTGGTGTTCAACGTCAACGACTTCGACGAGGCCTACGTCGGGCCCTTCTCGTGGGATCTCAAGCGGTTCGCGGCCAGCGTCGCCCTGATCGGCTACCAGAAGGCACTGTCCGACGACAACATCTCGGCGCTGGTCACCGCGTTCGCCCGGTCCTACCTGACCGAGCTGCGGGCCATCGCGGCCGGCGGCGACGACGCGATCGGCTCGATCACCCTCGAGAACGCCGACGGCGTGCTGCGCCGGGTGCTGCAGGAGGCGCGGCTCAACACGCGGGTCGACCTGCTCGGCGGCCAGACCACGATCGACGACTACGAGCGCCGCTTCGCCCTGTTCGACGGCGTCTACGACGTCGACGACGCCACCGCCGGCCAGGTGATGACCGCCTTCGAGCAATACCTCGCGACGCTGCCCGACGCGACCCGCCCGATCGCCACCAACATCAAGGACATCAAGCTGCGTAAGGGCGTCGGCATCGGCTCGGCCGGCCTGCCGTCCTACAACCTGCTGCTCGAGGGCCACACCCAGGCGCTCGAGAACGACGTGATCATCTACATGAAGCAGGCGCAGGTGCCGGCCGTGGCACGCTGGGTCGACGACGAGCGGGTCCGGTCCTACTTCCTGCACCAGGGCCACCGCACCGCCGAGTCGCAGCGGGCCCTGCAGGCGCACGCCGACCCATGGCTCGGCTACACCTCGCTCAACGGGGTCGGCCAGCTCGTCGCCGAGGTCTCGCCCTACGCGGCCGACCTCGACTGGTCCGACGTCAACGAACCCGACGAGCTCGACGGCGTCATCACCGACCTCGGCCGCGCCGTCGCCCGCATGCACTCGGTCGCCGACGACGAGTCCAGCCACGACCTGGTCGACTTCTCCACCGAGGAATCGATCGTCACGGCCGTCGACAAAGACGAAGCGGGCTTCGTGCAGCGCCTGGTCGAGTTCGCCCACCGCTACGGCGACCAGGCCCGGGAAGACCACCAGGACTTCGTCGACCTCTTCCGCAACGGCAGGCTCCCCGGCCTGTAAAGACCGGCATGACCATAGGATGGCTGCCATGACTCCCGAAGAGGTCGGCGAGCGCATGGTGGCCCTCCTGACGGCCGATACCGACGGTGTCGTCGGCGCGGAAGCGAGCGTCACCGGCGGCGGCGAAGGCCACGAGCGCGCCGTCGTCGACGTGCCGGTCGCCCGCTGGTGGGAGGCGATCGGCACCGCGAAACACAACGGCGCCCTGGGCTGCGACTACTTCGACTGGCTCTCGGCCGTCGACGAGCTCGATGACGGCTTCTCCGTTCTCTGCCACCTCTATTCGACCCGCCGTAAGCACTCGCTCCTGATCCGCACCCGGGTCCCCCGCGAAGACCCCACCGTCGAGTCGGTGGTCGAGCTGTTCCCCGGCGCCACGTGGCACGAGCGCGAGACGTACGAGATGTTCGGCATCATCTTCGCCCGCCACCCCGACCTCAAGCCGCTGCTGCTCCCGCCCGGCTTCGAAGGCCACCCCCTGCGCAAAGAGTTCATCCTCGCCGCCCGCGTCGCCAAGGCCTGGCCCGGGGCCAAGGAGCCCGGCGAGTCCGAGCACGGCACCGCCAAGCGTGCCCCCATGCGCCCGCCCGGCGTCCCCGACCCGCAGGAGTGGGGCCCACACGCGAACAGAGCTGACGCCGACCAGGCGACCGCCGACCACGCGAAAGAGGCCGAGTAGATGCCCCTCTGGCTCGACCTGCTGATCCGGGTGGTCGCGGTCGTCGTCGGCTTCCTCGTGCTCCCGCTGCTGGTGGGGCAGGCCGAGCACAAGGTCATGGCCCACATGCAGGGCCGCCTCGGCCCCATGTACGCGGGCGCCTACCACGGCTGGGCACAGCTGGTCGCCGACGGCGTGAAGTTCGTGCAGAAGGAGGACGTCACCCCGCGCGAAGCCGATCGCCGGGTGTTCCGGCTCGCGCCGATCGTCGCCCTCTTCCCGTACCTGCTGGTGCTCCTGGCCATTCCGCTCGGACCGGGAAACCTCGTCGCCCAGCCGTTGGACATCGGTTTGTTCTTCGTCCTCGCCGTTCTCGGCGTGGGCGTGCTGGCCGTGCTCATGTCCGCGTGGGCGAGCGCCAACAAGTACAGCCTGCTCGGTGGCCTGCGCGGCGCCGCCCAGCTGCTCGGCTACGAGCTTCCCCTGGTGCTGGCCGCCGCCAGCGTCGCGATGGCCGCCGGCACGCTGAGCCTCCCCGGCATCGTCGAGGCGTGGAAGCCCTGGTGGCTGCTGTGGCAGGCCCCCGCCGCGATCATCTTCTTCGTCGCCGGGCTCGCCGAGATCCGCCGCCCGCCGTTCGACATGCCGATCGCCGACTCCGAGCTGGTCTTCGGCTACATGACCGAGTACACGGGCCTGCGCTTCGCGTTCTTCCTGCTCGCCGAGTACGTCGGCATCGTCGTCATCGCCGCGCTCACCACGGTCCTGTTCCTGGGCGGCTGGCACGGCCCGTTCGCCGACCAGCTCGGCTGGCTGTGGACGCTGGTGAAGGTCTTTGCCGTGTCCTTCGTGATCATCTGGCTGCGCGTCTCGTACCCTCGCCTGCGCGAAGACCAACTCCAGCGTCTCTGCTGGCTGGTCCTGGTTCCGGTGGCCCTGGCCCAGCTCGTACTGACCGCCGGCGTCAAGCTGGCGATGTAACCCGGGGGGTGTGCTCGCGCCGCAGCGCCCGACGGGGCAGGATATGGCCTTGTGAGTGACGACGGGGAGCGTGGCGCGCCCGGCAAGGGCCTGGTGCAAGGGCTTGCCGTCACGCTCAAGACGATGACCAAGCGGTCGACGACGAGGCAGTATCCCGACGTCGAGCCCGAGCTTCCCCCGCGCAGCCGTGGCGTGATCGCCCTGCTCGAGGAGAACTGCACGGTCTGCATGCTGTGCGCCCGCGAGTGCCCCGACTGGTGCATCTACATCGACTCGCACAAGGAAGAGGTCGTCGTTCCGGGCGCCGCACGGGCCCGGCAGCGCAACGTGCTCGACCGCTTCGACATCGACTTCTCTCTCTGCATGTACTGCGGCATCTGCATCGATGTCTGCCCGTTCGACGCGCTGCATTGGACGCCCGAGTTCGAGTACGCCGAGACCGACGTCCTCGACCTGCTGCACGACAAGAACCGGCTGGGTGAGTGGATGCGCACGGTGCCTCCGCCGCCGGCTCACGACGTGCTCGGCGAGCCTTCGAAAGAAGAGGCGACGGCCGCGCGTAAAGCTGCGGGTCCGGGGGCGGCGACCCAGGCGAGGACTAACGTACGGCGATCCGCGTCCACAACCGCAGAGCGCCCAGCCCCACGTGCGCAAGAGGCAGAGCAGCCCGATGCGGGCAGTCCCCCAGCCCCTCCGGGGCCTGAGGTAAACCGGGAGCAGCCGAAGTGACCGTCGTGGACGCGCTCATGCTGGCTCTCGGCGTGATCGCGGTCGGCTCCGGCGCGCTCGTCGTCACCTCCGACCACCTCGTCCGCGCCGGCTTCTTCCTGGTGGTGAGCCTGGGCGCGATCGCCGGCCTCTACCTCGTCATGGGCGCCGAGCTGGTGGCCTGGGTGCAGGTGCTCGTCTACGTCGGCGCCGTCGTGGTCCTCCTCCTGTTCGCGGTGATGCTGACCCGCGCACCCATCGGCCCGTCGCCCGATCTCGATCGTCCCGCCCTGCCCGCCGCGATCATCGGCGCCGGTGTCGGCTTCGGACTCGCCGCGCTGCTGGCCGACGCGTTCCGCTGGACCAGGTTCGAGCTGCCACCGCCCGGCACCGCCCAGCGGGTCGGCGAGCAGGTCTTCGGCGCCTGGGTGCTGCCGTTCGAGGTGCTCTCGATCCTGCTGCTGGCCGCCCTGGTCGGCGCGATCGTGCTGTCCCGCCCCGACCTCGGCGCCCGCCCCGATCCCGACGCGGCCGCCGTCGCGGCCGAGCCGCCGCACGACCCGGTCGACGAGACCGCCGCGGTCGTCGCCCGTCTGGAACGGATAGCCGCACGGCAGGCCGCCGCCCAGGCCCGGGTCCGCAAGGCACACGCCGCAGGGAAAGAGGCGGAAGGCACGGTCGCCGTGGCCGAGCCCGAGCCGGAACCGGACGACCCGCTGCGCGACCAGGCCCACGACATCATCTTCGGCGCGCACGAGGCCCGCCCCCGGGTCGGCGAGCACCGGCCCGAGCCGGCCAGGTCGCCGAAGTTCGAGGAGCCCGACGTCATCGACGCCGAGAGCTACATCGTCGACGACAGCCGCGCCATCGAGGGCCCCAAGCGGGAGCTGCCCGGCCGCACGAGCGATGACGGCGACGGGGAGGCCTGATGCACGCGATCATCCCGTACGTCATCGCCGCCCTGCTCTTCGGCCTCGGCGTCTACGGCGTGCTGCGCCGGCGCAACGCGATCCTGGTGCTGATGGCCGTCGAGCTCATGCTCAACGCGGTCAACCTGATCCTGGTGGCCGCCGACTCCACGGTGCGGGCCACGCTGACCGGCGTGCAGCCCGAGGCGTGGGCGCATCCGATTCCCGAACCGCGGGCCGGGGCGATCTTCGCGCTCTTCGTGATCGTGCTGGCCGCCGCCGAGGTGGGCGTCGGCCTCGCGATCGTCCTGCAGTACTACCGCCTGCGCCGGGACGTCATTCTCGACGATGTCTCGCTGCACGAGCACGACCACGAGGCCGAGAGCCGCGCCGAGACCGAGAGCCGCACCGAGACCGATAGCCGCGCCGGAACCGGGCAGGTGGCCGGGTGACCGCGGGCCTTATCGGGGCGCTCGTTCCGGGCGTACCCCTGCTGTTCGGTCTTGGTGGTCTCGCCCTGCGCGCGGGGGACGACGATGGCGACCACACGCCTCGCCGGGCCGCCGCGGCGCTCGGCATCGCCGGCGCGGCCATCTCGCTCGCCGTGACCCTCGCGTTGTTGATCTTTACAACGAAGCCGATCGAGGCGAACAACAGCTGGGTCAGTTTCGGCGACATCGACATCACGCTCGGCATCTCGGTCGGCGACGCGGCCCTCTACATCGCGCTCGCGGTCTGCGTGGTGGCCCTGTTCGTGCAGATCTACTCGACCGCCTACCTGCACGACGACCCCCGCTACGCGCCGTACGCGGCCCAGGTGAGCCTGTTCACCGGCGCGATGCTGCTGGTCGTCACGTCCGGTGACCTCATCGGCATGCTGGTCGGCTGGGAGGTGATGGGCGCCTGCTCCTACCTGCTGATCGGCCACGACCGGCGGCTGCCCGAGGCGCCCGCCGCCGCGGTGAAGGCGTTCCTGGTCACCCGGGTCGGCGACGTCGGCTTCCTGCTCGGCATCGCGCTGCTGGTCGTCGAGGCCGGCACCGCCCGCATCGCCGACGTGCTCGCCCACCACTACTCGTCCGGCACGCTCACTGCCGCGCTGCTGCTGTTGCTCGCCGGCGTGGCCGGCAAGAGCGCGCAGTTCCCGCTGCACACCTGGCTGCCCGACGCGATGGCCGGCCCCACCCCGATCTCGGCGCTGATCCACGCCGCCACCATGGTCGCGGCCGGCGTGTACGTGGTGTTCCGGATGTACCCGCTCTATGAGCAGTCCGCGGCCGCGCTCGCGGTGCTCGGCGTGATCGCGTCGATCACCATCCTCCTGGGCGCCTTGAGCGCGACCGCCCAGGACGACCTGAAGCGGGTCCTCGCCTGGTCCACGGTGAGCCAGATCGGCTACATGACCGGGGCCCTCGCGGTCGGCTCGCCCGCGGCGGCGCTGTTCCACCTGCTCACCCACGCCGCGTTCAAGGCGCTGCTGTTCCTCGCGGCGGGCGCGGTGATCCACGCGGTCGGCACGAACTATCTGTCCCGGATGGGCGGCCTGCGCGAGCACATGCCGGTGACCTTCTGGTCGTTCGTGATCGGCCTCGGCGCGCTGGCCGGGTTGCCTCCGCTGGCCGGCTTCTGGTCGAAGGAGAACATCCTGACCGCGGCCGCCCACGCCACCGACGGCGGCGGCCCGGCGCCGGTCTGGGTGGGCTGGCTGGTCTGGCTGGCCGCCCTGTTCGCGGTGGCGATCACGGCCTGGTATGCGACGCGCCTGCTGCTCTGCGCGTTCTTCGGCGTTTCCCGCGAGCACGGCCCCGACGGTCCGGACTGGGAGATCGGCTTCGACGACGCCCGCTACACACGCCCGCTGATCCCGCACGACCCGCCCGGCGCGATGCGCTGGCCGATCGTCCTGCTGGCGGTGCCGGCCGCGCTGCTCGGCCTGGCCGCGTACGCCCCGGGCTTCCGCACCGCGCTCGAGCTGGAGGAGCCGCACCTGGGCATCGCGATCCTGCTGCCGATGGTGCTGCTCGCGCTCGGCGCGGCATCCGCCTGGTGGCTGTGGCGCGAGACGCCCGAGGCCGACCCGGCCGGCGCGCTCGGCCCGGCCCGGCCGTTCCTGGCCGCCGGATTCCGTCTCGACGCGGTGCAGGACCGGCTGGTCGTCCGCCCGGTCCGCGCGCTCGCCGGCCTGGTCAAGACCGCCGACGAGCGGGTGGTCGACGCCACCGTCGAGGGCGCCGGCACGACCACGACCCGGCTCGGCGAGCTGCTGGCCGCCGCGCACCGGATCTCCCTGCCGTGGGCCGCGACCCTGGTCCTCGGCGGCGCCCTGGTGCTGACCCTCTGGTTCGGAGCCGCCTCGTGACCGCTTACCAGGTGATGCTTGTCGCGACCCTCGCGCTGCCGGCCGCCGGCGCCGCCGCGCTGGCCGTGTTGCCGGCCCGCATGGCCAAAGTCTTCGCCACGGCCGTCGCCGCGGTCACGCTCGTGCCGATCGTCGTGCTGGCGTTCCCCCCGAGACCGGCCGGGCCCGGGATGCTGAAGCCCTGGGCCGACCTCGACGTCTCCTGGGTCCCGGCCCTGCACCTCGACTTCCACCTCGGCGTCGACGGCGTCTCCTACCCCCTGGTCGCGCTGACCGGGCTGCTCACGCTGCTCTGCTGCGCGTACACGATGTGGAAGGTCCCCGAGGGCGGCTCGGCGCGCACGCTGCTCGCTCTTCTGCTGGTCCTCGAGGCCGGCATCCTCGGCACCTTCCTCGCCCTCGACCTGGTTCTGTTCTTCCTGTTCTTCGAGGTTGTCCTCCTGCCGATGTACGCGGTGATCGCCGGCTGGGGCGGCGAGGACCGCCGGCGCGCGGCCCGCAAGTTCGTCCTCTACACGCTGTTCGGCTCGGTGCTCCTGCTGCTGGGCGTCATCACGGTCACCGTCACAGCCGGCACCGGCGACCTGGCCGCCCTCACCGGCGGCGCCGGCCTCGGCCGTAACACGCAGTACGCGGCGTTCGCGCTGTTCGCCGTCGCGTTCGCGGTGAAGGCCCCGCTCTGGCCGCTGCACACCTGGCTGCCCGACGCGCACACCCAGGCGCCCACGGTCGGCTCGGTGATCCTGGCCGGCGTGCTGCTGAAGATGGGCACCTACGGCCTGATCCGGGTCGGCGTCGGCGTCGCCCCCCTCGGCGCCCGCTGGGCCGCCCCCGTGCTCGGCATCCTCTCCGCCGCCGCGATCCTCGCCGGCGCGCTGATCTGCCTGCGGCAGACCGAGCTCAAGCGGCTGATCGCCTACTCCAGCGTCGGCCACATGGGGTTCGTGCTGCTCGGCATCGCCACGCTCACCGCGACCGGCATCCAGGCGGCGCTGATCGGGAACGTGGCGCACGGGCTCATCACCGGCCTGCTGTTCTTCCTGGCCGGCGCGATCAAGGACCGGGCGCACACCGGCGACCTCGCCGACCTCGGCGGCCTGCGGGAGACCGCGCCGCGCCTGGCCGGCATCCTCGGGTTCGCGGCGATCGCGTCGCTCGGCCTGCCCGGCCTGGCCGGGTTCTGGGGCGAGGCGTTCGCGGTGATCGCGGCCGTGGAGCGCGGCGGTGGGCTGTGGACGACGCTCGCGGTCCTGGCCGCGATCGGCGGCGCGCTGACGGCGGCGTACTTCCTGAGGTTGTTGCGCAAGGTGACGCACGGGCCGGTCGGCACGCCGGTGCCGGCGGGGATCGCCGGGGCGGAATGGTTCGCCTGGTCGCCGCTGGTCGCTCTGACCCTCGCGGTCGGGCTGGCGCCGGCGCTCGTGCTCGTCGCCACCTCGGCGCCGGTCGAGGCGCTGACGGGAGCGATCCGATGACGATCGACCACATCGCGCTGCTGCCGCTCTACGCCGCCTCCGGCGCCGCGATCCTCGTGTTGCTGGCCGACCTGATCGTGGCCCGGCGCGCGGCGACCTTCGGCGCGTTCGCTCTCGGCGGGACAGCCACCGCGATCTGCGCGATCGTGGTGGGCGGCTCGCGCGCCGCGACTTTCTGCGCCGGCGACGAGTGCTCATGGGTGCCCAGCCCGGTCGCGGTGGTCACCGCGGTCCTGTTCGCCGGCCTGACCGTCGGCGTGCTGGCGCTCTCGATCCCGGCGTTGCGCGAGGGCGCCGCGCCGGCCGGGGAGTTCTGCTTCCTGCTGGCCGCCTCGATGACCGGCGGCGTCGTGATCGGCTACTCGGGCGACCTGATCTCGCTGATCGTCGGGCTCGAGACGCTCACGCTGCCGTTGTACATCCTGGTCGGCCTGCGCCGCTTCGCCCCGCGGGAGAAGGTCTCGACCGCCGGCGCCTCCGCGTCGATCACGTTCTTCCTGATCAGCGTGGTATCGACGGCGATCGCGCTGCTCGGGGCGGCGCTCAACTACGCCGCGACCGGTGCCCTGCACCTCGACCGCCTGATCGAGGGCTTCGGCCCGCTCGAGCCGGTCGCGCAGGTCGGCGTCGCGCTGCTGGTGATCGGCTTCGCGTTCAAGGTCGCGGCGGTGCCGCTGCACGCGTGGGCGGCACCGACGTACGAGGGCGCGCCGCTCCCGATAGCGGCGTACCTGTCGACCGCCTCCAAGCTGGGCGGCGTGCTGGCCCTGGCCGCGATCGTGTCCCGCCTGGACGCCTCCGCGATCACCGCGGCGCTGGCCGTGCTGACGATGACGGTCGGCAACTTGGTCGCCCTCCGCCAGACCCGGATGGTGCGCCTGCTCGCCTGGTCCTCGATCGCCCAGGCCGGCTACGTCCTGGCGGCCCTGGCCATCGGCGGCGCCGGGGTGGAGGCCGCGATCGTCTACGCGGTCTTCTTCATGATCCTCGAGTTCATCGCGTTCGCCGCGGTCGTGGCCCTGCGCCCGGTCGCCTCCGACGGCGGCGATCTGCTCGCCTACCGGGGCGCGGGCCGCCGCTCGCCGTGGCTGGGCGCGGCTCTGGTGCTCGCCTTCGCCGGCCTCGCGGGTCTTCCACCGGGCCTGGCGGGCCTGTTCGCCAAGGTCACCATCGTCGACGCCCTGATCGACGACGGCTGGGGCTGGCTGGCCGGCGTGGTCGCCCTGAACGCGGTGATCGGTCTGGCCTACTACGTGCGGGCCACCGCGAACCTCTACGCCACCCCGCCCCGGCCCGGCATCCAGATTGTGGACCCGAACCTGCTGGAGTCCGCCACCCACCCGCGTCTGCCGGTGGCCCGCCCGGTGGCGGCGGCCCTGATCGTCGCGGCCGCGGCCGCCGTCGTGCTGGGTTTCGCCCCGCAGCTACTCTTCGACGCCTTGAGCTAGGCGCCTCCGCTGGTCGACGATTGCCGCGAGGTGGAGAAGCCGGCGGCGGATCTCGGGGTGCGCCGGGTCGCGGGTCGCTTCGGCGATGGCAAGGGCCCGCCGTTGCAGGGCCTCGGCCTCGTCGAAGCGTTCCAGCTTGGCCAGGGTCAGCGCGATGTTGCTGGTCAGACGCCCGACGGCGGGATGATCGGTGCCGTGCAGCGCCTCCAGGATCGCCAGCGCCCGTCGCTGCAGCGGCACGGCGTCCGCCGGATCTCCCCGCATCTCCAGCGCGGCCGCAAGGTTGGCCAGCTGGGTGGCGGTCTCCGGGTGATCGGGGCCGAACGCCGCCTCGCCGACCGCGAGAGCGGCGCGAAGCAACGGCTCCGCCTCCTCCGGGCGACCGAGTCGAAGCAGGACGACCCCGAGGCTGCCCATCGTGATCGCGACGTGCGGGTGCTCCGGTCCGTACGTCGTCTCCACGACGTGGACCGCCCGGCGCAGCAGCGGCTCCGACTCGGCCGGCCGGTCCAGCGCGTCGAGACAGGCGGCGAGATTGGTGAGCCGGAGCGCGACGTTGGGATGGTCGGGGCCGAGCGCGTTCTCGGCTATCGCCAGCGCTCGCCGCTGCAACTGCTCGGCCTCCGCCGGCCGGCCGAGATCGTTGAGGGTGATGGCCAGGTTTCCGAGGCGGATGGCGACGGCCGGGTGCTCGGGACCGACGGCATGCTCGGTGACGGCGAGGGCCCGTCGTTGCAGCGGCTCGGCCTCCGCCGACCGGCCCAGGTCGATCAGCGTGAGAGCCAGGTTGTTGAGCCGGATGGCGACGTCGGGATGGTCCGGGCCGAACGCCGTCTCGCTGATGGCGAGTGACCTCCGCTGGAGCGGCTCGGCCTCGGCCGGGTAGCCGAGGGCGACCACCGTGTTCGCGAGGTTGTTGAGCCGGACGGCGACGACGGGATGATCCGGGCCGAACACCGCCTCCTCGATCCGCAGGGCGCGGGCCTCCGCCTCGAATTTCGCGCGGTACCGGCCCTGGGACTGGTCGAACAGGGCGTGCTCACCGAGGAGCGCGGCGAGATCGGCGCCGCCGACGTCGTCCGGGCAGGTTACGGCGAGGGCGTTGACGTGCGGGCTCAGCGCTGCCCACGTCGGCCACGTCTCCGGCTGCACGCTAGCGTCGCCCGCGGGCCTGGTCTCCGCCAGCGCCTGCATGGCGGCGTGCAACGTCTCGTGCCAGGCCGCGGCGTCGTCTTGCTGACCGGCGGCCACGACGGACTGCACAAGCCGGTGGACCGCCACCGTCGTACCGGTCAACGTGATCATGTGGTACGACGCCAGCACCCCGAGCGCCCTGTCCACACGGGACCGCGGCTCGCCGAGGTGGTGCAGCACGTCACGGGGCAGGTCGTCCGGGGCCAGGCAGGACAGCACGGCGAGAACCGCGATCGCGAGCGGATCCAGCTCGGTGATCCGGGTCAGCGTCAGCGACCACACCTTGGCCACCGCCCGTTCGGCGGCGTCGTCCGCGGCCACGGTCTCCAGCGTCCCGGCCGGGTCGGTACGCAGACACTCCACATAGGTCGGCAGGTCAGTCCGGGTCTCGCGCAGATACGCGCCCGCCTGCTGCAGCGCCAGCGGCAGGTGGCCGAGCTCCTCCGCCAACACCGCCGCCGTCTCGGCGTCAGGCAGGCCCGACAGACGCAGCAGCAGGTCGACGGCGGCCCGGCGGGGCAGGACGTCGAGCCGCAGGGTGTCGTCGGTGATCTCGTCCCAGCCGACGTCGCGACGAGTCGTGACGATGATGCTTCCGGTGGTGAGCTGGCCCAGAACGGGTTCGATGTCGCCACGCCGCTCCACATTGTCCAGCACCAGCAGCCAGCCCGGGTGGGTCTGCAGCCAGGTCAGCGCCCAGCCGGCCGCCTCCTGATCGGTGGCGACGATCTGCCCGTCCGGGTGCAGCCGGTAGGTCAGCTCGGCGAGCCCCGACTCGATCGCCTCCGGCCCGTCCGCCGTCACCCACCAGACCAGCGAGTACCGGTCGCGCCGCGCATAGGCGAACTGCAGCGCCAGCTCGCTCTTGCCGACGCCGCCGAGCCCGTGCACCGCATGCGACTGCGCCACGACCCCGGTTCCCGCCGCGACGAGCGTCTCGAGCCGGGCGAGCTCATCGCCGCGCCCCACGAACGTCCGCACGGGACGTTTCGGCAGCCCCACCAGCGCGGGAACGGGCGCCGACACCTCTTGCGGCCGTCCCAGCGGCACCGGTTGCCCCAGGAAGGCGCGCGCCCGGTCGCCGGTCTGAATGATCCCCAGGTTGACGCCGACGCTGACCGACCGATCGCCCGTCGCGTCCATGCCCAGCACACTGTCACATGCGGGTGAGTCTGTCCTCTACCTCTTGGCGCAGATCGTCGGGCAGGCTCTCGGCGTCGAGCAGCCGCGCCAGCGACGCCGGATCCAACATGTAGATACCGAACGCCTCGGCGATGCTCACGCTCTTGGCCGGCCGGTACACCACCGAGATCTCGTCGCCGGCCCGCACGTGGCCCGGCGTGATCACCCGCAGGTACGCGCCGGTGCGGTTCTCGCGGGTGAACCTCTTCAGCCACTGCCGCTCACCCATCCGGGCCTGGAACGTGGCGCACGGGATGCGCCCGAACGTGGGCTGGATCTCCAGCTCGTCGCCGACCCGCCAGATCTCCCCGATCAGCGCGCCGTTCACGTCCATCCCGGCGGTGGTGAGGTTCTCGCCGAAGGCGCCGCCGGCCAGCTGACGGCCGAGCTCCTGCTCCCACCAGTCGTAGTCCTCCCGGGCGTACACGTAGACCGCCTGGTCGTCGCCGCCGTGACTCTCGACGTCGCCGATCGGGTCGCCGACCAGGCCGCTGTGCAACCCCGTCGTCTTGGGCCCGGGCGCGCGCACGTAGACCGGGTGGTCGACCGGCCGCTTGTCGATGCCGGTCATTGCCAGCTTCTTCGCCGGGTTGGAGCGAGGCACCCCGACGTTCACCTGCAGAACCTTGCCATCGGTCATGACGAGAACTCCATCACCACGCGGTCGAGCACCGGACGGTAGCCGAGTCGTTGATACAGCCCGTTGCTCGTCGGATTGGACAGGTCGGTGAAGAGCACGACCTCGGAGGCGCCCTCGTCGAGCGCGGCGCGGCTGGCGGCCGAGGTGGCCGCGCCGCCGTAGCCGTGCCCACGGTGGACGGTGGGGGTGTAGACCATCTGGATGCGCACCATGCCGGCCTCGGGCCGGGAGCGGGCCGCCGTGGAGACCGGCGAGCCGTCGACCTCCCAGAGCGTGATGCCGCCGTAGGCGAGCCGGTCGTCGACGACGGGGCCCGGGGATTCCTCGGCGACGTCGTTGATCGCCTCGGCGAATTCCGAGAACCACCGCACCAGCAGGTCGCGGTCGCCGGGACCGGCGATGCGTGCCGTCCCGGCGGGCGGGGACGGTGGGGTCAGCTCGCCGAGGCGGTAGAGGCGGACGCGCATCTTCTCGGCCGCGGCCGGGGCGGGCCAGTCGGCCACGAACGTGGCGGCGTCGTCGACCAGCATGTTCACCCCCGGCAGGGATCGGCCGGCGAGCGCGTCGAGCGCCGCGGCGACGGCGCCGCCGGGGAGGCGGGAGAACATCATCGGGTGCGGCGGGGTCTGCAGCAGCACCCCGTCGACGGCCCCGTCATCCGTGCGCCATTGGCCGAAAATCGGCGCTCCCGACCCGTACGCGTGCAAGCCCCGGCGGCGCAAGGTGTCGACCAGCGTAAGAAAGACGGTGTGCTCGACCGGCCGTGATCTCAGGAAGTCATCGGACGTCGAGGCGAAGGCCTCGACGTCGTCGGTCAGCTCCCACACCATGCCCTCATCCTTGTCGTCACCGGGCCGGGACGCACCCGATTAAAGCCCCCAGGCCTTGGCGACGCGGATGAGCGTGTCCTGCCGGGTTGCGGGGTCGAAGACGGTGCCCGCCAGGATCAGCTCGTCGGCGCCGGTGCGCGTGACCAGCTCGTCGAGGGCAGCCACCACGTCGTCGGCGGTGCCCGCGAACTGGGTGCCCGGCAACGAGTCGAGCATCGCCCGATCGAGGTCGGAGAGCTCGACGGTGGCGGCGTGCGCGGGCGAGACGATCGGTCCGAGGCGGCCGGTGCGCAGGCTGAGCGCCATGATCCGGCTGGGCCCGGCGAGGTAGTGAGCCTCCTCGGCCGTCTCGGCCGCGATCACCGATGCGCTGACCATGACGTGCGGCGACGGGAAGCGCGGCGACGGCTTGAACCCCGACCGGTACAGATGCAGGGCGCCGTCCACATCGGAGCTCGCCGCGAAGTGGTACGCGTAGCAGAACGGCAGCCCGAGCGCGGCGGCGACCTGGGCCCCGTACGTCGAGGAGCCCAGCATCCACACCTCGGGGTAGCTGGTGGCGGCCGGCGTGGCGTGCAGCCGCGCCGCGTCGCCCGCGTCGATCCGCTCGTCGCCCAGCAGCGCCATCAGCGTCTGCAGGTGCTCGGGGAATCTCTCGACCGTGAGGTACGGCGAGATGCCGCGCAGCGCGGCCGCGGTCGCCTGATCGGTGCCGGGCGCCCGGCCGATGCCCAGGTCGATGCGGCCGGGGTGCAGCGCCTCGAGAATCGCGAACTGCTCGGCGACCACGAACGGCATGTGATTGGGCAGCATCACGCCGCCCGAGCCGACCCGGATGCGGCCGGTATGTGCCGCCACCGAGGCGATCAGCACCGGCGGCGCGGTCGACGCCACGGCCGGCATGTTGTGGTGTTCGGCCACCCAGAACCGGGCGTAGCCCAGCTCGTCGGCCGTCCTGGCGATCTCGATGGTGCCGCGCAGCGCGTCGGCGCTGGTGTGTCCCTCGCGAACCGTTGCCAGGTCGAGCACGGAGAGCGGGACACGGGTGGAGCCTGTCACCCCCCGACCATAGCGCCCGCGTCGCAGGCGCTAACGCGACCGCTGCTGATGCCGGATCGCCTGCGTGCCGACGGTGACCACGCCGAGCGCCGCGCCCGGGACCAGCAGCCACACCGGCCACGGGTAGACCCCGCCGCCGGTGGTCGCGCTGACCAGGCCGAAGACCACCAGGTTGGCCACCGTGAACGCGGCCCAGATAGTCCAGAGGACGAGCAGCGCGGTCGGCAGGCGGCGCGCCGCGCGGCGTTCCTCGGCCTGGCGGCGGGAGGCCACATCGGTCGCGTTCAGGCCCGGCCGCGGCAGGTCGGTGACGAGCAGCAGAAGCTCCTGGTACGTCTTCGACGCGTAGGCGAGGCGCACACGATCGTCGTATTCGTGCAGCGAGAGGCGGCCCTCGTCGAGGGCGATCTTGAGCTGGTCGGCGACCTTCTGCCGGTCGGCATCGGCAGCCCGCATCTGCTCGACCTCGGCCCGGGTCTCTTTCACGCCGTCAGGCTACCCATGCGGACCGTGTTCCAGGGAGGGGGAAATACCCCTAGACCGCCGCGGCCATCGCCTTCCGCAGCCGGTCCTCGGCACGCTGATCCGCCCGGGCGATCGACCCGCGCGGCACCGCCGCCACCAACGCCGCGATCATCAGCACGCCGCCCGCGAACACGAACGACCAGGGCAGGCCGCCCGGCTGGTCGACGATGGCGCCGGCCACCGCGCCGCCCGCCGCGCTGCCGCCCACCGAGACGGTCACCATCCAGGTGTACGCCTCGTTCAGCTGCGCGGCCGGGGCGAGCCGGCCCACCAGCGTGCTCTCCACCGTCAGCGCCGGGGCGATCGTCGCGCCGCCGAGCACCAGGGCCATGCCCAGCCAGAGCGGGCTCGGCATCACGGTCAGGATCAGGAAGCTGGCCGCGACCGCGCCGAGCAGCCAGGCGAACTGCTTCGACAGCGGCATCGCCGGCCGCCGGGTGCCGAACCAGATGCCGCCGATCGCGCTGCCCACGCCCCACACGCCGAGCAGCACGCCGCCCAGCCCGTCGCCGCCGCCGTGCTGGTTCGCGTACGCCGGGACGATCACGCCGGCCGCGCCGAACGCCATGCCCAGCGCGACCACGCAGATCAGCAGGGCCGGGAAGCCGCCCGAGCGGAGCGGGCCGAGCCCCTTGGCCACGTGCTCGGCGCGCAGCCGGTGCCAGCGGCGCATCATCGGCAGCCGGGCGATCCACGCCGTGCCGACGAAGGTGGCGCCCGCCGCGCCGATCAGGGCGGTCTCGGGCTGGTGGGTAAGGACGACCAACGCCGAAACGAGCATCGGGCCGAGCACGAAGACCAGCTCGAACAGCGATGTCTCGGCGGCCAGCGCGGCGCCGCGCAGGTGGTGCTGCCCGCTGCCGATCTCGGTCATGTCGTTCCAGCCGCGCCGGATCGCGGCGGTCAGCGGGGGATAGGTGGCGCCGGCGGCCGCCGAGGCCACGAAGATCCAGGGGAGGGCCGGCTCGCCGCCCCGGCTGACCAGCACCAGCGCGATCAGCGCGACCGGGTGCAGCACGGCCGTGGTGAGCAGGATCGGGGCCGGTCCGATCCGGTCGGCCAGGCGACCGGCGATCGGGCTCACGGCCGCGCCGGCCAGCGCGTAGAGGCCGCCGGCCAGGCCCGCCGACGAGTAGTGGCCGGTGGTCTGCTGGACGAGCAGGAGAAGTGCCAGCGGGGTCATGCCGATGCCGAGGCGGGCCAGGATGCCCACGCTGAGCAGGATCCTTCCGCCCGGCATTCGCCAAACGCCAAGGTACTGACGCACCGCTGTTCCCTTCGGTAATGACTCGTCACTCAACACGCGGAGGGCCGCCCCCGATCTCCGGGGGCGGCCCTTGGTGACGAGGGACTCAGCGGTACTGGATGGCGCCGGCCTGCTGGCGCAGGCGGGCGATGCGCTGCTCCATCGGCGGGTGCGTGGAGAACAGGGCCGAGATGCCGCCGCTCCGGAACGGGTTGGCGATCATCAGGTGGGCGGCGCTGGTGAGCTGCCCGTCGGCCGGCAGCGGCAGGCGCTGCGCGCCGTACTGGATCTTCTCGAGCGCGCTGGCCAGGGCCAGCGGGTCGCCGGTGAGCTCGGCGCCGGAGGCGTCCGCCTGGAACTCGCGGTTCCGGCTGATCGCCAGCTGGATGATCGTCGCGGCCAGCGGGCCGAGGATCAGCATCAGCAGCAGTGCCGCCGGGTTCGGGCTGTCGTCGTCGTCCGACCCGCCGCCCAGCGGCAGGAAGATCGCCAGCTGCGCGAAGGCGGTGACGATGCCGGCCAGAGCGCCCGCCACGCTGGAGATCAGGATGTCGCGGTTGTAGACGTGCGACAGCTCGTGCCCGATCACCGCCCGCAGCTCGCGCCGGTCGAGCAGCTGCGTGATGCCCGCGGTCACGGCCACCGCCGCGTGCTGCGGGTTACGCCCGGTCGCGAACGCGTTCGGCTGCGCGGTGGGTGAGACGTAGAGCCGCGGCATCGGCTGCCCCGCGGCCGCCGACAGCTCCCGCACCATCTGGTGCAGCGCCGGGGACTCGGCCTCGCTGACCGGCCGGGCCCGCATCGCCCGCAGCGCGAGCTTGTCGGAGTAGAAGTAGCTGAAGGCGTTCATCCCCAGCGAGAGGATCACCGCGAACACCAGGCCGGCGCTTCCACCGAGCCAGTAACCGACGGCGAGAATGATCGCGGTCAGCAGACCCAGCAGGGCGGCCGTCTTGAGGCCGTTGTGATGGCTGTGCACAGGAGCTCCTTGGTCTGCGGCCCTCTCGGGCTCGCACCCTTCAAAACGCTCCTGGCCTGCGTTTTCATCCGTCGCGGGCTGTGAGTTCGCTGAAGGCGCGCTAGCGTGCCCCGCATGGCTGTGATCGCGCTGCGCCCCCTGGTCGACGACGACGCCGACGACCTCTTCCGGATGATGCAGGACCCCGAGTCGGTCCGGATGGCCGCCTTCACCCCCGAGGACCCGTCGGATCGAGCCCGCTTCGACGCCCACCTCGCTCGCATCCGCACCGACCCCACGACCACCAATCGGGTGATCACCTACGACGGCCGGTTCGCCGGGAGCATCGCCTGCTTCGTCATGGAGGGCGACACCGAGATCACGTACTGGATCGACCGCGCCCTCTGGGGCCGCGGTATAGCCAGCCAGGCCTTGGCGATGTTTCTGCAGATGGTGACCGTGCGCCCGCTGCACGCACGAGCGGCGAGCGACAACGCCGGCTCTCTGCACGTGTTGCGCAAGGCGGGTTTCCAGCCCCAAGGAACCGAGATCGCGTACGCCGCCGCGCGCGGAACGAAGATCGAGGAGACCATCCTGCGGCTGGACGCGTGAACGAAGAAGGCCCCTCCGCTTCGGAAAGCGCATGAGGGGCCTTGCCGTCCCAGTGGTGGCGGGTGAAGGATTCGAACCTTCGAAGCTTTCGCGACGGATTTACAGTCCGCTCCCATTGGCCGCTCGGGCAACCCGCCTGGGCACACTCCTGCGGTCTCCCGCAGCAGCGGACAACAGGATAGCCGTACCAAGGGCATGGATAGCAACCGGGTACGGTCGGCATGGCGGGGCCGGGCGCCGGTCCCTCGCTTACATCGACGTACGCCAGCCCGCAGGAGTCTGATCATGCCAGCCAGCCCGTCCTTCGACATCGTGAGCAAGGTCGACAGCCAGGAGGTCGACAACGCGTTCCATCAGGCGGAGAAAGAGCTCGGCACCCGGTTCGATTTCCGGGGAACCGGGACCAGCATCGCCAAGTCGGGGGAGAACGGCCTGACCATCACCTCCGAGACCGAGGAGCGGGCCGCCGCCGCGCTCGACGTGTTCAAGGAGAAGCTGATCAAGCGGAACATCTCGCTCAAGTCGCTGGACGCGGGCGAGCCGCGGCAGTCGGGCAAGACCTACAAGATCGACTGCAAGGTCGTCGAGGGCATCGAGTCCGACAAGGCCAAGGCGATCAGCAAGAAGATCCGCGACGAGGGCCCGAAGGGCGTGCAGGCGCAGATCCAGGGCGACCAGCTGCGGGTCACCGGCAAGAAGCGGGACGACCTGCAGGCCGTGATCGCCCTGCTCAAGGCCGAGGACTTCGGTATCGCCCTCCAGTTCACCAATTACCGCTGACGCGGGGCCGCCCGGCGGCAGACTAGGGGCATGAGCACCGGTACGTGGACCATGGTGGTCGGCGGGGTGGCCGGGCTCGCCCTGGCGGTGTTCGGGGCGGGCATGCTGGTCACCGGCCGAGCGCCGGACGCGACCGCCCGGGCGTTCCGCAGTGTGCGCGACGCCGGCTGCTACCACCTGCTGTTCGGGCTGGGGCTGGCGTTGGTCGTGCTGGGCACGGCGCTTCGCGGGGGCATCGTGACGCTGGTGACCACCATCGCGGCGATCGTCATGGTCGCGGTGGCGGTGGTCCGGTTCCGTCCCCGTGGGCACCGGCGCGTGCACCACTGACCACCCGACGCGTGCGCCACTGACCACCGGATGGGAAAAGCGGGGCGCGGGCGCGGCGGTAACGGGTAGGAACGGCGTGTGGACCTGACGCATGCCGTTCTGTCGTTCGCCGTGCTGGGCGCCCTGCTGACCGTCACCCCGGGGCTCGACACGGCGCTGGTGCTGCGGGCGGCGGTCAGCATGGGCCGCGGGCCGGCCTTCGCGACCGCGCTGGGCGTCGGCGCGGGCGCTCTCACCTGGGGCGCGGCCGCGGCCGTGGGCGTGTCGGCGCTGCTCACCGCCTCCGAGGTGGCCTACACGATCCTCCGGGTCGCCGGCGCGTCGTACATGATCTATCTGGGCGTCCGGATGGTGCGGGCCGCGCTGCGGAAGGGCGCCGGGGCCGACGAGACCACCGCCGAGCGGGCCACGCCGACGGTGTGGAACACGTTCGGCCGGGGCCTGTTCACCAACCTGCTCAATCCCAAGGTCGGCGCCTTCTACGTCGCGGTGCTGCCGCAGTTCATCCCGGACGGGTCGTCGCCGCTGGTCGTGGGGGTGCTGCTCGCGCTCGTCCACGACCTCGAGGGGATCCTCTGGTTCAGCGCGATCATTGTCGGGGCCGGCGCGCTACACCGGCAGCTGGCCCGGCGGTCGGTGCGGCGCGCGGTCGACGGCGGCACCGGCGCGGTCCTCCTCGGGTTCGGGCTCAAGCTGGGGCTCAGCAGCAGGTAGAGAGAAGGGTGCAATGGCCATGATCGATCCGGTCGTCCGCCTCGACGACATCGAGGCGCATCCGCGGGTGGTGTTCGCCGACGTCCGCTACTACCTCGACGGGCGGTCGGGCCGGGCGGCCTACGAGGGCGGCCACCTGCCCGGCGCGATCTTCGTGGACATGGACATCGTTCTCGCGGCGCACGCGGGGCCGGCCGACGGGCGGCACCCGCTGCCGACCCCCGAGGCGTTTGCCGAGCATATGGCGGCGCTGGGCGTGAGCGACGACGACATCGTGATCGGGTACGACGACGCCGGCGGGGTGATGGCCGCCCGGCTCGTCTGGATGCTGCGGGCCACGGGCCGGGACGCCGCCCTCCTCGACGGCGGGCTCACGGCGTACGCGGAAAAGCTGGTGACCGAAACGCCGCGGCGTCCCCGGGGAAGCTTCGAGGCGAGGCCCTGGCCGAGCGAGAGGCTCGCCGGCATCGACGACGCCACGAGCGCGGAGAACGTGGTGATCGACGCTCGCCAGGCGGAGCGGTTCCGGGGCGAGAACGAGACGATCGACCCGCGGGCGGGGCACATCCCGGGCGCCCACAGCCTGCCCTGCCGCGAGAACGTGGACGGTGCCGGGCTCTTCCTGACGCCGGCGCAGCTGCGGGAGCGGTTCGTCGCGGTGGGCGTCACCGACGACGCGACGGTCGTCTCGTACTGCGGGTCGGGCGTGACCGCCTGCCACAACCTGCTGGCCCTCGAGCGGGCCGGGTTCGCGCCGGGCCGCCTGTACCCGGGTTCGTGGTCGCAGTACAGCGCCACCGACCGCCCGGCGGCCACCGGAAAGTAAGTGCGGGTCTACGAGTCGGGCTCGCCGGCCAGATCGCGCGCCGAGGCGACGTCGTCGGGCCCGAGTCCTTCGTAGCCGGTGCGCTCGTGCTGGCGGCCCTGCTCCTCGATCCAGCGGGTGTGCGCCTCCCAGGCCGCCTGCTTGCTGCTGCCCAGCGCCGACCCGATCTGGGTCCACGATGCTCCGGCGCCGCAGGCCGCCCGCACCATCGCCTGCCGGCCGTACCCGGCCTTGCGGATCACCACCTCGCTGAGCGCCAGCATCTCCAGAGCCTCGTCGCGGCTCAGCGGCGTGCCGCTCGCACCGGGCGCCTGACCGGCCATCGACGCGAGCGCCTCCCGCATCCGAAGCTCGTCGTACCGCGTTGTAGCGGTGGAGAGGGTGTGCTCTCGCTCCAGTTCGTCCGGTGAGGCAGTCATCCGGAAAGCGTGCCCGTCAGGCCAACCTGACGTCAAGTGATCTTGACGGCCAACATGCGAATTGGGCTCATTTCTGCAATTAAATCGGGCGTAAAGGCATCAATTTTTCGCGCGCACTTCTCGTGAACACCTCAGCCGTTCGGTCAGGATTTCGGCATGTGCGGCTTCGACCCGCCGTCGGACACTCCCCGTCGCACAACTGGTGTGGCACCATCATGTGACCCCCCAACAGGTTGCGTAACAACACGTTCGCGTTCGACGTCACAGGAGTCAGGCATGTTCGCAAGGAAGCTGGGCCGCACGGCGCGCCTGGTTCTCGTGCTGGCTGTCGTCTTCGGCGGCGTTGGTCTAGCCGCCGGGGTTGCCGACCGGGGCAACGATGCGGTCAAGAGCGACGGCGCCCAGAGCACCCAGGCGGCCCAGAGCACCAGCGCCGTCCAATACAGCACCCTGATCTGGGATTGGGAATGAGGCTCCCACAGGTCTGAGCGACCCGGTTTCTCGTCGGCGGCCTCGACTAATAGGGAGCGCGTTATGGCCAGGCGTCCGCGGGCACGCCAGCACTCCGCGCAGTACGCATGGCTGATCACCGGCCCGCTCGCGCTGTTCGCCGCGATCTGCTTCGCCTCGTTCTGGGCTGACCGCCCGACCTGGTATCAGTCCTGGCCCGTCGGTCTCATCGCATTCGCGGGCATTTGTCTCGCCTATGCCGGGGTCTTCAACGTCGTCATCCGCCGCAGCACCTACAGCGTCATCCTCACCGAGGTTCCGCTCGTTCTGGTGCTGTATTTCGTGCCGCCCGCGATGGTGATCCTCGTCGTCGCCGGCGCCTCGATCGTCGCGCAGTTGCTGCGCTCGGCCGTCATCGCGCCGGTCAAGATGTGGTTCAACGTCGCCAAGTGCGCGGCCACGATCTCGGCCGCCCTGCTCGTGATCGCCGCGCTCCCCAAGACCGAGGGCGCCGGGCCCGCGACGTGGGCCGTCCTCGCCACGGCCCTGATGATCAATACGGTGCTCGACGCGTTCTGCCTGGCCGGGGTGATGAGCGCCATCCAGGGCCTCCGAGTCGGTCAGGACGCGCTGCGTGGCCTGCCGCCGACGCTGGCCATCACCGGCGTCAACATCGTGATCGGCCTGGTGTTCCTGGTCGCCCTGGTCGCCACCCAATGGTCGGCGCTGCTGCTGGCCGTGCTGGTGACCGCGCTCGTCCTCATGCTCCGCTCGTTCGCCGAGTTCTTCCGGCAACACCGCACGCTGACCGACGTCTACGAGCTGACCAAGGCCGTCCGCGAGGACGGCAGCGACGCCTCCCTGCCCGACGTGCTGCTCGGCCGGGTTCGCGCGCTGATGCGCGCCGAGTACGCGACGCTCTGGCTGGCGCCGCAGGGCCGCCATCCCGAGGTGCTGCTCACCGCCCGGGTGGAGAACAAGGGCCTGCTCGACCTGTCGCCGGCCCCGCCCGCGGTCCGCGCCAAGGCGATCGCCGACGGCCAGACCGTCGCCGTCGGCCCGAGCTTCAAGGACACCCACGACCTCCGGAAAGATCTGCGGCAGTACAAGATCAAAGACGCGGTCATCGTGCCGTTGCTCTCGGGTCAGACCACGATCGGCAGTCTCGAGGCGATCAACCGGATGGGCGACACCCGCGTGTTCCGGGCCGCCGACGTGCAGGTGCTCGAGACGATCGCGGCGCACGCGGCGGCGGCCGTGGAGAACTCCCGGCTGGTCGAGCGGCTGCGCCACGACGCGTACCACGACCGGCTCACCGGACTGCCCAACCGGCGGCGGATCACCGACGCGCTCGCCGAGGCGGTCAAGGTGCGCGCCGAGACCGAGGTCGTCGCCACCCTGCTGTTCGACGTCGACGGTCAGCGCGACGTGAACGAGTCGATGGGCCACGCCGCCGGCGACAAGCTGCTCGCCGAGGTGGCCGAGCGGCTGCGCAGCATCGCCGGCCCGGGCGCCCTGGTCGGGCGCATCGGCGGCGACGAGTTCGTGGTGACCCTGCGCGCCGAGAGCACCGACGTCACGGTCCGGCTGGCGACCGAGATGCGCGAGCAGCTGCGCGGCCCGATGACGGTCGGCACGCTCACCCTCGACGTCGACACCGCGGTCGGCGTGGCCGTCTACCCCGATCACGGCGGCGACCCCGAGACGCTGATCCAGCGGGCCGAGCTGGCCGCCAACGCGGCCAAGGTCCTTCCGTACGGCGTGCAGCTGTTCCACCCCGCCCTCGAGTCCCGCGCGGTGCGCCGCCTGGGTATCGCGGCCGACCTGCGCAAGGCCCTCGACAACGACGAGCTCGACGTCTACTTCCAGCCCAAGGTGACCCTCGCCGACCGCCACCTGGTCGGTGTCGAGTGCCTGGCCCGCTGGACGCACGCGGCGCACGGCGAGGTCGCCCCGGAAGACTTCGTGGCGGTCGCCGAGCACACCGGTCAGCTCTCCCGGCTCACCGAGCGGGTGCTGAGCGAGGGCCTGCGCCGCTGCCGCGAGTGGGCCGAGGCCGACCGCCCGCTCTCCATCGCGGTGAACCTGTCGGTACGCACGCTGCTCGACTCCCGCTTCCCCGACCACGTCGAGGAGATGCTCGAGCATTACGCGGTGTCCCCGGCCCAGGTGACCTTCGAGATCTCCGAGCCAGGCATGCTCGGCGACATCGAGCGGGTGCTGCCCACTCTCTACCGCCTGCGCGACCTGGGCGTACGGCTCAGCGTCGACGACTTCGGCACGGGCGCCTCCTCGCTGTCGTACCTTCGCCAGTGGCCGGTGCACGAGGTCAAGATCGACGACAGTTTCGTGCAGGGGATGGCGACCGACTCGGGCGACCTGGCGATCGTGCGGGCGGTGATCAGCCTGTCCCGTGAGTTCGGTCTCACGGTCGTGGCCGAGGGGGTCGAGAGCGAGCTCACCCTCGACCTGTTGGAAGAGATGGGCTGCGAGATCGGCCAGGGCTACCTGTTCTCCCGGCCCCTGCCGTACGAGCGGCTGGAGGCCTGGTTCAATGCCCAGACCGAGCCGGAATCGACCCCTGCGGGCGAGGTCCGCAGGCTTCGCGCGGTGATCTGACCCCGATTTCACCCCCGGCTCGGGGCCGTGTATTGTCTTTCCTGCGCAGCAAGCGAGAGTTCGCGCGCAAGCCCCCTTAGCTCAGTCGGCAGAGCGTCTCCATGGTAAGGAGAAGGTCTACGGTTCGATTCCGTAAGGGGGCTCTACCCGGGTTCGTCTCCCGCCGCCGGCGCAGGCTCATTGCCGGTAAGCGCCGGGCCTGGCTCGGCGGTGTAGCTCAGTTGGCAGAGCAAGCGGCTCATAATCGCTGTGTCGCCGGTTCAAGTCCGGCCACCGCTACAAGCACGATGTGCAGCTAGCACCTTTGCAGATCGGCGTACTAGTCATCTACGCTGGTAGGTCGTTAAGTAACCCCGTTAGTAGGAAGGCACCTTGCCG
Organism: Actinoplanes sp. NPDC051513; assembly: GCF_044454685.1. Classification (NCBI taxonomy): domain Bacteria; kingdom Bacillati; phylum Actinomycetota; class Actinomycetes; order Micromonosporales; family Micromonosporaceae; genus Actinoplanes; species Actinoplanes sp. NPDC051513. The sequence continues at coordinate 117,959 of NZ_JBITDW010000003.1, forward strand.
TGGCCAAGGCGACCGACGTCCGTCCGAAGATCACCCTGGCGTGTACGGAGTGCAAGGAGCGGAACTACATCACCCGGAAGAACCGGCGTAACGACCCCGACCGCATCGAGCTGAAGAAGTTCTGCCCCCGGGACGGCCGGCACACCCTGCACCGCGAGACCCGCTGATCTTCACCAGAGCAACACCTGCTGCGCCGTCCGAAAGGGCGGCGCAGAGTAGTTTGTGGGGCATGCCCCTGGACCAGTCCTACGTGGGACGAAGCTACCCGCCCACCGAGCCCTACCTCGTCGGCCGCGAGAAGATCCGTGAGTTCGCCCGGGCGATCGGCGCCACCGAGCGGGAATACCACGACCCCGAGGCGGCCCGCGCGATCGGTTACACCGACGTCGTGGCCCCTCCCACGTTCCCGATCATCTTCACGATGGCGTCCAGCCACGCGCAGATCGTCGAAGACCCCGAGTTGGGCGTCGACTACAGCCGCGTGGTGCACGGCGACCAGAGGTTCGCGTACGCCCGGCCGATCGTCGCCGGCGACGCCCTGGTCTGCGTGAACACGGTCGAGGAGATCACCTCCCGTGGCGGCCACGACTTCATGACCACCCGCAGCGACGTCACCACCGAGGCCGGCGAGCGAGTCGTCACCGTCTGGGCCAAGCTCGTGCAGCGCGGGGCGGAGTGACCATGACCTTCGAATCTCAGACGTTCCGGGTCACCCGGGCCGACCTGGTCCGTTACGCCGGCGCCTCCGGCGACTTCAACCCGATCCACTGGAGCGAGCGTTTCGCGACCTCGGTGGGCCTGCCCGGCGTGATCGCCCATGGCATGTTCACCATGGCCCTCGTGGGCCGGGCCGTGACCGCCTGGGCCGGCGCGCCCGACGCGGTCGTCGAGTTCAGCGTGCGCTTCTCCCGGCCGGTACCGGTGCCCGACACCGACGAGGGGACCGAGGTCGTGGTCTCCGCCGTCGTGAAGGGCGAGACCGAGGACGGCCACACCAGACTGACACTGACCGCGACCTGCCAGGGCGAGAAAGTTCTGTCCATGGCACAAGCGGTTGTGCGCAAACGGTAGGGCGGGTTGGGCGAACCCGGGGTCTACCCGTACACTGGTCCGCCGTGGGGCAAGTGACCCCCTGAACTCGCCTGCGCGAGGAACGGGGTGATCGGCCCCGCACAGGGGTGTAGCTCAATTGGCAGAGCAGCGGTCTCCAAAACCGCAGGCTGCAGGTTCAAGTCCTGTCACCCCTGCGCAACTCTCCCAGACGTGCCCGCCCGGGACAGCGGTCCACGACCCCGGCCCCGGAACGGGCGCCGATGGGGTCCACCATCACCGATGACGGAAGTAGGGCGCCATGGCCGAGAGGAATCGACCCGGTGACGCCGGCGACCCGGCCGACGACGAGGTGTTTGACGACGCCGTCGCCGATGACTCGGAGTCCGATGACGACCTCGAGGCCGAGCCGGTAGGTCGTGGTGGCACCGCCGTCGCGGAGCGGACCAAGGACGACGCGCCGAAGAAGAAGAAGGAAGCCCGTCGTACCGGCTTCTTCGGGCGCATCGGTGGTTTCTTCCGTGAGGTCGTCAGCGAGCTGCGTAAGGTCATCTGGCCGACCCGCAAGGAACTGCTGACCTACACGACGATCGTGATCTTCTTCGTGACGATCATGACCGCCATCGTGGCCGTCCTGGACTACGGGTTCGGCAAGGCCGTCCTCTGGGCGTTCGGCGGCTGATCCGCCGGCCCAGAAGTTCTTCGAAGACATATCTGGAAGTGAGCGAGCGTGCCTGAGTACGACGACGAGACCGCGCAGTCCGCCGACGAGCTCTCGTCGGTGGCCACGGCGGACACCGACGAGTCGGTCGAGGCCGCCCCCGCCACCGACGAGGCCGAGGCCGAGGCGCAGCCGGAGCCGGAGGACGACGAAGACTTCGACCCGGTGCAGGAGCTGCGGCAGAAGCTGCGCTACGCGCCCGGGGAGTGGTACGTCGTGCACTCCTACGCCGGTTACGAGAACAAGGTCAAGACCAACCTCGAGACCCGGATCACGAGCCTCGACATGGAGGACTTCATCTTCCAGGTCGAGGTGCCGACCCGCGAAGAGGTCGAGGTCAAGAACGGCAAGCGCCAGCAGGTCAACAACAAGGTCTTCCCGGGCTACATCCTGGTCCGGATGGATCTGACCCCCGAGTCGTACTCCTGCGTGCGCAACACGCCCGGCGTGACCGGCTTCGTGGGCGCCACCGACCGGGTCGACCGGCCGGCCCCCCTCTCGCTGGACGAGGTGCTCAAGTGGCTCGCCCCGGCCGTCGAGCAGGAGGAGAAGAAGGCCAAGCCCGAGATCAAGGTCCTCGACTTCGAGGTCGGCGACTCGGTCACGGTCACCGACGGCGCGTTCGCCTCGCTGCCGGCCTCGATCAGCGAAATTAATGCGGACCAGCAGAAGTTGAAGGTTCTGGTCTCCATCTTCGGCCGCGAGACGCCGGTGGAGCTGAACTTCAACCAGGTCACCAAGATCTGACAGTTAGTCAGTGGGAGGGGTGTCCTTCGCGGCGCCCCGCCATCTACCACAGGAGTAAGAGAACATGCAGCGCAGCAAGGGCTACCGCAAGGCGGCCGAGTCGATCGACGCCAACAAGCTCTACGAGCCCACCGACGCGATCAAGCTGGCCAAGGAGTCGAGCCCGGCCAAGTTCGACGCCACTGTCGAGGTCGCGATGCGCCTCGGCATCGACCCCCGTAAGGCCGACCAGATGGTCCGCGGCACGGTCAACCTGCCGCACGGCACCGGCAAGACGGCCCGCGTGATCGTCTTCGCCCAGGGCGCCAAGGCCGAGGAGGCCGTGGCGGCCGGCGCCGACGAGGTCGGCACCGATGAGCTCGTCGCCCGCATCCAGGGTGGCTGGCTGGACTTCGACGCCGCGATCGCGACGCCGGACCAGATGGCCAAGATCGGCCGGATCGCCCGCATCCTCGGCCCGCGTGGCCTCATGCCGAACCCGAAGACCGGCACCGTCACCATGGACGTGACGAAGGCGGTCAACGAGATCATGGGCGGCAAGATCACCTTCCGGGTGGACAAGCACTCGAACCTGCACCTGATCATCGGCAAGGCCTCGTTCACCGAGGACCAGCTGGTCGACAACTACGCCGCGGTGCTCGACGAGGTTCTCCGCGTCAAGCCGTCCGCGGCCAAGGGCAAGTACCTCAGGAAGGTCACCGTCACCACCACCATGGGTCCCGGCGTGCCGATCGACCCGAACGTGATCAAGGGCTTCAGGCCCGAGGCCTGATCTTCGCTTCACGGAAGCCCCCGGGGACACCCCGGGGGCTTTCTTTGTGGCAGGCTTGCGGCCGTGCGTTTCGAGCAGGTGTGGTTCCGGTACGCCCGTCGGGCCGGCTGGACCCTGCGCCAGCTGAACGCCACCGTCGAGCCCGGCGCCACGGTCGTCGTCCTGGGCCGCAACGGCGCCGGCAAATCCACGTTGCTCCAACTGGCCGCCGGGGTGCTGCGGCCGGGCCGGGGAACGATCAGCGACCGCCCCGCGGTGGTCGGCTGGGTCCCCGAGCGCTTCCCCGCCGACCAGCCGTTCACGGCCGGCGATTATCTGCGCCGCATGGCCGAGGTCCGCGGGGCCGAGCCGTCGGCCGTCGACCACTGGATCGAGCGCCTGCTGTTCACCGAGCACGGCGGCACCCGCCTCGCCGACCTCTCCAAGGGCACGGCGCAAAAGGTCGGCCTGGCCCAGGCCATGCTCGTCCCACCCAGCCTGCTCGTGCTCGACGAGCCCTGGGAGGGCCTCGACTCGGTCGCCCGCACGCTGATCCCCGCGATCGTCGCCGAGGTGACCGCGGCGGGCGGTTCCGTGCTGGTCAGCGACCATCGCGGCGAGATCACCGCGCTACCGGGCGCGATCCACTGGACGATCGCCGAGGGAATCGTGGACACCGCGGCGCCGGCTCCGCCGCCGATCGCCCGCGACGAGGAGGACGAGGTGATCGTGGAGGTGGCGGTCCGTCGTTCCGAGGCCGACCAGGCGATGGTCGCGCTGCGTGCCGCCGGTCACCGCGTTGTCAAAGTGCGCAGTTCGGGCGTACGGGAATGAGCGCCCTCGTCCGGATGCGGATCGCCGGCTTCGTGCGGGGCGGCCGGGCCCTCCCACCACTGATCGCGGTGCTGGTCGAGCTCGGGATCATCTATGGGGGAGGAGCGTCTCCCGCCGCGGTCGCCTACGGCTACTCGGCCGCCGCCCTGTTCCCGGTGCTGGCCTGGCTGACCAAGCTGCTCCTCGACACCGAGCCCGACGTGCAGCGCCGCCTGGCCCGCCTGTCGGCCGGCCCGGCCCGGGAGGCGACCGCCGGCATCCTGGCCGCCGTCGCCCTCTCCTTCGTGGTCTGCGCGGCCGCGATGGCCGCCCCGTGGCTGTTCAACGGCATCGACACGAGCAAGTCGCTGGGCAGCGGCATCGCGCTCGGCATCCTCGCCCACCTGCTGGCCGTGCCATCGGCCGTCGCGGTCGGCGCCCTCTCCAGCCGCGCCGTCACCGGCAGCGTGCGCCTGGGTGTGATGGTGCTGGTGGTGTCGGCGGTGCTGGTGGTGGTGCTGGGCCTGAGCGGCTCGTTCGCCCCCTGGCTCGTCCCGCCGGTGATGGCCACGGCCCGAGCCCTCAACGACGCCGCAGCGCCGCCGACGGGCACGCTCGCGCTGCTGGTCGCCTGGGCGGCCGCCTGGTGCGCCGTGGCCTTCACCGGCTACGGCTGGCTGCGCCGAGCCCGCTCCTGACAGCCGCCGCCTGTGGACGACAGCGCAAAATTGTCATACCCACCTGCTCTGCTCGGCCCCACCCAGGTGCCGGGGCGGGGGAGGTCCGTGGGCCGCCGCGTGATCAAAAGTTGCTCGCGGTGGGTCAGTGGCTGGGCCGGGCTTGCCATGGCCCGGGGTCGTGCGTGGTCACTGTGAGTGCCGCCCGTTGCGGTGGGGTGGTGGCTGGGCTGGGGCGCGCCATGGCCGGGGTCGTGCGTGGTCACTGTGAGTGCCGCCCGTCACGGTCACCGGTGGTTGCCGCCTTCGACGCCGGTTTCGAGCTCGGCTCGCCCTGGCTGCCGCGCACGGCGCAGAGATCTTGATAAGTGGCGGTTCGCCGCGAACCGGAACCCATCAGCGCTAGCCGTGCTCGATCAACAGGCGGTCGATATAAGGGGATATTTCCGTCGCTCCCACAGGGTCTTTCCGCAGCGTGGGCCATCCGCCCACTGACCGGGACACCCGGCCGGCCTGTGGGAGCGCGTCCCACAGACCGACCGGGACCGCCACATCGCGGGATCCCCGAGGGCTCAGCGCGACGGGCCGCACCCACCGCATCCACCCACGGCCCCAGGCCATGGCGCGCCCCGCCCAGCCACTGATCACCGCAAGATTTTGGATCACCGGGCGCCGCTGCTGGTGATCACGCGCGTGGCGGGCGGGGACGATTTGGTGAGGGCGGGCCGGCCGCGTACCATTCCATGTCGGAGTTCCACCCATAGACCGCTGGTCGTCGCAGCAGCCGTCACCACGACGGAGGCCGCGGCCGAAGGTCCCGCAGAATGCGGGCGGCTCGCGCAGGGAGAACGGCTAGCATCCGGCTGATCGAAAGCCTGTCGCCCCGTGCCCTGTGCCGGGGCGTTTTTCATTCTCGCGGTTCCTTCTCCCTGACCAGTGGCTTTGAGCACTGAGAGAGGAGGGACATGGCGGACAAGCCGGTCCGGGCCGACAAGGCCAGTGCCGTCGTTGAGCTGACGGAGAACTTCCGTGACTCGGCGGCCACCGTGTTGACCGAGTACCGCGGCCTCACGGTCAAGCAGCTCACCGAGCTGCGGCGTTCGCTCGGCGAGGAGACCAAGTACTCCGTGTCGAAGAACACGCTCGCGAAGCGGGCGGCCAGCGACGCGGGCATCGAGGGCCTTGACGCATTGTTCACCGGTCCTACAGCGCTCGCCTTCATCACCGGCGACCCGGTCGAGGCGGCCAAGGGTCTTCGGGCCTTCGCCAAGGCCAATCCCGTCCTGATCATCAAGGGCGGTGTCTTCGAGGGCCGGGCGATCACGGCCGACGAGGTCAACAAGATCGCTGACCTCGAGTCCCGTGAGGTACTGCTGGCCAAGCTGGCCGGCGCCATGAAGGGCAACCTGACCAAGGCGGCCGGCCTTTTCCAGGCCCCGCTGTCGCAGGTGGCGCGCCTTGCGGCCGCCCTGCAGGAGAAGCGCGAGCAGGACGGTTCCGCGGCGGCCTGAGCCACCGCGAACCAGTACGACTTTCATTTAAGAAGCTAGGAAAGGTTGCCAGACATGGCGAAGCTCAGCACCGACGAGCTGCTCGACGCGTTCAAGGAGATGACGCTGATCGAGCTCTCCGAGTTCGTGAAGCAGTTCGAGGAGACCTTCGAGGTCACCGCGGCCGCGCCGGTCGCCGTCGCCGGCCCCGCGGCCGCTGCCGCCCCGGCCGAGGCCGAGGCCGAGCAGGACTCGTTCGATGTCGTCCTCGAGGGCGATGGTGGCAAGAAGATCCAGGTCATCAAGGTCGTGCGTGAGCTGACCGGCCTGGGCCTCAAGGAGGCCAAGGACGCCGTCGAGAGCGCCCCCAAGGCGATCCTCGAGGGTGTCAACAAGGAGAAGGCCGAGGCCGCCAAGGCCAAGCTCGAGGGCGAAGGCGCCAAGGTCACCCTCAAGTGATCTAACGCTCCACAGCTTTCTCTTGCGGATGGCGGAGACCCGTGCCCGGGTCTTCGCCATCCCGTTTTCTGGCGCATTGTCCCAGCTAGCGACGTTGCGCGTGGCTGTCGGCCACCCGACCGGCAAAGTCGGTTTAATCGGGCAATACATGGGCTATGGTCGCTAGGACGCGCCCGCCGGGAGGCGGCACGTGTCCGACCCGCGGCGCAGCCCTTGACTGAGTGTCCGCTGACAGGCACGCTGACATCAGCAAGTTCTCCGCGCTTGCGACAGCCGCCCTGCGGGTGGCCCGACTTCAAATGGGCCCTTCGCAGACGGCACCCGAGGGAGATATGCCGCGTTCCGAGCGGCCCCACGTTCGGCCCTGACCACGGAGGCGCAGGTCAGAGAGGCTGTGGGGATACGTTCCGCAGGCCCCCTCTGGTGTGGGCTGGACAGCGGTTAGCCGAGCGGCTACACTGCTAGTTTGCGCTGCCTTCTGCCTTGAGCCCTGCCAGGACATCCATCCGGATGACTTCTTGGGGGCTCGTTACAGTGCCTATAAACGAGGGCAACGCAAACAGTTGCATACCGCAGCTGCAGCCGCATCAGCAGCACCGGTCCTCGGAAGGACGCATCTTGGCAGCTTCCCGCCCTGCGAAGACCAGCCGTACGTCGAGCGCTTACGCACCCCGCCGTGTCTCTTTCGGCAGGATCACCGAGCAACTTGAGGTCCCCAACCTCCTTGCACTCCAGACCGAGTCCTTCGACTGGCTGGTAGGCAACGAGGCTTGGCAGGCCCGGTCGACGGACGACCCGCATGCCCAGTCGGGCCTCGCAGAGATCCTCGAAGAGATCAGTCCCATTGAGGACTTCTCCGGCACTATGTCGCTGTCCTTCTCGTCTCCCCGATTCGACGAGGTCAAGGCCTCGATCGAGGAGTGCAAGGAGAAGGATCTGACTTACTGCGCGCCGCTGTTCGTGACCGCGGAGTTCACCAACAACACGACTGGCGAGATCAAGAGCCAGACCGTGTTCATGGGCGACTTCCCGATGATGACCCCCAAGGGGACGTTCGTCATCAACGGCACCGAGCGGGTCGTCGTGAGCCAGCTCGTCCGCTCGCCGGGCGTGTACTTCACGAAGGAGCCGGACAAGACCTCCGACCGCGACCTCTCCAGCGTCAAGGTCATCCCCAGCCGGGGTGCCTGGCTGGAGTTCGACATCGACAAGCGCGACACCGTGGGTGTCCGGATCGACCGCAAGCGCCGGCAGGCCGTCACCGTCCTGCTCAAGGCGATCGGCTGGTCGGCCGACCAGATCCGTGAGCGGTTCGGCTGGTCCGAGCTGCTCATGACCACCCTCGAGAAGGACCACATCGCCGGGCAGGACGAGGCCCTGCTCGACATCTACCGCAAGCTCCGCCCGGGTGAGCCCCCGACCCGGGAGAACGCGCAGACCCTGCTCGACAACCTCTTCTTCAACCCGAAGAGGTACGACGTCGCCAAGGTCGGCCGCTACAAGTTCAACAAGAAGCTCGAGATCGACGTCCCGATCGACCGTGGCGTTCTCACCGAGGAAGACATCGTCAAGACCGTCGAGTACCTCTGCCGGCTGCACGCCGGTGAGGAGGGCTACGAGGCCGACGACATCGACCACTTCGGCAACCGTCGCCTGCGCACCGTCGGCGAGCTCATCCAGAACCAGGTCCGTGTCGGCCTGTCCCGGATGGAGCGCGTCGTTCGTGAGCGCATGACGACTCAGGACGTCGAGGCGATCACGCCGCAGACCCTGATCAACATCCGTCCCGTGGTGGCGGCGATCAAGGAGTTCTTCGGCACCTCCCAGCTGTCCCAGTTCATGGACCAGACCAACCCGCTGGCGGGCCTGACCCACCGGCGCCGGCTGAGCGCGCTCGGTCCGGGTGGTCTGTCGCGAGAGCGGGCCGGCTTCGAGGTTCGCGACGTGCACCCGTCCCACTACGGCCGGATGTGCCCGATCGAGACGCCCGAAGGCCCGAACATCGGCCTGATCGGCGCGCTCTCGACGTTCGCGCGGGTCAATCCGTTCGGCTTCATCGAGACGCCGTACCGGAAGGTCGAGGACGGCACCGTCACCGACGAGGTCCACTACCTGACCGCCGACGAGGAGGACAGGTACATCAAGGCGCAGGCGAACGCCGTGCTGAGCAGTGACGGCACGTTCGCCGAGGATCGCGTCCTGGTCCGCCGTAAGGGCGGTGAGGTCGACTACGTGCCCGGCGCGCAGGTCGACTACATGGACGTGTCGCCGCGGCAGATGACCTCGGTCGCCACCGCGATGATCCCGTTCCTCGAGCACGACGACGCCAACCGCGCGCTCATGGGCGCGAACATGCAGCGTCAGGCCGTTCCGCTGGTCAAGGCCGAGGCGCCGCTGGTCGGCACCGGCATGGAATACCGTGCCGCGGTCGACGCCGGCGACGTGGTCGTGGCCGAGGTCGGCGGTGTGGTCGAAGACCTCTGCGCCGACTACGTGACGGTTCACCAGGACGACGGTCACCGCCGTACCTACCTGCTGCACAAGTTCCGCCGCTCGAACGCGGGCTCCTGCGTCAACCAGAAGCCGGTCGTGTTCGAGGGTGACCGAATCGAGGCCGGCCAGGTCATCGCCGACGGCCCGTGCACCGACGAGGGTGAGATGGCCCTGGGCCGCAACCTCCTCGTCGCGTTCATGTGCTGGGAGGGCCACAACTACGAGGACGCGATCATCCTGTCGCAGCGCCTCGTGCAGCAGGACGTGCTCACCTCGATCCACATCGAGGAGCACGAGGTCGACGCCCGGGACACCAAGCTCGGCCCGGAGGAGATCACCCGCGACATCCCCAACGTCTCCGAGGAGATGCTGGCGGACCTGGACGAGCGGGGCATCATCCGGATCGGCGCCGAGGTCGTCCCCGGCGACATCCTGGTCGGCAAGGTCACGCCCAAGGGCGAGACCGAGCTCACCCCCGAGGAGCGGCTGCTCCGCGCGATCTTCGGTGAGAAGGCGCGCGAGGTCCGCGACACCTCGCTGAAGGTGCCGCACGGCGAGACCGGCACGGTCATCGGCGTCCGCACCTTCTCGCGCGAGGACGGCGACGAGCTGCCCCCGGGCGTGAACGAGCTGGTCCGCGTCTACGTCGCGCAGAAGCGGAAGATCCAGGACGGCGACAAGCTCGCCGGCCGGCACGGCAACAAGGGCGTCATCTCCAAGATCCTTCCGGTCGAGGACATGCCGTTCCTCGAGGACGGCACCCCGGTCGACATCGTGCTCAACCCGCTCGGTGTGCCCTCGCGTATGAACATCGGCCAGGTGCTGGAGACCCACCTCGGGTGGATCGCCAAGACCGGCTGGTCGGTGGAGGGCGAAGACGCCGACTGGAAGCGTCAGCTGAAGGCCATCGAGGCGCACGAGTCCCCCAAGGACTCGAACGTCGCGACCCCGGTCTTCGACGGCGCGCAGGAGGAGGAGATCAAGGGCCTCCTCGAGTCGACGCTGGTCAACCGTGACGGGAATCGGCTGGTCAACGGCGACGGCAAGGCGCAGCTGTTCGACGGCCGCTCCGGTGAGCCGCTGCCGGACCCGATCTCGGTCGGCTACGTCTACATCCTGAAGCTGAACCACCTGGTCGACGACAAGATCCACGCGCGTTCGACCGGCCCGTACTCGATGATCACGCAGCAGCCGCTGGGTGGTAAGGCGCAGTTCGGTGGCCAGCGGTTCGGCGAGATGGAGTGCTGGGCCATGCAGGCCTACGGCGCGGCCTACGCGCTGCAGGAGCTGCTCACCATCAAGTCCGACGACGTACTCGGCCGCGTGAAGGTCTACGAGGCCATCGTCAAGGGCGAGAACATCCCGGAGCCGGGCATCCCGGAGTCCTTCAAGGTGCTGCTCAAGGAGCTGCAGTCGCTGTGCCTCAACGTTGAGGTGCTCTCCAGCGACGGCGTGGCCCTCGAGATGCGCGAGACGGACGACGAGGTCTTCCGGGCCGCGGAGGAACTCGGTATCGACCTGTCCCGTCGCCCGAACGAGGGCGTCAGCAGCGTCGAAGAGATCTGACGGATGGTGGCCCTGGTTTTCTCGAAGATCGGGGCCACCCCCGCCGGCCTTGAATTCACCCGAGCAACGAAACACGAGGGATAGTCCAAGTGCTCGACGTCAACTTCTTCGACGAGTTGCGTATCGGCCTGGCGACCGCCGACGACATCCGGCAGTGGTCGCATGGCGAGGTCAAGAAGCCCGAGACGATCAACTACCGCACCCTCAAGCCCGAGAAGGACGGACTCTTCTGCGAGAAGATCTTCGGTCCGCAGCGGGACTGGGAGTGCTACTGCGGCAAGTACAAGCGGGTCCGGTTCAAGGGCATCATCTGTGAGCGCTGCGGCGTCGAGGTGACCCGGTCCAAGGTCCGCCGTGAGCGCATGGGCCACATCGAGCTGGCCGCGTCGGTCACGCACATCTGGTACTTCAAGGGTGTGCCCAGCCGGCTGGGCTACCTGCTCGACCTGGCTCCGAAGGACCTCGAGAAGATCATTTACTTCGCCTCGTACGTGATCACGAGCGTTGACGCCGAGTCGCGTCACCGCGACATGAGCACGATCGAGAACGAGATCTTCGCCGAGAAGCGCCAGTCCGAGAACGGCCGCGACTCGGAGATCGAGAAGCGGGCCGCGAAGCTGGAGCAGGACCTCGCGGAGCTCGAGGCCGAGGGGGCCAAGGCGGACGTGCGCCGCAAGGTCAAGGAGGCCGGCGAGCGCGAGATGCGCCAGATCCGCGACAAGGCGCAGCGCGAGATCGACCGCCTCGACGAGGTGCTCGACACCTTCCGCAAGCTCGACTCCAAGCAGCTGGTCACCGACGAGCTGCTCTACCGCGAGCTGCGCGACCGCTTCGGTGAGTACTTCACCGGCGGCATGGGCGCCGAGGCGATCAAGGCGCTGCTGCAGAACATGGACCTGGACGCTGAGGCCGAGAACCTGCGGGAGATCATCCGCAGCGGAAAGGGCCAGCGGAAGATCCGTGCGCTCAAGCGGCTCAAGGTCGTCGCCGCGTTCCTGAACACCCGGAACTCGCCGCTCGGCATGGTTCTGGACTGCGTCCCGGTCATCCCGCCGGACCTGCGCCCGATGGTGCAGCTCGACGGTGGCCGCTTCGCGACCAGCGACCTGAACGACCTGTACCGCCGGGTCATCAACCGGAACAACCGCCTCAAGCGCCTGATCGACCTGGGTGCGCCCGAGATCATCGTCAACAACGAGAAGCGGATGCTGCAGGAGGCCGTCGACGCGCTGTTCGACAACGGCCGCCGCGGCCGGCCGGTCACCGGCCCGGGTAACCGCCCGCTCAAGTCGCTGTCCGACATGCTCAAGGGCAAGCAGGGCCGGTTCCGTCAGAACCTGCTGGGCAAGCGCGTCGACTACTCCGGCCGTTCGGTCATCGTCGTCGGCCCGCGGCTCAAGCTGCACCAGTGCGGCCTGCCCAAGCAGATGGCGCTGGAGCTGTTCAAGCCGTTCGTGATGAAGCGCCTGGTCGACCTGAACCACGCGCAGAACATCAAGTCGGCCAAGCGGATGGTCGAGCGTCAGCGGCCGGTCGTGTGGGACGTCCTGGAGGAGGTCATCAGCGAGCACCCCGTGCTGCTGAACCGCGCGCCGACGCTGCACCGCCTGGGCATCCAGGCCTTCGAGCCGCAGCTGGTCGAGGGCAAGGCCATCCAGATCCACCCGCTGGTCTGCACGGCGTTCAACGCCGACTTCGACGGCGACCAGATGGCGGTGCACGTGCCGCTGTCCGCCGAGGCGCAGGCCGAGGCCCGGATCCTGATGCTCTCGTCCAACAACATCCTCAAGCCGGCCGACGGCAAGCCGGTCACCATGCCCACCCAGGACATGGTCATCGGGCTCTACTACCTGACGCACCAGACCTCTGGCGCCAAGGGTGAGGGCCGGGTGTTCTCGTCGGACGCCGAGGCGCGGATGGCCTTCGACAACGGCGAGCTGCACCTGCAGGCGCCCGTGAAGATCCGTCTTCGCGAGGTCGTCGGGGTCGACAACGGCGCCAAGGGCGCGAAGTGGGAGGCTCCGGAGGACTGGACCGAGGGCGAGAACCTTCTGGTCGAGACCACCCTGGGCCGCGTCATCTTCAACGAGACGCTCCCGCCGGGGTACCGCTTCGTCAACTACGAGATCCGCAAGGGTCAGCTGTCGGCGATCGTCAACGACCTCGCCGAGCGCTTCCCCAAGGTCGCCCTGGCGGCGACCCTGGACGCGCTCAAGGAGGCCGGCTTCCACTGGGCCACCTGGTCCGGCGTGACGATCGGCATGGGCGACGTCATCGGCCCTCCGCGCAAGCCGGAGATCCTGGCTCGCTATCAGGTCGAGGCCGACCGCATCGACAAGCAGTACCAGCGTGGTCTGATGACCGCCGAGGAGCGTCGCGGCGAGCTCATCGAGATCTGGACCAAGGCGACCAACGAAATCTCCAAGGAGATGGAAACGGCGCTGCCGCAGGAGAACCCGCTCTGGGTGATGATCAACTCGGGCGCCCGTGGCAACCTGCTGCAGCTCCGGCAGATCGCCGCGATCCGTGGCCTGGTGGCCAACCCCAAGGGCGAGATCATCCCGCGGCCGATCACGTCGTCGTACCGCGAGGGTCTCACCGTGCTGGAGTACTTCATCTCCACGCACGGCGCCCGGAAGGGTCTGGCCGACACCGCGCTGCGTACCGCCGACTCGGGTTACCTGACCCGTCGTCTGGTGGACGTCTCGCAGGACGTCATCATCCGCGAGGAGGACTGCGGCACCGACCGCGCGATCCCGATGCAGGTGGCGGACCGTGAGGCGGACGGCACGCTGGTCGTGCACACGCACGCCGAGACCGGCGTGCACGCCCGTACGCTGGCCGACGACATCAAGGACGCCAACGGCAACCTGGTGGTTGCCCGTGGCTCGGACCTCAACTCGATCCTGGTCGACCAGCTGGTCAGCGCCGGTGTCGAGAACGTCCGGGTGCGCAGCGTGCTGACCTGCGAGTCGAAGCTCGGCGTGTGCGCGGCCTGCTACGGCCGTTCGCTGCCGACCGGCAAGGGTGTCGACATCGGTGAGGCGGTCGGCATCATCGCCGCCCAGTCCATCGGTGAGCCCGGTACTCAGCTGACGATGCGTACCTTCCACACCGGTGGTGTCGCGGGTGAGGACATCACCCAGGGTCTGCCGCGTGTGCAGGAGATCTTCGAGGCCCGCGTGCCCAAGGGCAAGGCGCCCATCGCCGACACCCCGGGACGCATCCGCATCGAGGACGGCGAGCGCTCGCGGAAGATCATCGTGGTGCCGGACGACGGCAGCGAGGAGATCGTGTACGACAAGATCTCCAAGCGCGTCAAGCTCCGCGCCCACGACGGCGACCACGTCGGCGTCGGCGAGAAGCTGACCGAGGGCACCATCGACCCGCACGAGCTTCTGCGGATCATGGGTCCGCGGGCGGTCCAGGTCCACCTGACCCAGGAGGTCCAGGAGGTCTACCGCTCGCAGGGCGTGCTCATCCACGACAAGCACATCGAGATCATCATTCGCCAGATGCTGAAGCGGGTGACGGTCATCGACTCGGGCGCGGCGGAGTTCCTGCCGGGCGTGCTGGTCGACCGGGCGCTCTTCGAGTCGGAGAACCGCCGGCTCGTGAGCGAGGGCGGCGAGCCCGCCGCCGGTCGTCCCGTGCTGATGGGTATCACCAAGGCCTCGCTGGCCACCGACTCCTGGCTCTCGGCGGCCTCCTTCCAGGAGACCACCCGGGTGCTGACCGACGCGGCGATCAACTCGCGCAGCGACTCGCTCGTCGGCCTCAAGGAGAACGTCATCATCGGCAAGCTCATCCCGGCCGGTACGGGCATCAGCAAGTACCGCAACATCCGGGTCGAGCCGACCGAGGAGGCCAAGGCCAAGGTGTACTCGATGACCGGGTACCCGGAGACGGACTACGGCTTCGGGCCGGCCAGCGGGCAGGCTGTGCCGCTGGACGACTTCGACTTCGGGTCCTACCGCTGACGCCCATCCGACCGCCCCACCACCACCCTTAACCCGACTGAAGACTGCTGTATCACGATGGGCGGTCGCGCGCTGCGCGGCCGCCCATCGGCCTTTCTAAGATGGGGTGGTGACTGTCCCCACCGAGGTGCCCACGCGCCACCCCCTCGATCCCGATCCAGCGCCCTCGACAAAGGCCCGGGCGGTCTTCGCGCTGGGCGTGGTGGGCTTCCTGACGGGCGCGTTCGTGGGCGGGGTGGTTCCGGCCACGGTGGCCCTGCTGCTGGCGCGTCAGGCGGCCCGGGACGCGTACGCGGCCAAGGGGTACCTCACCGGGTCGGCATGGATCCGCCGCGGGCGCAGGCTGGCCTGGGCCGGCATCGTGCTGGCCCTGGCGACGCTGGTGGTGGCCACGATCGCCGGCCTGCTGCACCTCGCCTCGTCACCGTCCGGGCCCGACTTCGCGCCCGGCACCGACTGAGCGTCCCCGGGCTGCGCCATGCCACCTACGGGTGACATCCTCGTCTCATGAGCCAGCAGCCGTATCCGATGGCGCCCGTGCCGCCGCCCCCGCCCAGCGGCCGCTGGCAGCCCGAGCGGGTCGACGTCGTGCCGGGCACCGAGTTCGGGCTGGTCCAGTTGCGGGTCGAGCCGATCACCTCGGGCCTGGCCATCGGCTCCCTGGTCGCGGGCATCGGGGCCATCCTGGTGTCGCTGATCGTCTTCTGCTTCGGCCTGGCCGGCGCCGACGACGGCTGGGGCGCGCTGGTCGCCGGCGCCTTCACCCTTCTCAGCGTGATCGCGGGCGCCGGCGCCATCATCGTGGGGCTGGTCGCTCGCCGGCAGATCCGCAGCTCCGGGCGTACAGGCCAGGTGCGGTTCACCGGCCGCGGCATCGCCACGGCGGGAATCTCGTGCGGATCCGCGGGGGCGGGAATCGCCCTGGCGGGTCTCGCGTTGTCATTGGTGTTGCAGTTCTCCGCCGCGACGTGAGAGCTCGTCTCGACGACGCGGCCGCGGCCACCGATCCGGTATCCCGACACCGCGGCAGTGCCGTCTCGGGACACCCGGTACACTTGTATCGGAGATGTCCGTCGTGAGGAGCCTGCAGCATCGATAGGGCCTGGTCCTGTCGATTTTGACCTGGCTGCTTGTGGTGGGTACTCTTTCCCTCCGTGCCCGGGCTTGCCCGGGCAACTCGTGCGTGCGCCCGAGTCGACAACAAGGACGGGGTAATAAGCACGCCGAGGCTCGACGTTCCGAATTGACGGGGCGACGACACAGACAAGACCCGGTGCGCGTAACCACGCGTGGCGGGACCGTGAGCCGGACGACACGCCCGACCGCGGGTGCCGGAGCATCCGGCACACAGAGGCATAACTAGACGGTGCGGCCGCAGTAGGACGCGGCCGAAGGGAGCGGAGAAACCCGGTGCCCACGATCCAGCAGCTGGTCCGAAAGGGCCGTCAGGCGAAAACGAGCAAGACCAAGACGCCGGCGCTGAAAGGTAGCCCTCAGCGGCGCGGCGTGTGCACGCGCGTGTACACCACCACCCCCAAGAAGCCGAACTCTGCGCTGCGCAAGGTCGCTCGTGTGAAGCTCAGCAGCCAGATCGAGGTCACGGCGTACATCCCGGGTGTCGGCCACAACCTGCAGGAGCACTCGATCGTGCTCGTGCGCGGCGGCCGTGTGAAGGACCTTCCCGGCGTCCGCTACAAGATCGTCCGCGGTTCGCTGGACACCCAGGGTGTCCGCAACCGCAAGCAGGCCCGCAGCCGTTACGGCGCGAAGAAGGAGAAGAGCTGACATGCCTCGTAAGGGCCCCGCTCCGCGCCACCCAGTGGTCGCGGACCCGGTTTACAACTCGCCGCTGGTCACCCAGCTGATCAACAAGATCCTGATCGGCGGCAAGCGTCAGCTCGCCGAGCGCATCGTGTACGGCGCGCTCGAGGGTGCCCGGGAGAAGAGCGGCACCGACCCCGTCGTGACGCTCAAGCGCGCGATGGACAACGTCAAGCCGACCCTCGAGGTCCGCAGCCGCCGCGTCGGTGGCGCGACCTACCAGGTGCCGGTCGAGGTCCGCACGCCGCGGCAGACCACCCTCGGTCTGCGCTGGCTGGTCCAGTACTCCAAGGCCCGCCGCGAGAAGACCATGATCGAGCGTCTCCAGAACGAGCTGCTCGACGCCAGCAACGGCCTCGGCGCCGCCGTCAAGCGGCGTGAGGACACCCACAAGATGGCGGAGTCCAACAAGGCCTTCGCGCACTACCGCTGGTAAGACCCCGCCGCCGGCCCGGCGATCGCCGGGCCACACGGCAAGTCGTACCGGTTCACGAGACGACGACGAAGAAAAGTAGGGATTGAAGTGGCCGCCGCAGACGCGCTTGCCAACGTACGCAACATCGGCATCATGGCGCACATCGATGCTGGTAAGACCACGACCACCGAGCGAATCCTGTTCTACACCGGCATCACGTACAAGATCGGTGAGGTCCACGAGGGCGCTGCCGTCATGGACTGGATGGAGCAGGAGCAGGAGCGCGGTATCACGATCACTTCCGCCGCCACCAAGTGCGAGTGGAAGGGCCACACGATCCAGATCATCGACACGCCCGGCCACGTCGACTTCACGGTCGAGGTCGAGCGGTCGTTGCGTGTGCTGGACGGTGCGGTGGCGGTCTACGACGGCGTGGCCGGCGTGGAGCCGCAGACCGAGAACGTCTGGCGGCAGGCGGACAAGTACCACGTTCCCCGGATGTGCTTCGTCAACAAGCTCGACCGGACCGGCGCCGACTTCTTCCGCTGCGTGCAGATGATGATCGACCGGCTGAACGCCACGCCGCTCGTCCTTCAGATCCCGATCGGGCTCGAGGGCGACCACATCGGCGTCGTCGACCTGATCAACATGCGCGCGCTCACCTGGCGTGGCGAGACCCAGAAGGGCGACGACTACGCGATCGAGGAGGTCCCGGCCGATCTGGTCGACTCCGCGAACGAGTGGCGCGAGAAGCTCATCGAGACGCTCGCCGACGTCGACGACGACGTCATGGTCAAGTACCTCGAGGGCGAGGAGCTCTCGGTGGACGAGATCAAGGCCGCCATCCGGCGCGCCACGATCGCCAGCAAGGCCAACCCGGTGCTGTGCGGCTCGGCGTTCAAGAACAAGGGCGTTCAGCCCATGCTCGACGCCGTGATCGACTACCTGCCGTCGCCGCTGGACATCCCGGCCATCGAGGGCACCGCGGCGGACGGCGAGACGCCGCTCCAGCGCCAGCCCTCCAACAGCGAGCCGTTCTCGGCGCTGGCCTTCAAGATCCAGACCGACAAGCACCTCGGCAAGCTCACGTACGTGCGGGTCTACTCCGGCACGCTCGAGTCCGGTTCCCAGGTGGTCAACTCCACCAAGGACCGCAAGGAGCGGATCGGCAAGATCTACCAGATGCACGCGAACAAGCGTGAGGAGCGCCCCGCCGCGCACGCCGGGGACATCATCGCCGTGCAGGGTCTCAAGCAGACCACCACCGGCGACACGCTGAGCGACCCGCAGAACCCGGTCATCCTGGAGTCGATGACGTTCCCGGAGCCGGTCATCCAGGTCGCGATCGAGCCGAAGACCAAGTCGGACCAGGAGAAGCTGGGCACCGCGATCCAGCGCCTGGCCGAGGAGGACCCGACCTTCCGCGTCTGGAACGACGAGGAGACCGGGCAGACGGTCATCGCCGGCATGGGCGAGCTTCACCTCGACATCCTTGTCGACCGCATGCGTCGCGAGTTCAACGTCGAGGCGAACATCGGTAAGCCGCAGGTGGCGTACCGCGAGACGATCCGCGGCACCGTGGAGAAGCTCGACTACGTCCACAAGAAGCAGACCGGTGGCTCGGGCCAGTACGCCAAGGTCATCGTCAAGCTGGAGCCGCTGCCGCTCGCGGCGGACGGCCCCACCTACGAGTTCGTCAATGCCGTGTCCGGTGGCCGTATCCCCAAGGAGTTCATCCCCTCGGTGGACGCGGGCGCGCAGGACGCCATGCAGTACGGCGTTCTCGCCGGCTACCCGCTGGTCGGCGTCCGGCTGACGCTGCTCGACGGTCAGTACCACGAGGTCGACTCGTCCGAGATGGCCTTCAAGATCGCCGGCTCGATGGTGATGAAGGAAGCGGCCCGCAAGGCCAATCCCGCGTTGCTCGAGCCGATGATGGCCGTCGAGGTGACTACGCCCGAAGACAACATGGGCGACGTCATCGGCGACCTCAACTCTCGCCGTGGCATCATCCAGTCGATGGAGGAGCGCTCCGGCGCCCGGGTCATCAAGTCGCTGGTGCCGCTCTCCGAGATGTTCGGCTACGTGGGCGACCTTCGGTCGAAGACCCAGGGCCGTGCCAGCTACAGCATGCAGTTCGACTCCTACGCCGAGGTTCCGCAGAACGTCGCGAAGGAGATCATCGCGAAGGCCACGGGCGCGTAAGCGCTCCGTTCCGAAGCGTTGATGGCGCGTGTGGGTCGTCGAGGCCCGCACGCGCGCGAGCAGTCGACAGAGTCCCAGTCGCCTTATCGGGCGTGCCGGGCAAAGAAATGATCAGTCCACAGGAGGACACCAGTGGCGAAGGCGAAGTTCGAGCGGACTAAGCCGCACGTCAACATCGGCACCATTGGTCACATCGACCACGGTAAGACGACGCTGACTGCGGCCATCACCAAGGTCCTGCACGACCAGTACCCGGACCTGAACCCGTACACCCCGTTCGACGAGATCGACAAGGCGCCGGAGGAGAAGGCCCGCGGCATCACGATCTCGATCGCGCACGTCGAGTACCAGACCGCGACGCGTCACTACGCGCACGTGGACTGCCCCGGCCACGCCGACTACATCAAGAACATGATCACCGGTGCCGCGCAGATGGACGGCGCGATCCTGGTGGTCGCCGCGACCGACGGCCCGATGCCGCAGACCAAGGAGCACGTGCTCCTGGCCCGCCAGGTCGGCGTTCCGTACATCGTCGTGGCTCTGAACAAGTCGGACATGGTCGACGACGAGGAGCTCCTCGAGCTCGTCGAGCTCGAGGTTCGCGAGCTGCTCAGCACCTACGAGTTCCCGGGCGACGACCTGCCGGTCGTGCGCGTCTCGGCGCTGAAGGCGCTCGAGGGCGACGCTGAGTGGACCGAGCGGCTCATGGAGCTCATGAACGCGGTCGACACCGCGATCCCGCAGCCCGAGCGTGACACCGAGAAGCCGTTCCTCATGCCCATCGAGGACGTCTTCACGATCACCGGTCGTGGCACCGTGGTCACGGGCCGCGCCGAGCGTGGCATCCTCAAGCCGAACGAGGAGGTCGAGATCGTGGGCATCCGCGAGAAGTCGACCAAGACCGTTTGCACCGGCATCGAGATGTTCCGCAAGCTGCTCGACGAGGCCCGCGCGGGTGAGAACGTCGGTCTGCTGCTCCGCGGCATCAAGCGCGAGGACGTCGAGCGCGGCATGGTCGTGGTCAAGCCCGGCACGAGCACCCCGCACACGGAGTTCGAGGGCCAGGTCTACATCCTCTCCAAGGAGGAGGGCGGCCGGCACACCCCGTTCTTCCAGAACTACCGTCCTCAGTTCTACTTCCGCACCACGGACGTCACCGGCGTCGTCACGCTGCCCGAGGGCACCGAGATGGTCATGCCGGGCGACTCCACCAGCATGTCGGTCAAGCTGATCCAGCCGATCGCCATGGAGCAGGGCCTGAAGTTCGCGATCCGCGAGGGTGGCCGCACCGTCGGCGCCGGCACGGTCACGAAGATCAACGTCTGAGCAGGCATACCCCGATTAGCGTTGTCGGAGACAATCCGGCATACTAGTCAGGTTGCGTCCGCGCGGGGTGGTTGGCTGCCGTCCGATTTTCTTTGAAGATCTGGCGCCAACCACCCTCGCCGGGTGTCCGGGTGTGTCTTTTATGCCCGCCCGGCACTCCAGATCCCCGTGATCGAGTTGCTTGATAAAGGCTGCATAGCGACAGCAGGCGCGACACGCCCGACCGCGGGGGTCGGACAACGCAGGATCGACGGTCCTGCGGGCATGCGAGAGTCACCCGCTCTCGCACGTAGCGGCATCGAGAGAAGGAAACAGAAGCCACCATGGCGGGACAGAAGATCCGCATCCGGCTCAAGGCCTATGACCACGAGGTCGTCGACTCCTCGGCGCGGAAGATCGTGGAGACGGTGACGCGTACCGGGGCGCAGGTTGCTGGCCCGGTGCCGCTGCCCACAGAGATCAACCGTTTCTGCGTGATCCGTTCGCCGCACAAGTACAAGGACTCGCGCGAGCACTTCGAGATGCGCACGCACAAGCGGCTGATCGACATCATCGACCCGACTCCGAAGACGGTCGACTCGCTCATGCGCCTCGACCTGCCGGCTGGCGTCGACATCGAGATCAAGCTGTAGGGATCCGGACTAATGGACAGGCAAGTAAAGGGGATCCTGGGCGCCAAGCTCGGCATGACCCAGGTCTGGGACAACAACAGGGTCGTCCCGGTGACCGTGGTGCAGGCCGGCCCTTGTGTCGTGACCCAGGTCCGTACCGATGACAAGGACGGCTACAGCGCCGTCCAGCTGGCGTACGGCAAGATCGACCCGCGCAAGGTCAACAAGCCGGAGAGCGGTCACTACGCCAAGGCCGGTGTGTCGCCGCGGCGCCACCTCGTGGAGCTGCGCACCACCGACGCCGGGGAGTACGAGCTCGGCCAGGAGGTCACCGTCGAGGCGTTCGAGGTCGGCTCGCCGATCGACGTCACCGGTAAGACCAAGGGCAAGGGCTTCGCCGGCGTTATGAAGCGGCACGGCTTCCATGGCCTCAAGTCGAGCCACGGTGTCGAGCGCAAGCACCGCTCGCCCGGCTCCATCGGCGCCTGCGCGACCCCGGGTCGCGTCTTCAAGGGCGTCCGGATGGCCGGCCGGATGGGCGGCCGCCGCTTCACCGTGCAGAACCTGACCGTGCAGGCGGTGGACACCGAGAACAACCTGATCCTGGTCAGGGGCGCGGTGCCCGGTCCCAAGGGCGCGCTGATCCTGGTCCGCACCGCCGCGAAGAAGGGCGGTGCCAAGTGACTTCGGTTGACGTGATCAACGCCGAGGGCGCCAAGGCGGGCTCGGTCGAGCTGCCTGGCGACATCTTCGACGTGCAGGCCAACATCCCGCTGATGCACCAGGTCGTCGTGGCCCAGCTCGCGGCCGCGCGTCAGGGCACGGCCAAGGCCAAGACGCGGGGCGAGGTCGCCGGTGGCGGCAAGAAGCCCTACAAGCAGAAGGGCACCGGTCGCGCCCGTCAGGGCTCGATCCGCGCGCCGCAGTTCACCGGCGGTGGCGTCGTGCACGGTCCCGTGCCGCGCGACTACAGCCAGCGGACCCCCAAGAAGATGAAGGCCGCCGCCCTGCGTGGCGCCCTCTCCGACCGGGCCCGCGACGGCCGGGTGCACGTGGTCGAGGCGTTCGTCGCCGGCGAGACGCCGTCGACCAAGGCCGCGATCGCGACCCTGCGCAAGGCGACCGAGTCGAAGAAGGTCCTGGTCGTTCTCAGCGGCACCGACGAGCTGAACTGGCTCTCGCTGCGCAACGAGACGACCGTGCACCTGATCGAGGCTGGTCAGCTGAACACGTACGACGTGCTGGTCGCCGACGAGGTGGTCTTCACCAAGGACGCTCTCGACGAGTTCCTGGGCGTGCCGGCCGAGGCCTCCGAGGAGGGCGACAAGTGACCACGATCCCCGACCCGCGCGACATCATCGTCGCGCCCGTCGTCTCCGAGAAGAGCTACAGCGTTCTCGACCAGAACTGGTACACGTTCCTCGTCGACCCGGACGCGAACAAGACCCAGATCAAGATCGCGATCCAGCAGATCTTCAACGTGCGCGTGCTGACGGTGAACACCGCGAACCGCCAGGGCAAGCGCAAGCGCACCCGGACGGGCTTCGGTCAGCGCAAGGCGACCAAGCGCGCGATGGTCAAGCTGGCTGACGGTGACCGTATCGAGGCCTTCGGCGGCCCGGTCAGCTAAGGGGTGTAAATCAATGGCTATCCGTAAGTACAAGCCGACCACGCCGGGCCGTCGCGGTTCCAGCGTCGCCGACTTCGCCGAGATCACCCGGTCGACGCCGGAGAAGTCTCTGCTGGTTCCGCTGCCCAAGAAGGGCGGCCGCAACGTCCACGGCCGGATCACCACCCGGCACCAGGGCGGTGGCCACAAGCGGCAGTACCGGCTGATCGACTTCAAGCGGGTCGACAAGGACGGCGTGCCGGCCAAGGTCGCGCACATCGAGTACGACCCGAACCGCACCTCCCGCATTGCACTGCTGCACTACGCCGACGGTGAGAAGCGCTACATCCTCGCGCCGAAGGACCTGAACCAGGGCGACGCGGTGGAGTCGGGTCCGGGCGCGGACATCAAGCCGGGGAACAACCTGCCCCTGCGCAACATCCCGGTCGGTACGACGGTCCACGGTGTGGAGCTTCGTCCCGGCGGTGGCGCCAAGCTGGCCCGCTCGGCCGGTGTCGGTATCCAGCTGCTCGGCCGTGAAGGCGCGTACGCCACGCTGCGTATGCCTTCCGGTGAGATCCGCCGGGTCGACATCCGTTGCCGCGCGACGGTCGGCGAGATCGGCAATGCCGAACAGTCGAACATCAACTGGGGCAAGGCCGGCCGCATGCGCTGGAAGGGCAAGCGCCCGACCGTCCGCGGTGTCGCCATGAACCCGATCGACCACCCGCACGGTGGTGGTGAGGGTAAGACCTCCGGTGGTCGCCACCCGGTCAACCCGGCTGGTAAGCCCGAGGGCCGTACCCGCCGCAAGGGCCAGGAGAGCGACAAGCTGATCGTTCGCCGCCGCTACGCCACCCGCAAGCGCGGGTAACGGGAGTAGAAGAAGATGCCTCGCAGCCTGAAGAAGGGCCCGTTCGTCGACGACCACCTGATCAAGAAGGTGGAAGTCCAGAACGAGAAGAACTCGAAGAACGTCATCAAGACCTGGTCGCGACGCTCGACGATCATTCCCGACATGCTCGGGCACACGATCGCCGTGCACGACGGGCGCAAGCACGTCCCGGTGTTCATCACCGAGGCCATGGTCGGGCACAAGCTCGGTGAGTTCGCTCTGACCCGCACGTTCAAGGGTCACGAGAAGGACGACCGCAAGAGCCGTCGTCGCTAGTCAGTCCACGGACAAGAAAGGGGTCACAGCGATGTCAGTAAAGAACGATGCTCCGGCGCTTCCGGGCAGTCGTGCGGTTGCGAAGCACGTCCGCATCTCGCCGAGCAAGGCACGCCGTGTCGTCAACCTCGTCCGCGGACTGCCCGCGAAGGAGGCTCTGACGGTCCTGCAGTTCGCGCCGCAGGCGGCGAGCGAGCAGGTCTACAAGGTGCTCGCGAGCGCGATCGCGAACGCGGAGAACAACGAGCGGCTGGACCCCGACGCGCTCCTCGTCAGCGAGGCGTTCGTCGACGAGGGTCCGACCCTCAAGCGGTTCCGTCCGCGGGCGCAGGGCCGGGCCTACCGGATCCGTAAGCGCACTTGCCACATCACGATCGCCGTCGAGGCGGTCCAGGTCGCACGGCCGGCCAAGAAGGCCGCCGCTGCGAAGAAGGCGACGCCGGCCAAGAAGGCCGCGCCGGCGGCTGCTTCATCGCCGGAGGCACAGCCCCAGACCACGGAGGAGTCCGAGTAATGGGTCAGAAGGTTCACCCCACCGGATTCCGGCTCGGCATCTCCACCGACTGGAAGTCCCGTTGGTTCGCAGACAAGCTTTACAAGGACTACATCGGCGAAGATGTGAAAATTCGCCGGATGATGTCCAAAGGGCTTGAGCGGGCCGGCATCTCCAAGGTGGACATCGAGCGCACCCGTGACCGGGTTCGCGTCGACATTCACACCGCCCGGCCGGGCATCGTCATCGGCCGTAAGGGCGCGGAGGCCGACCGGATCCGCGGCGAGCTCGAGAAGCTCACCGGCAAGCAGGTCCAGCTGAACATCCTCGAGGTGAAGAGCCCCGAATCGGACGCTCAGCTGGTCGCGCAGGGTGTCGCCGAGCAGCTGTCCTCCCGGGTCAGCTTCCGCCGGGCGATGCGCAAGGCCATGCAGTCGGCCATGAAGAACCCGATCTGCAAGGGCATCCGGGTGCAGGTCTCCGGCCGTCTCGGCGGCGCGGAGATGAGCCGCACGGAGTTCTACCGTGAGGGTCGCGTTCCGCTGCACACGCTGCGGGCCAACATCGAGTACGGCTTCTTCGAGGCCCGTACCACGTTCGGCCGCATCGGTGTGAAGGTCTGGATCTACAAGGGCGACGCCGTGCCGGGTCGTGAGGCCGTCCAGGAGGCGCCCGCGCGTCCCCGTCGCGACCGTTCCGACCGTCCCGAGCGTCCGCGCCGTGGCCGTTCCGGCTCGTCCGGCACGACCGCCGGCGGGACCGAGGCCGGCCGGGCTGCCCAGCAGGCCGCCGCGAACGCCGAGGCGAACGCTGCGCCCCAGACCGCTGGGCCTCAGACCGCTGGGCCTCAGACCGCTGGGCCTCAGACCGCTGGGCCTCAGAACGACAGCGCCGCTGCTCCGGCCGCGGCCGAGACGCAGCAGGAGGGCTGACCCATGCTGATGCCGCGTAAGCCCCCGAAGGGCTTCCGCAAGCCGCACCACCCGGACCGCCACGGCGCGTCCAAGGGCGGCAACCGGGTCGTCTTCGGCGAGTTCGGTATTCAAGCGCTGGAGCCCGCGTACGTGACCAACCGGCAGATCGAGTCGGCTCGTATCGCGATGACCCGCCACATCAAGCGTGGCGGCAAGGTCTGGATCTCGGTCTTCCCGGACCAGGCCCTGACCAAGAAGCCGGCCGAAACCCGGATGGGTTCCGGCAAGGGCTCTCCCGAGTGGTGGGTGGCGAACGTCAAGCCGGGCCGCATTCTCTTCGAGATGTCGTTCCCGAACGAGACGATCGCGCGCGAGGCGATGCGCCGTGCGATCCACAAGCTCCCGATGAAGTGCCGCATCGTTACGCGCGAAGTGGGTGAAAGCTGATGGCAGCGGGCGTTAAGGCTTCCGAGCTGCGCGAGCTCTCCGAAGAGGAGTTGACCTCGCGTCTGCGGGAGGCCAAGGCGGAGCTGTTCAATCTTCGCGTGCAGGGCGCGACCGGCCAGCTCGACAATCATCGTCGGCTGCAGGTCGTCCGCAAGGACATCGCGAAGATCTATACGATCATGCGTGAACGTGAGCTGGGGCTCTCGGTTGCGCCGGATGAGGTGACCGCATGAGTGACGAGAGCACGACCCCGGTTCGCGCGACCCGCAAGGTTCGCGAGGGCCTGGTGGTCAGCGACAAGATGGACAAGACCGTCGTCGTCGAGGTCGAGGACCGCGTCAAGCACGCGCTTTACGGCAAGGTTCTGCGGCGCACCCGCAAGCTCAAGGTGCACGACGAGCAGAACGCGTGCGGTATCGGCGACCGGGTCCTCCTGATGGAGACCCGTCCGCTCTCCGCCACCAAGCGGTGGCGGGTCGTGGAGATCCTCGAAAAGGCCAAGTGAATGCGTCGGGCCGGCCCCGGCCGGCCCGACGGACCAGCGTTCCGCCAAGCTTCGCCCACTCGTGGCGAAGAACTGGCAGACATAGGAGACCCCAGTGATCCAGCAGGAGTCGCGACTGCGTGTCGCCGACAACACGGGTGCGCGCGAGATTCTGTGCATCCGCGTGCTCGGTGGCTCCGGCCGCCGCTACGCGAGCATCGGCGACGTCATCGTGGCCACGGTCAAGGACGCCATCCCCGGCGCCGGTGTGAAGAAGGGTGACGTCGTCAAGGCGGTCATCGTCCGCACCAGCAAGGAGCGGCGGCGCCCGGACGGCTCGTACATCCGCTTCGACGAGAACGCCGCCGTCATCATCAAGGACGGCGGGGACCCCCGCGGCACCCGCATCTTCGGCCCGGTCGGCCGCGAGCTGCGCGACAAGCGGTTCATGAAGATCATCAGCCTGGCGCCGGAGGTGCTCTGACCGTGAACGAGCGGAGCGAGCGAACCATTCGGCACAGCAATCGGTCTTGGGCCGGTCAGCGCGACGGTATGACGGAGGCCGTGGCATGAAGATCAAAAAAGGCGACACGGTCGTCGTCATCGCGGGCAGGGACAAGGGCGCCAAGGGCAAGGTCATTGCGGCCTACCCGCGTCAGGACAAGCTCCTGGTCGAGGGCGTCAACCGCGTCAAGAGGCACGAGCGCATCCGTACGACGCAGCGTGGTTCGAAGACCGGCGGCATCGTGACCCAGGAAGCCCCGATCCACATCTCCAACGTGCAGATCTTGGATGACCAGGGCAAGCCGACCCGGATCGGCTACCGGATCGACGAGAACGGCCAGAAGGTCCGCATCGCACGTACGACCGGTAAGGAACTCTGATGACTGCCCCTACCAAGACGCTGCCGCGCCTGAAGCAGAAGTACCGCAGCGAGGTCATCGCCGCGCTTCAGGAGCAGTACAAGTACGGCAACCCCATGCAGGTTCCCGGCCTGGTGAAGGTCGTCGTGAACATGGGTGTTGGCGAGGCCGCCCGCGACGCCAAGCTGATCGACGGCGCCGTGCGTGACCTGACCACCATCACCGGTCAGAAGCCGCTGGTGCGGCGCGCGACCAAGTCCATCGCGCAGTTCAAGCTGCGTGAGGGCATGCCGATCGGCGCGAAGGTCACCCTGCGCAACGACCGGATGTGGGAGTTCATGGACCGGCTGCTGTCCATCGCGCTGCCGCGTATCCGCGACTTCCGCGGCCTGGACGGCAAGAAGCTTGACGGCCACGGCAACTACACGTTCGGCCTGACCGAGCAGTCGGTGTTCCACGAGATCGATCAGGACCGGATCGACCGCACGCGGGGCATGGACATCACGGTGGTCACCACGGCCGATACCGACGACGAGGGCCGGGCGCTGCTCAAGCTCCTGGGCTTCCCGTTCAAGGAGAACTGAGCATGGCTAAGAAGGCGCTGATCCTGAAGGCTGCCGCGAAGCCGAAGTTCGCTGTGCGCGCGTACACCCGTTGCCAGCGTTGTGGCCGGCCGCACTCGGTCTACCGCAAGTTCGGCCTCTGCCGGGTGTGCATCCGGGAGATGGCTCACCGCGGTGAGCTCCCGGGCGTGTCGAAGGCTTCCTGGTAACCCCATCCAACCGCCCCACCGCCGCCCTTGAGCGGACTGAAGGCTGGTCTGAGATACCGCTTCGCCGTAGGCCCGGGATCCCCTGGGAACCCCGGCGAGAAAGGTTGACGAATACCCATGACGATGACGGACCCGATCGCAGACATGCTGACGCGTCTGCGTAACGCCAACCAGGCGTACCACGACAAGGTGACCATGCCCTTCTCGAAGATCAAGGCGAACATCGCCGAGGTCCTCAAGGCCGAGGGTTACATCGCCGCCTGGGCGGCCGAGGAGCCCGAGGAAGGCGCCGTCGGCAGGCGTCTGGTCGTTGAGCTCAAGTACGGCCAGAACCGCGAGCGTAGCCTCGCCGGCATCAAGCGCGTTTCCAAGCCCGGTCTTCGGGTTTACGCCAAGTCCGACGAGCTCCCGCGGGTGCTCGGCGGCCTGGGCGTCGCGATCATTTCGACGTCCCAGGGGCTGCTGACCGACAAGCAGGCCCGCAAGCGGAGCGTTGGCGGGGAAGTCCTCGCCTTCGTCTGGTAACTGGAGACTCAGACATGTCGCGAATCGGACGTAAGTCGATCCCGGTCCCGGCCGGCGTCGACGTCACCATCTCGGGCCAGACCGTCAAGGTCAAGGGCCCCAAGGGCGAGCTCTCGCACACCGTCGCCGCGCCGATCACGGTCGAGCGCGAGGGTGCCGAGCTGCACGTCAACCGCCCCAACGACGAGCGCAAGGCCAAGGAACTGCACGGCCTCTCGCGTACCCTGGTCGCCAACATGATTGTCGGCGTCACCGAGGGCTACAAGAAGACGCTCGAGATCAACGGCACCGGTTACCGCGTGACCGCCAAGGGCAAGGACCTCGAGTTCGCCCTGGGCTTCTCGCACCCGGTCAACGTGGTCCCGCCGGCCGGCATCACCTTCTCGGTGGAGCGGCCGACGCAGTTCACGGTCGCCGGCATCGACAAGCAGCTGGTCGGCGAGGTCGCCGCCAACATCCGGAAGATCCGCCCGCCGGAGCCGTACAAGGGCAAGGGCGTCAAGTACCAGGGCGAGGTCATCCGCCGCAAGGCTGGAAAGGCAGGTAAGAAGTGACCGCCACGCTGCTCAAGCGCCGCAACGGCGGCGGTGTCGCCGCCAAGCGTGCCGTGGGGAAGGCGCGCCGGCACTTCCGGGTCCGCAAGAACGTCCGCGGCACCGCCGAGCGTCCCCGTCTCGTCGTCACCCGGTCCACGCGGCACATCTCCGCGCAGATCATCGACGACCTCAAGGGCCACACGCTGGTTTCGGCCTCCACCCTCGACGCCTCCGTGCGGGGCGGGGAGGGTGACAAGAGCGTCCTGGCCGGCAAGGTCGGCGCGCTCCTCGCCGAGCGGGCCAAGGCCGCGGGCGTTTCCAAGGTCGTCTTCGACCGCGGTGGCAACAAGTACGCGGGGCGGATCGCCGCGCTGGCGACCGCCGCCCGTGAAGCCGGACTCGAGTTCTAGGAGGAATTGACCAATGCCTGGTCAGCAGCGCCGAGGCGGCGGGTCCGGCGGTAACACCGAGGGTGGCAACCGCCGGGACAACCGCCGTGAGGGCGGCCGCGGCAACGCGCCCGTCGAGAAGACCCCGCATCTCGAGCGGGTCGTCGCGATCAACCGTGTCGCCAAGGTCGTCAAGGGCGGTCGTCGCTTCAGCTTCACCGCTCTGGTGATCGTGGGCGACGGCGACGGCACCGTCGGCATCGGCTACGGAAAGGCCAAGGAGGTGCCCGCGGCCATCGCCAAGGGCGTCGAGGAGGCCAAGAAGCACTTCTTCAAGGTTCCGCGGATCGGTGCGACCATTCCGCACCCGATCACCGGTGAGGCGGCCGCGGGTGTCGTGCTGCTCAAGCCGGCCTCCGCCGGTACCGGCGTCATCGCCGGTGGCCCGGTGCGTGCCGTGCTGGAGTGCGCGGGCATCCACGACGTGCTCTCGAAGAGCCTCGGCTCGTCGAACCCGATCAACATCGTGCACGCGACGGTGGCCGCGCTGAAGGGCCTCGAGTCGCCGGAGCAGGTCGCGGCTCGCCGTGGCCTGCCGGTCGAGGACGTGGCGCCGGCGGCCATGCTGGCGGCGCGTGCGGAAGCGGCGGTGCGCTGATGGCTCGCTTGAAGGTCACCCAGACCCGGTCCGGTATCGGTCGCAAACAGAACCAGCGCGACTCGCTGCGTTCGCTCGGCCTGAAGCGGATCAACGATGTGGTGGTCAAGGAGGACCGTCCCGAGATTCGGGGCATGATCTTCGCCGTGAGCCACCTCGTGACTGTTGAGGAGGTCGAGTAATGGCGATCAAGGTCCACCACCTCCGCCCGGCACCCGGAGCCAAGACCGCGAAGACCCGTGTGGGTCGCGGTGAGGGCTCCAAGGGCAAGACCGCCGGTCGCGGTACCAAGGGCACGAAGGCCCGTTACCAGGTTCCGGCCCGGTTCGAGGGTGGGCAGATGCCCATTCACATGCGCCTGCCGAAGCTCAAGGGCTTCAAGAACAAGAACAAGGTCGTCTTCCAGGTCGTCAACCTGGACCGCCTCGCCGAGCTTTTCCCCAACGGCGGCGAGGTCGGCCCGCTGGAGCTGGTCGAGGCCGGCGCGGTCCGCAAGGGCCAGCTGGTCAAGGTCCTCGGCTCCGGCGAGCTGGGCGGCGTGTCGCTGACCATCTCGGCGCACGCGTTCAGCGAGTCGGCCAAGGAGAAGATCGCAGCCGCCGGTGGTTCCACCACCGAGCTGTGAGGCTTGTGGGGGTGCTCGCCCGGGCGCCGAAGAAACGCGTCGCCCGGGCAGCATCCCCTTTGTGGCGTCTGACCAGCCATTTCTCGCGGCTGCTTGATGCCTACCCGCAGTGAGCCCTACCGTGACTCACTGCACCGCTCCAAGACTGTTAGAGTCCGTTCCCAGCTAGGGATATCGGTCGTCCGGACCGATGCCGTCCCCCACCCGCCGGACACGGCGGCACCTCGCGCAGGAGGAAGAAGTTGCTCTCCGCCTTTACCAGTGCGTTCCGGACGCCTGACCTGCGCAAGAAACTGCTGTTCACAGTTGCGATCATCGCGCTGTACCGGCTGGGAGCCACCTTGCCCAGCCCTGGTGTGTCCTACACCAATGTGCAGACGTGTCTGAAAGCGGTGAACGACGCCAACGCCGGCGGCGGTGTACTGAACCTGTTGAACTTGTTCTCAGGTGGCGCGCTCCTGCACCTGTCGGTCTTCGCGCTCGGCATCATGCCGTACATCACCGCGTCGATCATCCTGCAGCTGCTCACCGTCGTGATCCCCCGCCTCGAGCAGCTCCGCAAGGAGGGCCAGTCCGGCCAGGCGAAGATCACCCAGTACACCCGGTACCTGACGCTTGGCCTCGCAGTTCTTCAGTCCTCGGCGTTCGTCGCGCTCGCGCGCACCGGTCAGCTGTTCGGCAACGCTTGCGATCAGACCGACCCCTCGATGCAGATCATCCCGGAGAACACCGGGCTGCCGATGTGGCTCACGCTCAGCATCCTGGTTCTGACCATGACCGCCGGCACCGGCGTGGTGATGTGGCTCGGTGAGCTCATCACCGACCGCGGCGTCGGCAACGGCATGTCGGTCCTGATCTTCACCTCGATCGCGGCCCGCCTCCCCGGCGAGGGCTGGACGATCAAGGAGTCGAGCGGCGTCGGCAAGTTCCTGCTCGTCATCGGCCTGGTCCTGATCATCATCGGCCTGGTCGTCTTCATCGAGCAGGCCCAGCGGCGTATCCCGGTGCAGTACGCGAAGCGCATGATCGGCCGCCGGATGTACGGCGGCACCTCGACCTACATCCCCCTCAAGGTCAACCAGGCCGGTGTCGTCCCGGTGATCTTCGGATCGTCGCTGCTCTACCTGCCGCAGCTGTACCTGCAGTTCTTCGACCAGAACAACCTCAAGGGCTATCAGGTCTGGATCCAGAAGTGGCTCGCCGACCCGACGAGCACGCTCTACATCGGCGTCTACTTCCTGCTGATCATCTTCTTCACGTACTTCTACGTCTCGATCACGTTCAACCCGACCGAGGTCGCGGACAACATGAAGAAGTACGGCGGTTTCGTGCCGGGCATCCGCCCGGGCAAGCCGACCGCCGACTACCTGGACTTCATCCTCAGCCGGATCACCCTGGCGGGGGCGCTCTACCTGGCCATCATCTCGGTTCTGCCGAACTTCTTCTTCATCTGGCTGAACCAGCAGCAGTACCAGAACTTCCCGTTCGGTGGTACTGCGGTGCTGATCATGGTGGGCGTGGGTCTGGAGACCGTGAAGCAGATCGAGAGCCAGCTCATGCAGCGCAACTACGAAGGGTTCCTCCGGTAGTGGGGACGCGGAGCCGGGGGGCTCATGCGTCGGCGGTATGCGTGGCTCGTTCTCACCGAAGCGAGGCGATGTAGGTGCGGCTGGTACTGGTGGGCCCTCCAGGGGCCGGCAAGGGGACCCAGGCTGAGTTCATCGCCGCGCACCTGGCCGTACCGAAGATCTCGACCGGTGACATCTTCCGGGCGAACGTCTCGCAGGGCACGCCGCTGGGCGTGGAGGCCAAGCGGTACATGGACGCCGGCCAGCTGGTTCCGGACGAGGTGACCATCAACATGGTCCGGGACCGGCTCGCCGAGCCCGACGCCGGCGACGGCTTCCTGCTCGACGGCTTTCCGCGCACGGTGCCGCAGGCGTCGGCGCTGGACAAGCTGCTGGCCGACCTCGGCACCGCGCTCGACCTGGTGATGGAACTCGTGGTCGACGACGACGAGGTCATCCGGCGGCTCTCGGGCCGCCGGACCTGTCGCGGCTGCGGCAAGATCTGGCACGTCGAGTTCGACCCCACCAGCAAGGAGAACATCTGCGACCGCTGCGGGTCGGAGCTGTTCCAGCGGGACGACGACAAGGCCGAGACGATCGCCAACCGGCTGGTCGAGTACGCCGAGAAGACCGCGCCGCTGGTCGACTTCTTCGGCGCGCAGGGCAAGCTGGTAGGAATAGACGCGACCGGCCCGGTCGAGGACGTCACGGTGCGCGCCATCGACGCCCTGCGGTCGTACGGGGGCTGACCATGCGCCGCCCCCAGCTGGACATTCAGCTGAAGACCCCCGAGCAGATCGAGAAGATGCGCGGCGCCGGCCTGGTCGTAGCCGCCGCGCTGGATGCGATGCGGGACGCGATCGCGCCCGGTGTCTCCACGGCCGACCTCGACGCCATCGCCGAGAAGGTGATCCGCGACGCCGGGGCCATCCCCTCGTTCAAGGGCTACCACGGCTTCCCGGCGTCGATCTGCGCCTCGGTCAACGAGCAGGTCGTGCACGGCATCCCGCGACCCGACCAGGTGCTCGCCGAGGGCGACCTGATCTCGCTGGACTGCGGCGCCATCCTGGAGGGCTGGCACGGCGACTCGGCGATCACGGTGGGCGTCGGCGAGACCGACCCGGCGCTGATCAAGATGGCCGAGGTCGCCGAGGACGCGATGTGGGCCGGCATCGCCGCGGCCGCGCGTGGCGCCGCCAACGGGCGGGGCCGGCTGACCGACATCTCGTTCAACGTCGAGAAGGCGGTCCGCAAGGCCGGGCGCTACGGCATCGTCGACGGTTACGGCGGGCACGGGATCGGCACCGAGATGCACCAGGACCCGCACGTGCTCAACCACGGCAAGCCGGGCAAGGGCGTGAAGCTGGTGCCCGGCCTGTGCCTTGCGATCGAGCCGATGATCACCACGGGCTCGCCGCGGACGGTCGAGCTCTCCGACGGCTGGACCGTGATCACCCGGGACCGGTCGAAGGCGGCGCACGTCGAGCACACCATGTGCCTGCTCGAGGACGGCGTGTGGGTGACCACCGCGGTCGACGGCGGCCGCGCCCGCCTCGGCGACCTCGTGACGGCCCGCCAACCCTGACCCTGACCCGGCGCTGGCCGTCGTTGTGTGCGTCGGGCATGCTGGGACGCATGGGGCGGGAGGACATGCGGGCCGGCGACAGTGATCGCAAGGCCGTGGCGGAACAGCTCAAGTCGGCGCTCGACGAGGGGCGGCTCGACCTGAGCGAGTACGACGAGCGGCTGCAGCGGACGTACGCGGCGAAGACCTACGCCGATCTGGACGGTCTGCTGGACGACCTGCCCGGCACGGTGCCCGTGCGGCATTCTCAGATCCAGCCTGCGGCCCCAGCGGCGCCCGTCGGTGTACCGGTCAACCCCCCGCACTCCCCGGGCCGTCAGATGGCTCAGTGGGTGGGTCCGTACGCCGGCGTCATCCTGGTCTGCACCCTGATCTGGCTGATCACCAGCATCAGCTCCGGGCACCTCCAGTACTTCTGGCCGGTCTGGATGCTGATCCCGCTGGTCCTCGGCGTCTTCGGCCAGTGGTTCGGCGACGGCGGCCGCCGAGATCGCCGTCGTCGTCGCTGAGGCCGGGTTGCCATGGCTGACGACGGCCGGAAGCAGATGCGGGCCGCCGACGCCGACCGTCAGCAGGTCGCCGACCAGCTGCGCACGGCGCTCGAGGAGGGCCGGCTCGATCTCGCCGAATTCGACGAGCGCCTGCGTGACGCGTACGCGGCGAAGACCTATGGCGATCTCGACCGCTTGCTGACCGACCTGCCGAACGCCGCTCCCATCGTCCCCGCCCCGCCGCCGGCGGCGATCGAACAGCGAGAAGGCGCCAACCGCGCCTGGCTGGGGCACGTCTGGGGACCTTGGGTCAAGGTGCTCGCGTTCTTCACGCTGATCTGGGCGCTCGGCTGGATCTTCTCGAGCGAGCCGGTCTTCTACTGGCCGGTCTGGATCGTGGGGCCGTGGGGCGTGGTGCTGGTGGTGCGCACGATCGGCGGCCTGGCCTCCGGCGAGCCGGGCAAGCACGCTCGGGAAGAGGAGCACCGCCGGCGCCTGCGGGAGCACCGGCACGAGCGCAAGATGCTGTACCGGCAGGCGATCGCGAACGGCGAGCTGCCGAGGAACCCCAGCAAGGAGCAGCGGAAGGCGTTCATCGCAGAGGCGACGGCGCGGGGCGAACTGCCGCCGAAACCGCGAAGGCCGACCATCGGCGGGTGATAAGGCGGGACTTGTCCGATTTCTGGGCCCGGCGACACACCCGACCTCGGGTCAGGGCGACCTCGGTTTGGCGTGCGAATCCGGCCCGCGTACACTGGCTAGCTGGCGCGCAGCGTCCACTCCCGCATGTCCTCAGCGCTTCGAGGGCGGCGGGTGCCGCGGCTGGTCCAAGTCGTCGCCGACGGCTTGGGTATGACGTTGCATGCTAGCCCCGAACCCCAGTGTCAGGTAGCGGAGGACATGCCCAAGAAAGACGGAGCCATCGAGATCGAGGGCCGAGTGATCGAGCCCCTGCCGAACGCCATGTTCCGCGTGGAGCTCGCCAATGGTCACAAGGTACTAGCGCACATCTCAGGCAAGATGCGGCAGCACTACATCCGCATCCTTCCCGAGGACCGAGTCGTCGTCGAGCTGTCGCCGTACGACCTGACCCGGGGACGCATCGTCTACCGCTACAAGTAGCAGGGGCGGGGGATGTCCCGTCCGAATGAGAGTTAAGGCAAACCGTGAAGGTCAAGCCGAGCGTCAAGCGGATCTGCAACAACTGCCGGGTCATCCGGCGGCACGGCCGCGTCATGGTCATCTGTAAGACCGACGCGCGCCACAAGCAGCGCCAGGGCTGAGTCCCCGGGTTTCGCTGCCGGATCCGGCACCGAACAAGCTCGTCCCAGCCGTTTCTCGAAACGGCGACACCCCCGGCTCGGAGGCCGGGGCCCGCCCGGGCAGGCGGGAGGGGAGGGCACAGACCTCCGAACGATTTCGAGGAGTACGCCCACTTATGGCTCGACTCGTCGGCGTCGATCTTCCCCGCGACAAGCGGATGGAGATCGCGCTCACCTACATCTACGGGATCGGTCGCACTCGTTCCGTCGAGGCGCTGACCGCTACCGCGATTGACCTGAACAAGCGCGCCAAAGACCTCACGGACGAGGAGCTGGTTCAGCTCCGCGAATACATCGAGGGCAATTTCAAGGTTGAAGGTGACCTTCGCCGCGAGGTCGCCGCGGACATCCGACGCAAGGTCGAAATCGGCTGCTACGCCGGCATCCGCCACCGCCGGGGCCTCCCCGTGCGGGGTCAGCGCACCAGGACCAACGCGCGTACGCGCAAGGGTCCGAAGCGCACTGTCGCTGGTAAGAAGAAGCCGGGTCGGAAGTAATAGGAGCGCACTGACTTATGCCACCGAAGGCACGCGCAGGGGCCGCAGTAAAGAAGGTCCGGCGCAAGGAACGCAAGAACGTCGCCCACGGGCAGGCGCACATCAAGAGCACCTTCAACAACAC
Source organism: Actinoplanes sp. NPDC051513 (assembly GCF_044454685.1). NCBI lineage: Bacteria > Bacillati > Actinomycetota > Actinomycetes > Micromonosporales > Micromonosporaceae > Actinoplanes > Actinoplanes sp. NPDC051513. The sequence continues at coordinate 154,157 of NZ_JBITDW010000003.1, forward strand.
CATCGTGTCGATCACCGACCCGACCGGTGCGGTCATTTCCTGGGCCTCTTCCGGCCAGGTGGGCTTCAAGGGCTCCCGCAAGTCGACCCCGTTCGCCGCGCAGCTGGCCGCCGAGGCCGCCGCTCGCCGGGCGATGGAGCACGGCATGCGCAAGGTCGACGTGTTCGTCAAGGGCCCCGGCTCCGGCCGGGAGACCGCGATCCGTTCGCTGCAGGCCGCGGGCCTCGAGGTCGGCCAGATCGCCGACGTCACGCCCCAGCCGCACAACGGTTGCCGTCCGCCGAAGCGTCGTCGGGTCTGAGGGAGATCTAGGAACAATGGCTCGTTACACAGGTGCGGACTGCAAGCGCTGCCGCCGCGAGAAGATGAAGCTGTTCCTCAAGGGCAGCAAGTGCGATGGGCCGAAGTGCCCGTTCGAGTCGCGTCCCTTCCCGCCCGGCCAGCACGGCCGCGGCCGCACGAAGGAGACCGAGTACCTGCTCCAGCACCGCGAGAAGCAGAAGGCCCGCCGCGTCTACGGCGTGCTCGAGAAGCAGTTCCGCGGTTACTACGAGGAGGCTGTCACCAAGCCCGGCAAGACCGGTGAGGTGCTGCTGCAGATCCTCGAGTCGCGTCTCGACAACGTCGTCTACCGGGCCGGCCTCGCGCAGTCCCGGGACATGGCCCGGCAGCTGGTCAAGCACGGCCACTTCCTGGTCAACGGCGTGAAGGTCGACATCCCGTCGTACCGCGTCAAGGAGCACGACATCGTCACGACCCGCGAGAAGTCGAAGGAGATGACCCCCTTCGTCGTCGCGCAGGCCCAGGCCGGCTCACGTGCGGTTCCGGCGTGGCTCGAGCCCATCCCCAGCGAGATGAAGATCCTCGTGCACTCGCTCCCGTCCCGTGCGGTCATCGACACGCAGGTCCAGGAGCAGCTGATCGTCGAGCTCTACTCCAAGTAGCGCTCTGCCCGGGGGTGTCATCCGACGCCCCCGGGTGCATCAACGGACGGCCATCAAATAGTGGGTGGCCTGACAGAAAGAAGAAACGCGTGCTCATCAGCCAGCGGCCGACCCTCTCGGAGGAGTCGCTCTCGGAGACCCGCTCCCGGTTCACCATCGAGCCTCTGGAGCCGGGCTTCGGCTACACCCTCGGCAACTCGCTGCGCCGGACCCTGCTGTCGTCCATCCCGGGCGCGGCGGTGACCAGCATCAAGATCGACGGCGTCCTGCACGAGTTCACCACGATCCCCGGTGTCAAGGAGGACGTGGTCGAGCTGGTCATGAACGTCAAGGAGCTCACCGTCAGCTCCGAGCACGACGAGCCGGTCAGCATGTACCTGCGCAAGCAGGGCCCGGGCGACGTCACCGCCGGTGACATCCAGCCCCCGGCCGGCGTCTCCGTGCACAACCCCGACCTCAAGCTGGCCACCCTGAACAGCAAGGGCCGGCTCGACATGGAGCTCACCGTCGAGCGGGGCCGTGGCTACGTCACGGCGGCGCAGAACAAGAACACCGGCGCCGAGATCGGCCGCATCCCGGTCGACTCGATCTACTCGCCGGTCATGAAGGTGACCTACCGCGTCGAGGCGACCCGTGTCGAGCAGCGCACCGACTTCGACCGCCTGATCATCGACGTCGAGTCGAAGGCGTCCATCTCGCCCCGCACCGCGCTGGCGTCGGCCGGCTCGACCCTCGTCGAGCTGTTCGGTCTCTGCCGCGAGCTGGACGAGACCGCCGAGGGCATCGACATCGGCCCCTCGCCGCAGGATGCGCAGCTCGCCGCCGATCTGGCCCTGCCGATCGAGGAGCTGGACCTCACTGTCCGGTCGTACAACTGCCTCAAGCGCGAGGGCATCAACAGCGTGGGCGAGTTGATAGGGCGTACGGAAGCCGATCTTCTCGATATAAGGAATTTCGGTCAGAAGTCCATCGACGAGGTCAAGATGAAGCTCGCCGGAATGGGCCTGGGCCTCAAGGACAGCGCGCCGTCCTTCGACCCGGCGCACGTCGTGGATTCGTTCGGCGACGTGGACTACGACACCGACGACTACCGCGAGACCGAGCAGCTGTAAGCTCGGCCACCTTGCCATAACAAGGAGCATCCGAAATGCCCACGCCCACCAAGGGTCCCCGCCTCGGCGGCAGCCCGGCGCACGAGAAGCTGATCCTGGCCAACCTGGCCACGGAGCTCTTCCGGCACGGGAAGATCAAGACCACCGAGACGAAGGCCAAGCGGCTGCGCCCGCTGGCTGAGCAGCTCATCACGAAGGCCAAGCGCGGCGACCTGCACTCCCGCCGCCGGGTGCTGACCGTCGTGAAGGACAAGGACGTCGTGTACGCCCTGTTCGAGCAGATCGCTCCGCGGTACGGCAACCGGCCGGGCGGCTACACCCGCATCACCAAGACCGGCCCGCGCAAGGGCGACGCCGCTCCGATGGCCGTCATCGAGCTGGTCGAGGAGCTTCAGGTCGCCGCCACCACGGCGCCGGCCAAGAAGACGGCCCGCAAGGCCGCCGCGCAGCAGGACAAGGTCGAGGCGCTGGCCCGCGAGGACGAGGCGCCCGCCGCCGCGGCCGACGAGCCAGCTGCCGACGAGGCCGCTGCCGACGAGCCCGCCGTCGCGGACGACAAGGTCGAGGCCGTCGCCGACGACAAGACCGAGGACAAGGCCGAGGAAGACAAGGCCTGATCCCCGCAGCAACAGCTGGGTGAGGCCCGGCACCCCTCCCGGGTGCCGGGCCTTTCTCGTGTCCGCCCGCTTTCTCGGGGAGATCGATGGAGACCATTCGCCTACGGCTGGACGTGTCGTACGACGGCGCCGACTTCTCCGGGTGGGCGGCGCAACCGGCGCGGCGCACGGTCGCCGGGGTGCTCACCGAGGCGCTGGGACGTCTGGTCGGGGCCGAGACCCCGCTGGGGCTCACCGTGGCCGGGCGGACCGACGCGGGAGTCCACGCCACCGGCCAGGTCTGCCACGTCGACCTGCCGCTCGAGTCCTGGGCCGAACTCGAGGGGTCGCTGCTGCGGCGCTTGGCCGCGCTGATGCCGCCGGACGCCCGAGTCAGGGCGATCACGCCGATGCCGGCGTCGTTCGACGCGCGCTTCTCGGCGACCTTCCGGCGGTACGAGTACCGGGTCGCGGACACGCCGTGGGGGCCGGAGCCGCTGCGCCGCCACGACACGCTGGGATGGGTACGGCCGCTCGACCTCGCGCGGCTCAACGCCGCGGCCGCCGGGCTCGTGGGGGAACACGACTACGCGGCCTACTGCAAGCGGAAGGAGCACGCCACCACCGTGCGGGCGATCACGCGCCTCGACTGGCGCCGGGACCCGGACGGAGTGTGCGTGGCGACGGTGCAGGCCGACGCGTTCTGCCAGTCCATGGTGCGCAGCCTCGTGGGGGCCATGCTGACCGTGGGCGACGGCCGGCGCGGGCCGTCGTGGCCGGGGACGCTGCTGACGCTGCGGGAACGGTCGAGCGAGGTCACCGTGGCGCCGGCGCACGGGCTCACGCTGGTGGCGGTCGGCTATCCGGAGGCGGCCGAGTACGCGACGCGGGCGGACGCGACACGAAGGCTCCGGGCCTAGGCGCCGGCATCGGCGGCGCGGCGGCCCAGGACCGTGGTGCCGAGGTAGCTGTCGACGAGGTCGTCGGTGATCCGGGCCGCGTACGGGTCGTCGGCCGCGACCAGGCTGTCGTCGGGCCGATTGATCACGCAGTAGAGCAGGTAATGGCCGCGGGTGCGCCAGCCGACCTGCGCCGTCGGCAGCGCGTCGGGGTCGTGCCGGCCGGCGGGCAGGGTGGCGAGGCCGCCGTCGCCGGTCTCCACCAGGTGGCGGAGCACGTCGTCCACGTCGACGGCGCCGGCCGCGTCGGCCAGGTTGAACATTCCCGCGGTGACCCGGTAGTCGCCGTACGGCGCCACCAGGCCGGCCCGCACCACCTGGCTGCACCCGTGCTCGACGAGCAGGTCGCCGAGGTCGCCGCTGGTCGCCGAGCGGCAGTCGGCGTCGATGTGGGTCAGCGTGATCCGGTACGGGTTCGTGCCAGCGGGCCGGACCGTGCCGCTGTCCGGGAAGATCTCCTCGACCGTCAGCGGGGCCGCGTCGACCGTCCGCGAGGCGAGCATGCCGGCCGCGATCGGATCGGCGCCCGCCTCCGCGTTCCCACCGCCGTTCCGCCCGGCCAGCACGAAGAACGCGGTCAGCGAGATCAGGGCGAGCAGGATCAGCGCGGCCAGTCCGCGGACCAGGAACTGGGCGGTCCGCGGCGGCTCGCGGACGGCCCGCGGACGTGGCCGGTCGGGTGCGCGGGGCGCGCGTGAGCGTTGCCGGTCGGGTGAGCGAGCCGCGCGCGAACGGTGCTGGCCGGCGCCGCTGCTGCCGCGCCGTCCCGGTGGCCGGGCGGCGGCGATGACGCTGCCGAACAGGGCAAGTGCGCCACCGGGCGCGCGATGCTCGCGGCGTTGAGGGGTGCCGTACAGCATGCATTTCAAGCTAGGAGCGCACGGTGATCGATGGCCGCACACCATGTGCGGCACCCCGGCGCAGGTGGCGGGCCCGGCCGGCGGCAGACTTGCGGGGTGACCGCCGAGCATTATTTCAGCGCCGAGCCCACGACGCCTGCCCAGCGTGGCGAGATCGAGTTCAACGTCGCGGGGCGTGACTACCGGCTGGCCGTGGCGTCCGGCGTCTTCTCGGCCGGGCGGCTCGACCCCGGCACCGCCGTGCTGTTGCGCAAGGGCGGCCTGCCGACCGCCGCGTCCACCGGGGTGTTCCTCGACCTGGGCTGCGGGTACGGCCCGATCGCCGCGGTGCTGGCCAGCGAATCGCCGCTGGTCACCGTGTGGGCGGTCGACGTGAACTCGCGTGCCCGCGAGCTCACCGCGGAGAACGCGGCGACGCTCGGGCTGGCGAACGTCCGGGTGGCCGCGCCCGACGAGGTGCCCGGCGACGTCGTGTTCGACGAGATCTGGAGCAACCCGCCGACCCACGTGGGCAAGGCCGAGCTGCACGCGCTGATGGAGCGCTGGCTGCCGCGGCTCGCCCCGTCCGCCGTGGCCTGGCTGGTGATCAATCGGCACCTCGGCGGCGACTCGCTGCATGCCTGGCTCGTCGAACATGGTTGGCAGGTCGAGCGGGTAGCCAGCCAAAAGGGGTTCCGGGTGCTGCGGGTCTCGCGGAAAACCGGCTGACCGCGGGGCCCGTCGCCCGGGAGAATGCTGGCCCATGGGTTACGTGGATGTCGCCGGGGTGGGTTTCGTGCTGCCCGATGGCCGTGAGCTTTTCGCCGACGTGTCGTTCCGGGTCGGCGAGGGGGCCAAGGTCGCCCTGGTCGGGCCGAACGGCGCGGGCAAGACCACGCTGCTGCGGATGGTCGCCGGCGACCTGCCGACCCAGGGCGGGAGCATCGCGCGCTCCGGCGGGCTCGGCGTCATGCGCCAGTTCATCGGGATGATCGGCGACGACCGTACGCTGGAAGATCTTGCTTTGTCGCTGGTCGAGCCCGCATTGGGCGCCGCCGGTGACCGGCTCGCCGCCGCGGCCGCCAGCCTCGACGAGACCGAGCGCAGCCAGATCGCCTACGCCCACGCCATCTCCCATTGGGGTGAGGTGGGCGGATACGACGCCGAGGTGCTCTTCGACACCGTGGCCGTCGCCATCCTCGGCAAGCCGTGGGACGAGGTGCGGCCCCGGCCGGTCCGCACGCTCTCCGGTGGCCAGCAGAAACGCTTCGCGCTCGACCTGCTGCTGCGCGGGCGCGACGAGGTGCTGCTGCTCGACGAGCCGGACAACTTCCTCGACGTGCCCGGCAAGCGCTGGCTCGAGCAGCGGCTGAAGGAATCGGCGAAGTCGGTGCTGTTCGTCTCGCACGACCGCGAGCTGCTGGCCCAGACCGCCGACCGGGTGGTGGCGGTCGAGGGCGGCAGCGCCTGGACGCATCCGGGCGGGTTCGCCTCATGGCACGAGGCCCGGGTGCACCGGCACGAGAAGCTCGAGGAGAACCGGCGGCGCTGGGACGAGGAGCACCAGAAGCTGCGCGAGCTGATGCTGATGTACAAGCAGAAGGCCGCCTACAACTCCGATATGGCCTCTCGGTATCAGTCCGCCCAGACTCGGTTGCGCCGGTTCGAGGAGGCGGGCCCGCCGCCACTGCCGCCCAAGGAGCAGTCGCTGCGGATGAACCTGCGCGGCGGGCGCACCGGCAAGCGGGCGGTGATCTGCGAGCAGCTCGAGATGGACGACCTGACGTTCCCGTTCGACCTGGAGATCTGGTACGGCGACCGGGTCGCGGTGCTCGGCGCCAACGGCACCGGGAAATCGCACTTCCTGCGGCTGCTGGCGGCCGGCGGCAGCGATCCCGAGGCCGAGAACAAGCCGGTCGACGGGGCGCCGCTCGCCCACGTGGCGCACTCGGGGGTGGCGCGGCTCGGTGCGCGGGTGCGTCCGGGGCACTTCTCGCAGACGCACGATCGGCCGGAACTGCTCGAGCGGACGCTCGTCGAGATCCTCTGGCGGGGTGACGATCATCGCTCCGGGATGGACCGGGCGGGGGCGATGAAGGCGCTCAACCGGTACGAGCTGGCGGGGCAGGGCGATCAGCTCTTCGGGACGCTCTCGGGCGGGCAGCAGGCGCGGTTCCTGGTGCTGCTGCTGGAGCTGTCGGGCGCGACAGTTCTGCTGCTGGATGAGCCAACGGACAACTTGGACCTCGCCTCGGCGGAGGCGCTGGAGGAAGGGCTCAAGCAGTTCGAGGGGACGGTGATCGCGGTCACCCACGACCGGTGGTTCACCCGGTCCTTCGACCGCTTCGTGCTGTTCCAGGGGGACGGGGAAGTGATCGAGACCCCGGAGCCGGTCTGGGACGTGCGCTAGTTTTCTTCTCCCGGGCCGGTTATGGTCCGGGAGAAGACAACCCCACGGGAGTCCGGTGCACCGGGCTGAGAGGGGGGCTGATGCGGCCCCCGACCGTCGAACCTGATCCGGATCATGCCGGCGCAGGGAGGAGCGTTCGTTGTTTCCTCGTTTGCACATCGTCACCGACTCGCTCGATGTGGTGCGCGGGGCCGTGGGACACGGGCCGGTCGCGATTCAGATAAGGGTCAAGACGTCGGATCGGCTCGCCCATCAGCTGACGGTCGCGGCTCTCGAGGTCTGCCGCGCGGCCGGCGCGCTCTGCCTGGTCGATGACCGGGTGGGAGTGGCGCTCGCGGCGGGGGCCGACGGGGTGCACGTGGGAGCCGAGGATCTGCCGGTGGCCGCGGTGCGGCGGGTGCTCGGGCCGAGAGCGGTTGTCGGGGCCACCTGTCGCACGCCGGACGCCGGGCGGGCCGCGGTCGGCGACGGGGCCAGCTATCTGGGAGTGGGGCCGGCGTTTGCCACGTCCAGCAAGGACGGGCTGCCCGCGCCGTTGGGGGCGGCGGGGATCGGGGCGGTGGTCGACGCAGTGCCGGGCACGCCGGTCATCGCGATCGGCGGCATTACGGCTTCCCGGGCGGCTGAGCTGCCGGGATACGGGGTGGCGGCGATCTCGGCGATCGCCGGCGATCCGGCGGGGGCAACGGTCGCGCTGCTCACGGCGCTCGCCCCGCGTGGCGACCTCGAAGTATTGCGCGGAGGCACACTCGCGGGCGGCGCGGCCGCGAGCGCGGGCGGTGCGGGTGCAGGTGGCGCGGTCGCGAGCGCGGGCGGTGCGGGTGGCGCGGTCGCGGGTGGCGTGCGATGAGAGTCGCCGTTGTCGGGGCCGGGATCATCGGGCTTTCCATTGCCTGGCGGCTTCAGGAGCGCGGCTTCGACGTCACCGTGCTCGACAGCGGGGAGCCGGGCGCCTGGCACGTCGCGGCCGGGATGCTCGCGCCCGGCGGGGAATCGGCCTTCGAGCAGCCGGCGCTGACGCGGCTCCTCGACGAGTCCAACGAGCGGTGGCCGGCCTTCGCCGCCGCGCTCGGCGTGGACGTGGGCTATGACGACGCGGGGACGCTCGGGCTCGCGATGACGGCGGACGACCTCGCCGACGCCGCGCGGGTCTGGACCAGGCAGAAGCGTCCCCGGCTGCGTCCGTCGGAACTGCGCGGACGCGAGCCGGCATTGTCGCCGCGGGTGCGGGCCGGGGTCTACGCGCCGGCCGAGCGGCAGGTCGATCCGCGCAAGGTGGTGGCGGCCCTGCGGGAGCGGCTCGGCGGGCGGATCGTCGCGAAGCGGGTCGGCGATCTGTCCGAGGTGGACGCGGAGACCGTGGTGGTCGCGGCCGGCTGCGGCACGGCCGCGCTGACCGGGTTGCCGGTGCGGCCGGTGAAGGGGCAGGTGCTGCGGCTGCGCGGCGAGCCGGGGCTGCTGCGGCACGTGCTCGATGCGACCGTCGACGGCCGGCACGTCTATCTCGTGCCGCGGGCCGACGGCGAGATCGTGGTCGGCGCCACCCAGGAGGAACGGACCGATCGGGCGATCACCGCGGGCGGGGTGCACGACCTGCTGCACGCCGCGATCGACCTGGTCCCGGGGCTGGCCGAGTGGGAGCTGGCGGAGACGACCGTGGGCCACCGGCCGGGCACGCCGGACAACGCGCCGCTGCTCGGTCGTCTGCGGGGAAACCACATCGTGGCGGCCGGGCACCACCGCAACGGGGTACTGCTGGCCCCGATCACGGCCGATCTCATCGCCGGGCTGGTCGCCGGCGAGGAAGACCCATTGCTCGATCACTTCGCGCCGGGGAGGTTCTGATGCGGTTGACGGTCAACGGACGGGAGCTCATCGAGACCAGCGGGGACGACCTGTCGGTTGCCGCCCTGGTCGAGCGGCTCACCGAGGCGCGCCGGGGCGTCGCGGTGGCGGTCAACGGGACCGTCGTGCCGCGGTCGACGTGGGAGACGAGCCGGCTTGCCGACGGGGACGCGGTCGAGGTGCTCACCGCGGCGCAGGGGGGGTGACGATGCTGTTCGGGGAATCTCGGCTCATCCTCGGCACCGGCGGCGCGAACAGCCTCGCAGCCCTCGAGGAGGCGATCCGGGCGTCGGAGACCGAGCTGGTCACCGTGGCGCTGCGCCGGGTCGACGCGGCCGGTCCGGGCCTGCTGCCGATGCTCGACCGGCTCGGCGTGCGGGTGCTGCCGAACACGGCCGGCTGCTACACGGCCGGCGATGCGATCAAGACGGCCCACCTGGCCCGCGACGCCTTCGAGACCGACCTGATCAAGCTCGAGGTGATCGGCGACGAGCGGACGCTGCTGCCCGACGGGGTGGAGCTGCTGAAGGCGGCCGAGCAACTGGTGACCGACGGTTTCACGGTGCTGCCGTACACCAGCGACGACCCTATCCTGGCCCGCCGGCTGGCCGACGTGGGCTGCGCCGCGGTGATGCCGGCCGGCTCGCCGATCGGTTCCGGCCTCGGCATCTCCAACCCGCATCACATCCGGTTGATCCGCCGGTCGGTGGAGATCCCGGTGGTGCTGGACGCCGGCATCGGCACGGCGTCGGACGCGGCGCTGGCGATGGAGCTGGGCTGCGACGCGGTCCTCATCGCGAGCGCGATCACCCGGGCCGACGATCCGGCGGGAATGGCGGCGGCGATGCGGCACGCGGTGACCGCGGGGCGTCTCGCCTACACGTCGGGGCGGATTCCCCGGCGCTTCCACGCGGTGGCATCCACTTCGGACGAGGGTCTGGCGCAATGGTGACGCCGAGCGGTCTGGTGCTGCTGACCGATCGGCGGCTCGCCTCCGGCTCGCTTCTGACGGTGGTCGCGCGGGCGGTCCGCGGCGGCGTCGCGTGGGTCATTCTCCGGGAGAGAGATCTGCCGTACGCCGACAGGCGGGCGCTCGCGGTCTCGCTGCGGGACCTCCTGCCGCCGGGCCGGCTCATCGTCGCGGGGCCCGACCCGCTGGGCGCGGACGCCGTGCACCTGGCGGAGGCGGACCCGCTGCCGGCGGCCGACGTCGCGCTGGTCGGCCGTTCGTGCCACGACACCCCGCGACTGTCCATCGAGGACTACGTGACCCTGTCGCCGGTCTATCCGACGCTGTCGAAGCCGGGCTACGGGCCGGCGCTGGCTCCGGAGCGGGCGGCCGAGCTTGCGGGCGACGTGCCGTGGCTCGCGCTGGGCGGGATCGACACGCCCGCACGAGCGGCAGCGTGCGCGGCGGCCGGGGCTCGGGGCATCGCGGTGATGGGCGCGGTGATGCGCGCCGTGGACCCGGAGCAGGTGTCGCGGGATCTGGCGTCCGCCTTCGGGCGGGCGCGCACGGCCCGCGCGGTCCGAAGCGTCGACTCCTCGTCCGATGTGGAGGAAAACTCCGCGGCGGAGCCCGATTCCGCGGCGGAGCCCGATTCCGCGGCGGAGCCAGATTTCACGGTGGGGCCCGACGCCGCGGCGGGGCCAGATTTCGCGGCGGAGCCCGACGCCGCGGACGACCTGGTGGTGGGGCCGCAATGACGCCGCCGGTGGTGCTGACCATCGCCGGGTCGGACTCCGGTGGGGGAGCGGGGATTCAGGCCGACCTCAAGACGTTCGCGGCGCTGGGCGCCTACGGGACGTCGGTCATCACGGCGATCACGGCGCAGAACACGCTCGGGGTCACGGCCATTCACCCGGTGCCGATCGAGGTGGTGGAGGCGCAGCTCGACGCGGTGCTCTGCGATTTCGAGGTGGCGGCGGTGAAGGTCGGGATGATCGGCGACAAGGCGGTGGCCGAGCTGATCCGGGCACGAGGGTCGCAATTGCCGAACCTGGTCGTCGATCCGGTTCTCGTCGCGACCTCGGGAGCACGGCTCGCGGCCGCTGCGGCTGTCGAGCCGCTCCTCGCGTACGGATGCATCTTGACGCCTAATCGGCAGGAAGCCGGCGCCCTCACGCGAAGCCCGGTGGAAACGGCCGGGGAAATGGTTTCGGCGGCCGTCCGGCTCGCCGCGGGCGGAGCGCGCGCGGTGGTGGTGACCGGCAGCGAGCTGGCGACGGACGTGTTGTGGCACGACGGGGTGACCACGACACTGCACGGCGAGCCGGTCGACACGATCAACAACCACGGGTCGGGATGCACCTTCTCGTCGGCGCTCGCGGTGCGGCTGGCGTTCGGCGACTCGGTGCCCTCGGCGGTGAGCGCCGCCAAGAAATATGTGACCGCCGCGCTGCGAGGTGGCAGCGATTGGCGGCTGGGCGCCGGGCCCGGGCCGCTGAACCACTTCGCCTGATCTCGGCCGGGCCCGGTGCAGGGGAATTGTGCTGCCTCGTGTCGTCCGTTATGTACTGATTGGGGAGAAAAAATGAGGCGGAAGGTCTACGTCGAGGGGACGCGCGCCGACGTGCGCGTGCCGTTCAGCGAGGTACTGCTGAGCGACGGGAACGAGCCGGTGCGGCTGTACGACACATCGGGGCCGGGCAGCGATCCCTCGGCCGGGCTGCCGCCGCTGCGGGCGCCGTGGCGGGGTGCGCACGGGACGCAGCTGGCGGCCGCGCGTGCGGGAGTGATCACGCCGGAGATGGAGTTCGCGGCGATCCGGGAGGGAGTCGAGCCGTCGGTCGTGCGCGAGGAGATCGCGGCGGGGCGGGCGGTGCTGCCGGCCAACCACCACCACCCGGAGTCGGAGCCGATGGTGATCGGGTCGCGGTTCCTCGTGAAGGTCAACGCGAACATCGGGACGTCGGCGGTGACCTCGTCGGTGGACGAAGAGGTCGAGAAGATGACCTGGGCGACGCGGTGGGGCGCGGACACGGTCATGGACCTGTCGACCGGGCCGCGGATCCACGAGACGCGGGAGGCGATCATCCGGAACTCGCCGGTGCCGATCGGGACCGTGCCGCTCTACCAGGCCCTGGAGAAGGTCAAGGGTGAGCCGTCGCGGCTGTCGTGGGAGGTGTTCCGCGAGACCGTGCTCGAGCAGGCGGCGCAGGGCGTGGACTACATGACGATCCATGCGGGGGTGCTGCTGCCGTATGTGCCGCTGACCGCCACTCGCGTCACCGGCATCGTGTCGCGGGGTGGGTCGATCATGGCGGCCTGGTGTCTGGCTCACCATCAGGAAAATTTCCTCTATACGAACTTTGAAGAGCTGTGCCGGATATTCGCGGAATACGACATCACGTTCTCGCTCGGGGACGGGCTGCGGCCGGGGTCGATCGCGGACGCCAACGACGAGGCGCAGTTCGCCGAGCTGCGGACGCTGGGGGAGCTGACGCATCTGGCCTGGGAGCACGACGTGCAGGTGATGGTCGAGGGGCCGGGCCACGTGCCGATGCACAAGATCAAGGAGAACGTGGATCTGCAGGTCGCGCTGTGCGGCGGGGCGCCGTTCTACACCCTCGGGCCGCTGACCACGGACATCGCGCCGGCGTACGACCACATCACCTCGGCGATCGGGGCCGCGATGATCGGGATGTTCGGGACGGCGATGCTCTGCTACGTGACCCCCAAGGAGCATCTAGGGCTGCCCAACCGGGACGACGTGAAGGCCGGGATGATCGCGTACAAGATCGCGGCGCACGCGGCCGACCTGGCCAAGGGGCATGCGGGGGCGCAGGCCTGGGACGACGCGCTGTCGAAGGCCCGCTTCGAGTTCCGGTGGGAGGACCAGTTCGAGCTGGCTCTCGATCCCGGGACCGCGCGTGCTTATCACGATGAGACGCTGCCGGCGGCGCCCGCCAAGACCGCGCATTTCTGCTCGATGTGCGGGCCGAAGTTCTGCTCGATGAAGATCTCGCACGAGATTCGGGCGGCGGGGATGCGCGATAAATCGGACGAGTTCCGCGCCAGCGGAGGAAAGGTCTACGTCGCGATGTCGGCAACCCCGCCGTCCCCTGATCAGAGCTTGTAGAACGTCACGTAGTGGTCGGGGGTGAACCCGGCGTAGACCGCGGCCGGCGAGGAACCGGCCGAGGCGGGTGCGGGGTTGCCGGTCTTCTATCCGTTACCTAGCCCGCTCACCCAGTCGGCCACGTTGTCGGACTGCTGTTGCTGCTGTTCGGGCTGCTGGCGACCGCGGCGGGCCCGCCCCCTGGCGGGCTGCTGCGGGATGGGCGTGGGCGCCGACTTGACCGGCGCGGGCGCCGGCGTCACGGGCGCGAAGCCGTTGAACGGCGGCATGTCCTGCGTCGCGAGGACCCCGGTGTCGGAGGGGCGCAGCTGCTCCTCGGGGCGCTGGGCGGCGACCGCCGCGGCCTGGGCGATGGCCGATGCGGGCTGCGCGTCGCGCTTGGGCAGCGGCGGGCGTTGCGGCGTCGCGTCGGCGGACGCGTCGGAGCCGGTCGTCGAGGCGGGGGCGCGGCGGAGGATGGCGGCCAGGACCGAGCCGAGCACGCCGGCGCCGGCCGCGGTCATCGCCGCCCAGTACGGGACGGTCTGGTACTGGTCGGTGCCGGGGCCGGCGATCAGGTAGGCCACCGTGAGCAGGGCCGGGCCGGCCAGGCCGGACAGGGCGATGTTCAGCGTGGACAGGCCGCGACGCCGGGACGCCCAGCCCATCGCGATGCCGCTGATCAGGGCGAGCGCGGGCATCGTGAACAGCGCCGTGCGCCTGGTGGCCTCGGCCGAGAGGAACTCGGGGTCGAGCACGCCGAGGCGTACGGAAGGAAGGGTCTTGCCCGGGGCCATGGACGGCGCCACCGAGACCACCGCGATCACCCACACCGCGATGCCGACGGTCGCGAAGCTCCAGCGGGCGACCCAGCGGCTCAGCGCCGCGTAGGCGGCGAAGATGCCGGCCGCCGCGCCCAGCGCGGCGCAGATGCCGATCACGACCACCGGCTGCACCCCGGCCACGTGGGTGTTGCGGGCCGGCTGCATCGTCAGCGGCACCACCACCCCCGCGCCGATGGCCGCGGCGACCGCGGAGACGAGCCGGGTGCCCGCGCCCGACCCCTTCGGCAGGTATTGCCGGCCGGCCATGCCACCGGCCACGGCCGCGGTCATGGCGAACCAGGCGACCCAGGCCAGCTGAGCAGTCCAGTGGTCACGCATGGTGATGTCAAGCGTGCGGGTGAGGCCGACTATGCCGAGGCCGTACGCCAGCCCGAGCTGGCTGGCGCCGGCCAGCGCGGCAACGCCGAGCGTGACCCCCAACAGTTTGGCCGAGGTCCGGAATGCCATGCCGGGCACGTTACGGAATCCGTGCCCTGCACCGCCACTCCATGCCCGTTTCTTAAGAAACCTTTTGGGCGATCACTCTGCGTGGCGCGTAGTGATCATTTATGATGCCAGCCGCCAGCGTCCGGCCCGCGCCACCAGCAGCGTCAGCGCCTGCGGCATGAGGCCCGAGTGGTTGGCCGGGGTGAGGCGGATCGGGCCCGAGATGCCGTCCACCTGGGAGGTCTCGATGATCTGCCGGATCTGATCGCGGTTGACACCCACCCGGGCGACCGCGGCGGCGATCAGGTCGGCGGCGTCGGCCGCGAATGAGGCGACCCCCGAGTAGCTGCCGTACCGCGAGACGTAGTCGCGGAACCACTGCTTGCGCGAGGCCTTGGCCGGCGTCGTGGCGATCACGTCGTCGATCGCCAGGATCTGGGTGAACACCATCGTGGTGTTGTTGGTGGCGGCGGCCGCGGAGATCGGGATGAACATGTCGCTCGCGGCGGCCGCGTCGAAGTAGATGCGGCCCTTGAAGCCGTCGCTCCGGGCGCTGGAGGCAGCGAGCGCGGCCTGGTCCGGCGAGGCCAGCACGATCAGCGCGCCCGGCTCGGTGTCGGTGAGCGTGCCGACCGCCTGGGTGATGTCGGTGGCGGCCGGCTTCACCGAGCGTGCGGCGGGGTGGTCGATGCCGGCCTTGAGGAGCTCGGCGTCCAGCGCTTTGTCGGCGCCCCGGCCGTAGTAGTCGTCGGTGTAGAGCACCGCGACGTCGGGGACCTGGATGCGGCGGAGCTCGGCCACCAGGGTGGCGGCGCTGTCGGACGAGTTAGGGCCGATCTTGAAGATGTACGGCCGCTCGGAGACCGGCTGGGCGACCTCGTCGGAGGCGGCCAGCGCGATCGTCGGCAGCTTCCGGTCGTTGATCGTCTTGACGTTCTCCACCACGCACAGGTCGCACGAGCCGGTCACGACCGCGGCCACCGACGGGTCGTCGGCGAACCTGGTGAGGTTGCTCAGCGACGCCTTCGGGTCCGAGCGGTTGTCCTGGGTGCGCAGCGCCAGCTTCCGCTTGCCCAACCGGCCCGACGCGTTCACCTGCTCGATCCGCAACTGAAGGGCGCGGCCGTACGCGAGATCCACACTGGACGAGTTGTTCAGGTCGGCGCCGATCACGATGGTGTCGCCGTCGCCGCCCGAACCGCCGTCATCCGATGTGCAGCCGGCCAGTCCGGCGACGAGAAGCGTCGAGGCCACGACGGATGCCGTGGCGAGGCGGGGGAGCCTCACTGCGGTGCCTCCTCGAGGGGCAGAAACGCGGAGCACGGGCGGCAACGGTGACCGGCCGCGAGCGCGTCTGTACGGACAACGTGTCCGTCTGATCGCGCCAAACCTTGCCAACGTGAAGGCGGCTGGTCAAGCCGGTGCGGATCGCCGGCGCGGGATAGTCGTCTCACATATTGGTTGGAATCTTGACGGTGTTCGGTAACCGGAAAATTACAATCAGTGGCTGGTCGGACATTCGTGCACGTCAACACGCGTTTGGTGTCGATTGTGGAACCGAAAGGGTAGTTACTCATCGGACAACAAGTTTGTTTCCGGGCGTACTTCGACTTCCCAAACGGCAACTCTCTCTGATGAAATCGCCGAGCCGCAGCCTCTGGCGGGCGAAGAGATACGGGGATGACCACGGAGGAGAAGTCGTGAGCACCGGATCTTCGACCCAGGTGACGCGCCGTGGTGTCTTCCCCCGGTTGAGGGACGCACGGATCCGGGCCAAGCTGGCCCTCATCCTGTTCGTTCCGCTTGCCGCGGTGATCGTGCTCGCGACCGCCCGTTTGGTCGACGTGAGTCAGCGTGCCACCGAGGCGGGCCAGGTCGAGAAGCTCACCCAGCTCGGCACCGACGTCTCCACCCTGACCCAGCTCCTGCACAACGAACGGATGCAGGCCGCAGCGTACCTGGCGACGCCGGGCGCGCCGGTCGCGACGTACAACGCCGCGGTCAAGAAGACCGACGCCGAGATCCAGGTGTACCGGGACGACCGGCGCGCGCTCGAGGATCCGCCGCCGGCCGTGCAGAACCGCCTCGTGCAGATCGACGACAACCTGAACGCGCTGGACTCCACGCGCAACCAGGTGGGCAAGAAGGACGGCCTCGGTGTCGCCGAGGCGATGTCCCGGTACGGGGTCGTCCTGACCGACCTGCTCGGCTACGGCGACGCCGTGAGCCAGTACGCCGGCGACGACGAGGTCGGCGACAGTCTGCGGGCCACCAGCGCATTCGCCAAGGCGAAGGCTGGCGCCGCCGATCTCGAGTCGATGGCGTACTCGGCCCTGGTCTCCAACGACCTCAGCAACGAGCAGCGCGCCTCGTTCATCGGGGCACAGACCAGCCAGCAGGAGGGTCTGCTGACGTTCGCCGCGTTCGCCTCGCCCGAGCAGCAGTCCCTCGTGGACAACGTGGTCACCGGCGACGCCGTCAACCTGACCGACCAGATCTCGATCCAGCTCGGCCGCGGCGTGACCGTGCCGGCCGTCGAGGTCACCAACTCCTTCGGCGCCGTCGTCGACCTGATGCGCTGGGCCGAGCAGGAGCTGGAGAACCGGAACCTCAAGCTCGCCGCGGACGAGAGCGCCGCGGTCGTACGGCAGGCCGCGCTCGAGGCCGCGCTGGTGGTCCTCGTGCTGATCGTCGCGATCGCCCTCGCCGTGATCCTGGCCCGCTCGCTCAACCTGTCGCTGCGCCGGCTGCGTGAGGGCGCGCTCGCCGTGGCCAACCGCGACCTGCCCGACGCCGTGGCCCGGCTGCGCGACGCCCGGACGCTCGGCGAGAGCGGCGCCGACGAGATCGTCGGCCAGCTGCGCGACCCGATCCGGCTCACCAACCGCGACGAGATCGGCCAGGTCGCCCAGGCCTTCAACGTGGTCCACCGCGAGGCGGTCCGCATCGCGGCCGAGCAGGCGGCGCTGCGCACCACCGTCTCGGCGATGTTCCTCAACCTGGCCCGCCGCTCGCAGTCCCTGGTCGACCGCATGATCGGCGAGCTGGACAGCATCGAGCGCACCGAGGAGGACCCGAAGCGCCTCGCCCGGCTCTTCGAGCTCGACCACCTCGCCACCCGGATGCGCCGCAACGACGAGAACCTGCTGGTGCTGGCGGGCGCCGACTCCAGCGCGCCGCGCCGCGAGGACGCGCTGCTGGTCGACGCGCTGCGGGCCAGCCAGTCCGAGGTCGAGCTGTACAACCGGATCGAGTTCGGCACGGTCGACACCGACATCGCGATCGCCGCGCTCGCCGTCAACGACGTCGTCCGCCTGGTCGCCGAGCTGCTCGACAACGCCACCCGGTTCTCCCCGCCCACCACGAGCGTGGTCGCCGACGCCCGGCGCATCCGCGACTACGTGGTGATCCAGGTGGAGGACCGCGGCCTCGGCATGTCCGAGGAGCAGATGGACCAGCTCAACCGCCGGCTCGCCGAGACGGCCGACGTGGACGTGGCCGCCTTCCGGCTGATGGGTCTCGCCGTGGTCAGCCGGCTCGCCGGCCGGTACGGCATCCGGGTCGAGCTGCGGGCCAACATCGAGGGCGGCACGGTCGCCCAGGTGATCCTGCCGAGCAGCATCGTGGTGCTCCCGCACCGCGGCGGCGGGGCGCTGCCGAGCGGCGGGCAGACGCCGGAGCTTCCCGCGCCGGCCGGCGGCTGGGCCTCCCGGACCGCGACCGCCACCCTGCCGGCGATCTCCCCGGCTGCCGCCGGGCCCGAGCGCTGGTCCGACCAGCCGTCGCACCCGTCGCTGCCGATGTTCCCGTCGCAGCGACCGCCCGCGTCGGCGCCGTCCGCGCCCGCCGCGCCGACCCCGAACCGGCCGCCGCTGCCCACCCGGGTGGCCCAGCCGGCCACCGCGCAGACCGCGACGACCTCGATGAACGGGTTCACCCCGACGCCGATGCCGCCGACCCCGGCGCCGACTCAGCCGGACTCGGGCAGCTGGGGGGCTGCCCTCGCCGCGATGCCGCCGGTGCCGGCCATGCCGATGCCGACGCCTGCCGAGGAGCGGAACGACGCTCCGATCTTCGTGCAGATGCAGCAGAGCTGGTTCCGCAACCATGACGCGGCGGCCACCGAGGAGTGGGGGATGCCGACCGCCGGGTACGCACCGCCGCCCAACTCGAAATCGACCTCTTCGCAGCCGGCGGCGCCCGTTTCGCCGCCACCGGCGGCGCCGGCCTCGCCTGCGGCAGTGCCCGTTTCGCCGCCGCCTGCGCCGGCATCGCCGGCACCCCCGGCCGCGACGAGGTCCGAGACGACCGGGCACAATGGATCATCGGTTCCGCGGCCGCGACAGGCGGCGGAGGACCGGTGGAAGACGGCTGCCGACGATGGCTGGAAGCTGGCGATGGCGGCGGCTGAGCCCGTCGACGCCGGCACCACCCGGTCCGGTCTGCCCAAGCGCGTACCGCAGGCACAGCTGGTGCCCGGCGGCGTGCAGGCGGGACCGCGCCACCAGAACCGTCGCAGCCCGGACGAGGTTCGTGGACTCCTGTCCGCGTACCACCGTGGTGTGCAACGAGGGCGTACGGACGGCACTGCCGAAGCCGGCACCCTCCCGGCTAAGGAGAAGGACCAGTGACCAGGCCCCCCACCATGCATGACATGGGCTGGCTGCTCAACAACTTCGCCAACAGCGTCGCCGGCATCGCCCACGTCGTGGCGGTGTCGGCGGACGGCCTCCTGCTGGCGTGTTCACGCGACCTGCCGGCGGACCGCGCCGACCAGCTCGCGGCCATCGCCTCCGGCGTGGTCAGCCTCACCGAGGGCGCGTCACGGATGTTCGACGCCGGCGCGGTCCAGCAGACGATCATCGAGATGGACAGCGGGTATCTCTTCCTGATGTCCGTCAGCGACGGTTCGTCGATGGCCGTGCTCGCGGCGCGCAGCTGCGACGTCGGCCAGGTCGGCTACGAGATGGCCCTGCTCGTCGAACGGGTGGGCGCCGCGCTGACGCCCTCCCCCCGTGAGGCCGTCAGTCATTAGCCGGCGAGTGGCCGGAAGGGGGTGATCGCGTCATGGGGCAGCCGCAGGACCCACGGGGCAACCTGGTACGCCCGTACGCGGTCACCCGCGGACGGACCGAGCCACGCCGTGACATTCCGATCGAGGCGGTCCTGGTAGCCAGCCAGGCCGCCGTGCAAGAGGCCCGGTTCGCCGGGCACGACAAGTACCGCATCGCGGTGCTCTGTGAGGCGAAGCCGCAGTCACTGGCCGAGCTCTCGGCGCTCACCCGGCTCCCGCTGGGTGTTGCCCGGGTCCTGGTCGCGGACATGGTCGCCGACGGACTGCTGTCATTGCACAGCGCCGCTCCCAAGAAGGGCTTCACGGAGCGGATGGATCTGCTGGAAAGGGTGTTGAGTGGACTTCGCAAGCTCTGAGCGGGCGGGGGCGCAACCCAGGGAGATCACCTCCGCGAAGATCGTCATTGCGGGCGGCTTCGGCGTCGGCAAGACGACGCTCGTCGGATCGGTCTCCGAGATCGAGCCCCTGACCACCGAGGCGCTGATGACCTCGGCCGGTCAGGGCGTCGACGACGCGTCCAAGGTGCCTGGCAAGGAGACCACCACGGTGGCGATGGACTTCGGCCGTATCACCATGGCCGACGACCTGATCCTCTACCTCTTCGGCACCCCCGGGCAGACCCGCTTCTGGTTCATGTGGGACGAGCTCATCCGGGGCGCCGTGGGCGCCGCCGTGCTGGTCGACACGCGACGGATCGCGGACGCTTTCGCGCCGCTCGACTACTTCGAGAACCGGCATCTTCCGTACATCGTGGCCCTCAACTGCTTCGACGGCGCGCCGCGCTACGAGCCGGACGAGGTGCGCGAGGCCCTGGCGATCCCGCCGCACGTGCCGCTGGTGCTGTGCGACGCCCGCCACCGGGACTCGGTGAAAAGTGTGCTCGTGCAGGTCGTCGAGCACGCGATGGCCACGCTGGTGGCCGAGCAGAGTGGCGGCTACCCGGCCGTCGTCGGCTGAGCTCGCTCAGTTCGGCAGCCGGTAGCCGCGCTTCACGACCGTTTGGACCACTCCGGGCGCGCCCAGGCCCGCCCGGAGCCGGGCCACCGCCATCTCGACCGCGTGCTCGTCGGCGCCGCGGGGGAGCGCGTGCAGCAGGGCGGCCCGGGAGAGAACCCGGCCGGGCGCGGCCGCCAGCGCGCGCAGCACGGCCATCGGGGCCGGGGCGAGCGGCCGCAGATCGCCGTCGACGATCGCGGCGTGCCCCCGCAGGGTCAGCGAGTGGCCGGCCACCTCGAGCGTGACCGCCCTCTTCGGCAGTTCCTCGACGATCGTGCGGACCAGGGCGCTCAGCCGGGCCCGGGCCGGCGCCACGATCGGCACGTCGTGCCGGCGCAGCGGGGCGCCGGTCACCGGGCCCACGCAGGCCACCAGCACGTCGGCGCGTAGCGCGTCCAGCAGGGCGTCACCGGCCGGCCCGGCCGCCCGCAGCAGCGCGTTCACGGCCGCGGCGCTGGTGAACGTCACCGCGTCGACCAGCCGGCCGGTGACCAGGTCGACCAGGCGGTGCAGCGGGGCGGGGTCGGTGGGCGGCCCCCAGCGGTAGACCGGCACCTCGATCACCCGGGCTCCGGCCGCCTCGAGCGCCTCGGTGTATTCCGGCTGGCTCTCGCCGTGCAGCTGGAGTGCCACGGTCAGCCCGTTGACGCCCCGGGCCTTGAGGTGGTCGACGACCTCCTCGTAGCTCTCCCCCTCGGGGGACCACTGGTCGTGCAGGCCGGCCGACCGGATCGCGGCGCGCGCCTTCGGGCCCCGGCCGATCAGGTACGCCCGGGCGAGCTGCGAACGCAGCGGCTCGGCCAGGCCCCACCCCTCGGCGGCCTCCAGCCAGCCGCGCATGCCGATGCCGGTGTTGACCAGCACGATGTCGGGCGGGTTGTCGAGGCACGCGCGGGTCGCGGCCCGCAGCTCGGCGTCGTCGGCGATCGGAACGATGCGCAGCGCGGGCGCCAGCACCACGCGGGCGCCCCGGCTCTCGAGCAGGTTGGCGAGCTCGTCGCGCCGCCGATCGGCGGTGACGCCGACGGTGTATCCGGAGAGCGACGCGGTCGGCTCCGTCAGGCCGGCCGCGGTGATCACCGCCCGGCGCGTTCCCCCCGTCCGGTCGGTCATCGTTTTTCGAGAAGTCGCGGCGTGGCCGTACGGTCCACCGAAGGGCACGCTCGGAGCCCGCCGTCCTCAGCGTCGACCCGCTCCCATGTCACGCCTGCGTTCTCCGCCGTACCTCCGTCCGGCGCACACCGCGACTCCTCCTCGCCGAACCGGTGAACCGGTTCGACGGTCACCGTCAGGTCCGTCCTCAACCCTGACGGTGGCCTCTCCATAGTGCGCCGTACCCGCACGCGGCGGCTATGCCCTGCCCGCGTCGTCGAGGGGTGCGCACCATTGGCCATGTGCGAAGCGTGCCGGTGGGGGATTTCACCACGGCGTCCCGTTTGTTTCGAGCCTGCTAAGAGGCATCGACCTGTGACCTCCGCTACGTCCGTTCTCCTCCGTATCCCGGTGTCGGGTGCGTCGTCGCAGCGGAGTATGCTTGGCTGGCATATTGTTGGGGGTCCGGCAGGACCGTCGTTTTGACCACGCGCCGCGCGGCCGGGTATTGTTGCCTGCTGTTGTGTGACAGCCGTTGTGCTCGAGACGTTTTTGCGCTCGGGGCGACCAGCGCGCGACCCCAGACCGACGACAAGACAAGGTAATTCTGTGCGTACGTACAGCCCGAAGCCGGGTGAGATCGAGCGTCAGTGGCACATTATCGACGCTTCCGACGTCGTCCTGGGCCGCCTGGCTACCCACACCGCCAACCTTCTGCGTGGCAAGCACAAGCCGACCTTCGCGCCGCATGTCGACACCGGCGACTTCGTGGTGATCATCAACGCGGGCAAGGTGGCTCTGACCGGCAACAAGCGGCAGACCAAGGTCGCCTACCGCCACTCGGGCTACCCGGGCGGTCTCAAGCAGATCGGCTACGAGGAGCTGCTGTCGAAGCGCCCCGAGAAGGCGATCGAGCTGGCCGTCAAGGGCATGCTCCCGCACAACAAGCTCGCGCGGCAGATCATCAAGAAGCTGAAGGTCTACCCGGGCGCTGAGCACCCGCACGCCGCTCAGCAGCCCCAGCCCTTCGAAATCACCCAGATCGCGCAGTGAGCGCGGGAGAAGGCAGCAGCATGTCCGACATCATCGAGCCCGAGGTCGTCGAGACCGTCGAGGAGCCCGCTGAGACGGTCGTCGTCGTCGAGACGCCCGCGCCGGCCCCGGTCCGCGCCCCGCGTCCCGGTGACCGTCCGATCCAGACCGTCGGCCGCCGCAAGGAGGCCATCGTCCGGGTGCGCCTCATGCCCGGCACCGGCAAGATCACCTGCAACGGTCGTGACCTCGAGGCCTACTTCCCGAGCAAGGTGCACCAGCAGCTCATCCGCGAGCCGCTGACCACCACCGAAAAGACCGAGCAGTTCGACGTGATCGCGAACCTGCGTGGCGGCGGCATCACCGGCCAGGCCGGTGCGCTGCGCCTCGGCATCGCCCGCGCGCTCATCACGAACGAGCCGGACGACCGCCCGGCCCTCAAGAAGGCCGGCTTCCTCACCCGCGACGCGCGGGTCAAGGAGAGCAAGAAGTACGGCCTCAAGAAGGCCCGTAAGGCTCCGCAGTACTCGAAGCGCTGATCGCTTGACAGGCGGCCGGGTTCGCCCCCTCCAACTTGGGGGCGGGCCCGGCCGTTTTGCACCCGTGAAAGGCTTGTTTTGCTCCCGGGAAAGGAAGGCGCTATGGGGCGACTCTTCGGTACCGACGGCGTGCGCGGGCTCGCCAACGGCGACCTGACCCCGGAACTGGCCCTCTCCGTCGCGGTCGCGGCGGCGCGGGTCCTCGTGGAAAGCGACAGCAGCCACCAGCCGATGGCGATCGTCGGGCGTGACCCGCGGGCCAGCGGCGAGATGCTCGAGGCCGCCGTGGTCGCGGGGCTGACCAGCGCGGGCGCCAACGTCGTACGGGTCGGGGTGCTGCCCACGCCGGCCGTCGCGTACCTGGTCGCCCAGACCAACGCCGACCTCGGCGTGATGCTCTCCGCCTCGCACAACCCGATGCCCGACAACGGGATCAAGCTGTTCGCGCCCGGCGGCGCCAAGCTGCCGGACGAGCTCGAGGCGCGGATCGAGCAGGCGATCGAGGACGGGCACGGCCTGATCGGGCGGCCCACCGGCGCCGCGATCGGGCGGGTGCACGACCTGCTGGACGGCGCCGAGCATTACATCAAGCACCTGGTCGGCTCGACGCCGCACCCGCTCAACGGGATCAAGGTCGTGGTCGACTGCGCGAACGGCGCGGCCAGCGAGGTGGGGCCGACCGCGTACGAGGAGGCGGGCGCCGAGGTCATCTCGATCCACGCCGACCCGGACGGCCTCAACATCAACGAGGACTGCGGCTCGACGCACATGGACAAGGTGCGCGAGCGGGTTGTCGCCGAGGGCGCCGACCTGGGCATCGCCCACGACGGGGACGCCGACCGCTGCCTCGCCGTCACCGCATCGGGTGACATCGTCGACGGCGACCAGATCATGGCGATCCTGGCGCTGGCCATGCGCGACGCCGGTACGCTCACCGACGGCACGCTGGTCGCGACCGTGATGAGCAACCTGGGCCTGCGGATCGCGATGAAGCAGTCCGGCATCAAGCTGATCGAGGCCAAGGTCGGCGACCGCTACGTGCTGGAGGAGCTCAACGCGGGCGGGCTGGCGCTGGGTGGCGAGCAGAGCGGCCACATCGTGATGCCGGCCTACGCGACGACCGGCGACGGCGTGCTGACCGGGCTGCACCTGATGGCGCAGCTGGCGGCGTCGGGCAAGTCGCTGGCCGACCTGGCCTCAGTGGTGCACAAGCTGCCGCAGGTGCTGATCAACGTGCGGGTGAGCGACCGGGCGGCTGGCGCGGCCGCGCCGGCCGTTCTCGCCGCGGTGGCGGCGGCGGAGGCCGAGCTGGGGGAGACCGGGCGGGTGCTGCTGCGTCCGTCGGGCACCGAGCCTCTCGTACGCGTCATGGTCGAGGCCGGCACCGAGGAGCATGCACGCTCGGTCGCCGAACGGATCGCGGCCGAGGTCGAAGCCTTCTAGCGGCTCACGGGCGGCTCAGCTTCGAAAGACGCTGGGCCGCCTCGTCGATGACCTCCTCGCGCTTGCAGAACGCGAAGCGGATCAGGTGGCGGCCGGCCTCCTGATGGTCGTAGAAGACCTGGGTGGGCACGGCCACCACCCCGCAGCGGGCGGGTAGCTCGCGGCAGAAGTCGACGCCGTCGCTCCCTTCGCCGTCGCTCGCTTTGATGTCGGCGAGCGGGGTGATGTCAGCGGTGACGAAGTACGTGCCCTCCGACGGCAGGACCGTGAAGCCGGCCTCGGTGAGACCGGTCACCAGGCGGTCGCGGCGGGCCTGCAGGCCCGCCCGGAAGCCGGTGAAGTAGGCGTCGGGCAGGCCCAGGGCGACCGCGACGGCGGGCTGGAGCGGGCCGGCGTTGACGAACGTCAGGAACTGCTTGACCCGGGCGACGGTCGAGACCAGCGCGGCCGGGCCGGTGGCCCAGCCGACCTTCCAGCCGGTGCAGGAGAAGGTCTTGCCGGCCGAGGAGATGCGCAGGGTGCGCTCGAGCATGCCCGGCAGGGTTGCCAGCGGCGTGTGCTTCTCCCCGGCATCGGAGAAGACCAGGTGCTCGTAGACCTCGTCGGTGACCGCGTACACGTCGTGCTCCTGGCAGAGCTCGGCGATCAGGGTGAGCTCGGCGCGGGTGAAGACCTTGCCGGTCGGGTTGTGCGGCGAGTTGAGCAGCACCAGGCGGGTGCGCGGGCCGAACGCGGCGCGTAGCTCGCCCTCGTCGAAGCGGTAGCGGCCGCCGGGGCCGGGGCGCAGCGTGACCGGGCGGCGCACCGCGCCGGCCAGGGCGATCGAGGCCGCGTACGAGTCGTAGTACGGCTCGAAGCACACGACTTCGTCGCCGTACTCGCACAGGCCGAGGATCGCGGCGGCGACCGCCTCGGTGGCGCCCGCGGTGACCACGACCTCGCTGTCGGGGTCGCGGTCGAGGGCCCAGAAGCGCCGCTCGTGCTCGGTGATGGCCGCGCGCAGGACGGGGATGCCGTACAGGGGCGGGTACTGGTTGGCGGGGCCGCTTCTGGCCACCGCGTCGAGCATCTCCTGGGGGCCGTCGGTGTCCGGGAAGCCCTGGCCCAGGTTGATCGAGCCGGTGCGGAGGGCCAGCGCGGACATCTCGGTGAAGATCGTGGTGCCGAACGCGCGCATGCGCTCGACCAGGGGATCGTTCGTCATCTCAATCCAGGGCCAGGTGGGTGCAGGTGACGGTCGCGAAGTTGGCATCGTCGGACGTGTTGGACTTGACCTCGTCGCCGTCGACCGAGGCCTTGCAGCCGACCGTGCCGGCGCTGGCGCCGACGCGCAGGACGACCACGGAGAGCAGCGCCGGGGTCTCCATCTGGGTGGTGAACTTCCAGGGGAGCTTCACGTCGCTGAGCCGGACCGGGGTGTCGCCGGCCTTCTCGAGGTAGACGATCGAGACCGGGCCGTCGCCGGTGACCTCGTAGGTCACGTCGATCTTGCGACCGCTGCCGGCCGCGTCGGTCGGGAGCCCGGTGGGCAGGCCCGGGAAGGTGGGCGCCTCGGTGGGCACGTCGAAGGGGGCGGCCACTTCCTTGGCCTTCTCGGCGACGCCGCGCGCGACCAGGACGCCGGCGGTGACGACGCCGCCGCAGAGCAGGAGCGTGACGGCCAGGATCACGGCGACGAGCGGGGCGTTGTTCTTGCGCGGCGGAGGCGGAGGCGGCGCATAGCCGGGCTGGGCATAGCCGGGCTGGGCATAGCCCGGTGGCGGGGCATAGCCCGGTGGCGGGGCATAGCCGCCGTAGTCGGGCGCGTAGCCGGGCGGTGCATAGTTCACCGGGCCCACGGGCGGGAACTGCGACGTCGGCGGGGAGTCGGGTTCGGGGATACGTGCGGAGCCGGGCGCGTAGGCCGTCGCCGGTGGCTGGTAGGGCTCTGGGGAGAGCGGGTCGCCCGAGGGCGTCGACCAGGGCTGCCCGGAGATCGGCGCGCTCCCGCCGGGCGGCGTCGGCTCCTCCGGCTGCGGGGTGTCGTGCTGGTTGGTCAAGCGTCTCTCCCGGTGCGGGCGCGGTCCTGCGGCGCGCAAGCCGACGGTACGCCAACGACGCCATGGGCGGGTGCCGGGCATGTCGCCGTCGGTCATCCTCCGGACACACTTTCGAGCAACTCGGCTGCTCAAAAGTGTGCTTCTCGAGCATGACGCATGAGCGATCGTCGGTTACGCTGCCCCGCATGTGTGGCATCGTGGGTTACGTCGGCGGTCGGCCGGCGCTCAGCATCGTTCTCGACGGCCTCCGCCGGCTCGAATACCGCGGTTACGACTCCGCGGGCGTCGCCGTCGTCGACAGCGACACCGTTCTGACCGAGAAGAAGGCCGGCAAGCTGGCCAACCTGGAGAAGGCGCTCACCGAGCGGGCCGGCGACAACATCGCCACCGGCAGCACGGCGATCGGGCACACCCGGTGGGCCACGCACGGCGGCCCGACCGACCGGAACGCCCACCCGCACCTCTCCGCCGACGGCCGGGTCGCCGTCATCCACAACGGCATCATCGAGAACTTCGCCCGCCTGCGCAGCGAGCTCGAGGCGACCGGCATCGAGTTCGCCAGCGACACCGACACCGAGTGCGCGGCCCACCTGCTCGCCGCCGAGGTGCGCGAGCTGCGCGCCTCTTCCGCAGGCTTGTCCGGGCCGCAGCTGCTCGCCGAGGCGATGCGCCGCACGGTGCGGCGGCTCGAGGGCGCCTTCACGCTGCTGGCCGTCGACGTCGACGTGCCCGACGCCGTGGTCGCGGCCCGGCGCAACTCGCCGCTGGTGGTCGGTCGCGGCCAGGGAGAGAACTTCCTCGCCAGCGACGTCTCGGCGTTCATCGAGCACACCCGCGACGCGATCGAGCTGGGCCAGGACCAGGTCGTGCTGATCACCCCGGCCGGCATCGAGATCACCAGCTTCGACGGTGAGCCGGCCGCCGCGCACGAGTTCCACATCGACTGGGACGCGTCGGCCGCGGAGAAGGGTGGCTACGACTACTTCATGCTCAAGGAGATCGCCGAGCAGCCGCAGGCCATCGCGGACACCCTGCTCGGCCGGCTCTCCGAGCGCGGCGAGATCGTCCTCGACGAGGTCCGCCTCACCGATCAGGACCTCCGCGACGTCGACAAGATCTTCATCGTGGCCTGCGGCACCTCGTACCACGCCGGCATGGTCGCCAAGTACGCCATCGAGCACTGGGTGCGCATCCCGTGCGAGGTGGAGCTGGCCAGCGAGTTCCGCTACCGCGACCCGATCCTGGACCGCTCGACCCTGATGATCGTGATCAGCCAGTCCGGCGAGACCATGGACACCCTGATGGCCCTGCGGCACGCCAAGGAGCAGAAGGCCCGGGTGCTCGCCGTCTGCAACACCAACGGCTCGACGATCCCGCGCGAGTCCGACGCGGTGCTCTACACGCACGGCGGCCCCGAGATCGCGGTGGCGTCCACCAAGGCGTTCGTCACCCAGCTGGTCGCGTGCTATCTGATCGGCCTGCATCTGGCCCAGATCCGCGGCGTCATGTACGCCGACGAGGTCGCGGCCGTGGTCGAGAAGCTCAGCAGCACCCCCGAGAGCCTGAGGCGGCTGCTCGGCCAGATGGAGGACGTGCGGGCCCTGGCCCGTGACCTCAAGACGGCGTCCACGGTACTGTTCATCGGCCGGCACGTCGGCTATCCGGTGGCCCTCGAGGGCGCGCTCAAGCTCAAGGAGCTCGCCTACATGCACGCCGAGGGGTTCGCCGCGGGCGAGCTCAAGCACGGCCCGATCGCCTTGATCGACGAGGGCACGCCCGTGGTCTGCGTGGTGCCCTCCCCGGCCGGCCGCGGCGTGATGCGCGACAAGGTCGTCTCCAACATCCAGGAGGTTCGCGCCCGCGGCGCCCGCACCATCGTGATCGCCGAGGAGGGCGACGAGAGCGTCAAGGCCTACGCCGACCACCTGATCCCGGTCCCGCACACGCCGACCCTGCTGGCCCCGCTGATGACCGCAGTCCCGCTGCAGATCCTCGCCTGCGAGATCGCCGCGGCCCGCGGCCTCGACGTGGACCAGCCCCGAAACCTCGCCAAGTCCGTCACCGTCGAATGACCTGACCGGCCTCGCCGGGTGCCGGCCCCGTCGGCTGCTGGCGTTGCCGGCTCTGCCAGCTGCTGGCGTTGTCGGCTCTGCCAGCTGCTGGCGTTGCCGGCAGCCAGTCCCTGCCGGGTGCCGGGGCCGCTTTGTGGTGGAGGGCGGCCGGGGTCATCGGGCCGTGCCCAGGGTGATGGCGGCGAGGGTGTCGAGGGAAGGGCTGCCGCGCTCCCAATAGCCGAGGTGGCCCGCGCCGGGGGCGCTCGCGAAGGTGCGGGCGCCGAAGGCGGGATCGCTCGGGTTGTGGCCGAACCACAGGTCGCGCTCGGGGCTGCCGAAGGCGATCGCGGGGCCCAGGACGGGTACGAGGCGAGACACCGCCAGGTCGCGGGCGAGGGCGGCGGGGCCGGGCGCCGCGTACTGGATGACGTCGCTGCTCGAGGTGGTCGACCAGACGCGGCCGGGCGGGACGGACAGGTCGCGAACCGACTCGACGCCGACGCCCGGTGAGCCGACGAAGACCACGTTGTCGGCGGGCAGGCCGCTCCCGGCGGCCGCCTTGCCGACCAGCAGCGAGCCGTAGCTGTGGCCGATCACGGTCTGCCGGGCGGGCGGGCCGTCGACCGTGGCCCGCAGTCCTTCCTGGAAGCGGCGCAGCGCCGGCGCCCCGGCCTCAGCCCGGCGGGCGCTCGCCGCCTCGTCGACGAAGTCGGGGGCGTCGTAGTCGAGCCAGAGCACCGCGCTGGTCGACGCGGCCGGGGAGAGTTCCGCCGCCCGGCCGGCCACCCGCTCGGCGCGGGTCAGCTCGCCGCCGAACGACGCCAGCTCCGCCGTCATCCCCGGCACGTGGGTGACCACGTTGTCGGCCCGGTCGGGGTCGCCCAGCGCCACCACGACGCGGCCCTCCTCGCTCAGGTCGAGCCGTAGCAGGTACGCCCGCGGGCCCTCGTCTTCGGCCAGCCGGTCGGCGAGGGCGTCGAGCCCGTGCCGGAGATCTTGCAGCCTCCGGCGCTCACTGCCGTGCGCCGTGGCGAGCGCCCGCTCGATCTGCGCCCGCCGGTCGTCGAGGAGCAGGCGGTTGGCCGTGTCGCGGTCGGCGGCGGGGATTCCGTCGAGCGGCGCGAGCCAGGCCGGTTCGGTCGCCAGCAGCCACTGCCGCTCGGCCGGGGTGAGTCCATCCCACCAGCGCCGTACCTGGGCCGGCGACGCTGTGCAGTCCGGCCGCGCCGGCCCGGCCGGGACAGCCGGTTGCCGGGCGGCAGCCTCGATCCGCTCCAGACGCTCGGCCGCCACCTCGTCGGCCGCCGCCGCGATCGCGATGGCCGCAAACAGATCGTCGGCGACCTCCGCCACGGCCGCCTGCGCCGCGCCCGGATGGCCCGCCGCCTGCGCCGCGCCCGGATGGCCCGCCGCCTGCGCCGCGCCCGGATGGCCCGCTGCCTGCGTGGCGCCCGGGTGGCCCACTGCTCGCGTGGTGCCCGGATGGGCCGCCCAGAATGTGGTGGCCGGACCGCCCGCCTCGCGCGTGGCGGCGCCGCCCGCGCCCGGGGTGGCGAGACCGCCGCGGATGATGCCCTCGTCGTCGATGGTCAGGCCGGCGCGGTGGGCGGCGGAGATGGCCTGGGCCAGCAGCCGCTTGGCGCGGGTGAGGGCGGCCGCGAACTCGCCGGCCGCCTGGTCGGCCTGCCAGCACAGGACCCGGAACTGGATCAGGCCGCGGCGCAATTCCGTCAGCCGGGCCGCGGCTGCCGTGGCCGCCGTGCCGGACCAGGCCCCGCCGAGGCGTATCAGATCGGCCGTGAGCTGGGCAGTCAGCCGGCCGGCCAGGGTGGCCCAGCGTCGCCAGGCGTGCGCGACCGCGCGCCAGAGGCCCGGGTCGGCGACGCGCAACCGGGCGTAGACGGCGGCGGTCACCGGGACAGCCGCAGGCGGGTCGCGGCGCGGGCGTCGGCCTCCTGATAGGCCGCCGCGGCGGCCGCGACCTGGCAGGCCGTCTCGGCGGCGCCGACGCCCAGATGCTGAAGCTGCTGCTGGGCGGCCGCCGTGGCCAGCGACGCGGCGTCGGTCGTGCGCCAACGCGGCGTGTGCGGCACCGTGGGCGCCGCGGTGGCTCCGGCCGACGTCTCGGCCGCGGTTGTGGTCAGGGAGGAGGCGGCGCGACGTAGTTCTTCGGTGTCGACCTCGAGATCGGGATTCATCGGCAACCTCCATGTGGGGCAACGGGATGCGCCGACCTTAGGGGCCGGGGAGGGCCGCCGGCGGTGCCTGTGGACAACCGCGCGGTCGCGTGTGCCGAGGTTGTCCACAGGTCTTGCGCCGTACCCGGCCGTGCGTTAGCTCGCCCGATAGGGTTGGGCCGTGATCGTGGCTGTCGGCATCGATGTAGTCCTGGTGGACCGCTTCGCCCGGGCCCTCGAACGGACCCCGCTGCTGGGAGTTCGGCTGTTCACCGAGGGGGAGCGGCTGAGCGGCACCGGCAATCCGCGCTCGGCCGAGTCGCTCGCCGCCCGGTTCGCGGCGAAGGAGGCCGTGGCGAAGGCGCTGGGGGCGCCGGCCGGCATGCTCTGGCACGACTGCGAGATCGTCGCCGACCCGGACGGGCGCCCTTGGTTGACCGTGTCCGGTACGGTCGCCGCGGCCGCGGCCGAGCGTGGCATCGCCCGGTGGCACCTCTCGCTCTCGCACGACGGTGGCATCGCGTCGGCGATGGTCGTCGCGGAGTCCTGATCAAGGGCTCGACCACCGCGAACGCGAAACTGTCGTACCCGGGGCCTAAAACCGACGGCATCACGAACGGCTTGGAGGACAGGGCAGATGCGGCAGGCATGGCGGGTCGCCGACGTGCGGGCGGCCGAGAAGGCGCTGATGGCGACGCTGCCGGAGGGCACGCTCATGCAGCGCGCCGCGGCCGGCCTGGCCCGGCGCTGCGCGCTTCTCCTGGACGACGACGACGGCGGCGTGTACGGCGCGCGGGTGCTGCTGCTGGTCGGCAGCGGCGACAACGGCGGCGACACACTCTATGCGGGCGCCGCATTGGCCCAGCGCGGCGCCCAGGTGCGGGCTCTTCTGCTGCGGCCCGACCGGGTTCACCTGGCCGGGCTCGCGGCGCTGCGGGCGGCCGGCGGCGTCACGGTGCGCGAGCTGCCCGATCGGGCCGATCTCGTGCTCGACGGCATCGTCGGCATCGGGGCGAGCGGCGGCCTGCGGGCACCGGCGGCCGGCTACGTGGCCCGCCTGGGTGACCTGCGCGGGCGGTCCGGCGCGCGGCCGCCGGTGGTCGCGGTCGACGTGCCGAGCGGCGTGGCGGTCGACACCGGCGACGTGCCGGGCGAGGCGGTCACGGCCGATGTCACGGTGACCTTCGGCTGCCTCAAGCCGGCCCACGTGCTGGGGCCGGCCGCGGTGCGCTGCGGGCAGGTCGAACTGGTCGACATCGGGCTGGGCCGGGTGCTGCGGGCCGACCCGGCGGTGCGGGTGCCCGACGCCGATGACATCGCCGAGTGGTGGCCGGCCCCGGGCCCGGCTTCCGACAAGTACACCCGAGGCGTGGTCGGCATCGCGACCGGCTCGGCGAAGTATCCGGGCGCGGCCCTGCTGTCGACGAGCGGCGCGCTGGCCGGTCCGACCGGCATGGTGCGCTATGCCGGGAGCGGCTACCGCGAGGTCGTCCGGGCGCATCCGTCGGTGGTCGCGGTGAGCCGGGTGGGCGACGCCGGGCGGGTGCAGGCCTGGGTGTGCGGCTCGGGTCTCGGCACCGACGACGAAGCACGTACGACGCTGCGCTCGGTGCTGGCGACCTCGGTGCCGGTGGTGCTCGACGCGGACGCGCTGACGCTGCTGGTGGACGGCTCGCACGCCGAGGACCTGCGCCGGGACGCGCCGCTGGTGATCACGCCGCACGACGGGGAGTTCAAGCGGCTGGCGGGTGAGGCGCCGGGCGCCGACCGGGTGGGGGCCGCGTGCCGGCTGGCCACCTGGATCAACGCGGTGGTGCTGCTCAAGGGCGACCGGACGATCGTGGCGACCCCGGGTGGCGAGGTCTGGGCCAACCCGACCGGCAGCTCGGCGCTGGCCACCGCGGGCAGCGGCGACGTACTGGCGGGGCTGCTCGGCTCGCTGCTGGCCGGCGGGCTCGCTCCCGAACGGGCCGCGGTCGCGGCGGCGTACGTGCACGGCCTGGCCGGCCGCTGGGCGGCCGAGTCCGGCCCGGTGACCTCACCCGACGTCGCGGCCGCGCTTCGCCCGACGCTGGCGGCGTTGCTGGGGTGACCCCGCTGAGCAGCCGTAACGGAAACTGTCGTACCGATCGTTAGGCTGGGAATCATGTGGCAGGCCGAGGTCCGGATCGATCTGGACGCCATCCGGGACAACGTGGCGTTGATGCGCGCCGGCACAACCGCCGAGGTGATGGCGGTCGTGAAGGGCGACGGCTACGGGCACGGCATGCTGCCGTCCGCTCGGGCGGCGCTGGCCGGCGGCGCGACCTGGCTCGGCGTGGCGACCCTCGACGAGGGGCTGACCCTGCGCCGGGCCGGTCTCGACGTGCCGGTGCTGGCCTGGCTGCACTCGCCGGGCATGCCGCTGCACGACGGGGTCGCGGCCGGCATCGACCTGTCCGCGAGCTCGCTCCAGCTGGTCGGCGAGCTGGTCGAGGCCGCACGCCGCGCGGAACGGCAGGCACGCGTACACCTGAAGCTCGACACCGGCCTGTCCCGTGGCGGCGCGACGGCGGCCGAATGGCCGGCCCTGCTGGAGGCCGCAGCGAAGGCGCAGGCCGACGGCGACATCGACGTTGTGGGGGTGTGGAGCCACTTCGTCAGCGCGGACGCGCCCGCCGATGAGATCACCGACCGGCAGCTGGCGGTATTCGCCGACGGGCTGGCCGTGGCCGAGCGGTTCGGGATTGCGCCGCGCTACCGGCACATCGCCAACTCGGCGGCCACGCTGACCCGCCCGGACGCCCACTACGACCTGGTCCGGCCGGGCATCGCCGTCTACGGCCTGTCGCCCGTGCCGGGGGAGACGTTCGGGCTGCGCCCGGCGATGACCGCGCACGCCCGCGTCGCGCAGACCAAGCGGGTTCCGGCCGGTCAGGGCGTCTCCTACGGCCACACCTACTTCACCGAGCGCGAGACGACGCTGGCGCTGGTGCCGCTCGGTTACGCCGACGGCGTGCCGCGCGCCGCCTCGAACGCGGGGCCGGTGCAGTTGCGCGGCAAGCGCCGCAGGGTCGCCGGCCGGGTCTGCATGGACCAGATCGTGCTCGACGTCGGCGACGACGAGGTGGCGGCCGGCGACGTGGCCACGCTCTTCGGGCCCGGTGACGACGGCGGCCCGACGGCCGACGACTGGGCCGAGGTGGTCGGCACGATCAACTACGAGATCGTGACCCGTTTCGGCAGCTCGCGGGTCCCGCGGGTGTACGACGGCGCCGCCGGGACGGTGACATCCGCGTGAGCCCCAAGATCCCGCGACGGCGGGCCAAGCAGGTCGGCATCGCCGGAGCCGCCCTCGGCGTGGTGGCGGCCGGCCTGGCCACGGCGTTCGCGGTCGAGCGCACGCTGGTCCGCCGCTCGGTCAACGCCCCCGGCGACCCGCACGCCGACGAGGACTTCGCCGACCCGTCGTTCGACGCCGAGCTCACGGTCACCGCGGGCGACGGCACCAACCTGCACGTCGAGGTCGTCGAGCCCAAGGCGCCGACCGGCAAGCCGACGATCGTCTTCGTGCACGGGTTCGCGCTCGACATGGGCACGTTCTACTTCCAGCGCAAGATGTTCACCGAGCGCGGCGACCACCGTCTGGTCTTCTACGACCAGCCCGGCCACGGCAAGTCCAGCAAGCTCAAGTCCGGCAACTACGACATCGCGGGGCTCGGCGAGTCGCTCGCCGCGGTCCTGAACGCGACCGTGCCCGATGGCCACATCATCCTGGTCGGCCACTCGATGGGCGGCATGACCATCATGTCGTTCGCCGAGAAGTACCCGGAATGGTTCGGCAACCGGGTCACCGGCGTGGTGCTGATCTCGACCTCGGCCCGGCTGATCGACCGCGCCAAGCTGGCCCTGCCGTCGCTGGTCGCGCGGGCCAGCGCGCCGTTCTTCCCGCTCTGGGGCACCGCCGCCCACCTCGGCGGCAACGTGATCGAGCGGGCCCGGTTCGCCTCCTCCGACCTGGCCTGGCTGCTCACCCGGCGGTACGGCTTCGGCGACGGCAAGCCGAGCCCGTCGTTGGTCTCGTTCGTGGAGGGGATGAATTCCAAGACCTCGGTCGAGACGCTGACCAAATACCTGGCCACGCTGTACAACCACAGCCGATACCCGGCGCTGGCGGCGCTGCGCGGTGTTCCGGTGCTGGTCATCGTCGGCGACAAGGACTACCTGACTCCGGTCGCCCACTCGCAGGAAATCATCAAGCGGCTGCCCGACGCCCGGCTCGTCACCATCGAGAACACCGGGCACGTGGTGATGCTGGAGAAGTCCGACGAGGTCAACGCCGCGATGCTGCCCTTCGTGGAGAAGATCTCGTGACCACCGAGGTGAAGCTCGCGACGGTCGAGGACACCCAGGCTTTCGGGCGCAGACTGGCCGGCGTCCTCCGCCGCGGCGACCTCGTGCTGCTCACCGGCCCGCTCGGGGCCGGCAAGACCGCTCTCGTGCAGGGCATCGGCGCCGGCCTCGGTGTCGAGGGCGCGGTCACCTCGCCGACGTTCGTGATCGCCCGGGTGCACCGGGGTCCCGTCCCGCTCGTGCACGCGGACGCGTACCGTCTCGGCGACCGGCCCGACCCGCGCGCCGAGATCGACGACCTCGACCTGGACGCCTCGGCCGAGGACGCGGTCACCGTCGTCGAGTGGGGCGCGGGCCTGGTCGAGCAGCTCAACGACGAATACCTGCAGGTCCGTATCGACCGGCTGGACGACGACACCCGCACGGTGGAGCTGGTGCCGCACGGCGGTGACTGGGCCATCCGCCTTCACGAACTGGAGAGCTAGTTGAATCTGCCTGACCTGCTGCCGGCCGAGTGGCGGGACGAGCTGACCCCCTTCCTGGACGCCGAAGCAACCGCGAAGCTCGGCGAGTTCGTGGCCGCGGAGTACGCGGCGCACACCATCTATCCCCCGATCGAGGACCTGTTCGCGGCCTACCGGCTGTGCCCGCCGGCCGAGACCCGGGTGCTGATCCTGGGTCAGGACCCCTACCACGGGCCGGGGCAGGCCCACGGCCTGAGCTTCAGCGTCCGCGACGGGGTCCGGATCCCGCCGTCGCTGCGCAACATCTTCAAGGAGCTCGCCGAGGACGCCGGTGTCGCGCCGTCGAAGTCCGGCGACCTCACCGGCTGGGCCCGGCAGGGGGTGCTGTTGCTCAACGCGGTGCTCACCGTGCGCGGCGGTGCGGCCGCCTCGCACGCGGGCAAGGGCTGGGAGGTGTTCACCGACGCCACCATCCGGGCGCTCGACGCCCGCAGCGAGCGGGTCGTGTTCCTGCTCTGGGGCGGGTACGCCCGCAAGAAGGCCGCTCTGATCACCAACCCGGCGCACGTCGTGCTGGAGGCGGGCCACCCGAGCCCCCTCAACCGGGAGGGCTTCCGTGGCGTCCGTCCGTTCAGCGCCGCCAACAAGGCCCTGGCCGACGGCGGCCGTCCGCTGATCGACTGGGATCCGCGTTAGGGTCGGCACGTGCTCGTACTCGCTCTGGACACCGCGACCCCCGCGTCGACGGCCGCGCTGGTGGAGGTCACCGCCGACGGCCTGCGCGGCGTCGCCGAGCGGCGCACCGTCGACCCCCGTGCCCACGGGGAGAGATTGGCGCCCGAGATCGCGGCGTCCCTGGCCGAGGCCGGGGTCCGGCCCGCCGACCTCACGGCGATCGTCGCCGGGCTCGGGCCGGGGCCGTTCACCGGCCTGCGGGTCGGCCTGGCCACCGCCGCGAGCATGGCGCAGGCGCTCGGCATCCCCACCTACGGCGTGTGCTCGCTCGATGGGCTCGGCCGTGCCGCCGGCCCGGGCCGGGTGCTCGTCGCCACCGACGCGCGCCGGCGCGAGGTCTACTACGCGACCTATGTGGACGGGGTGCGCGCCACCGGCCCCCAGGTGGCCAAGCCCACAGAGGTAGAAGGAGAGTACGACCGCGTGTGCGGCGAGGGCGGCCTCAAATATGGCGACGTTTTCGGCGTACCCATGGAAGAACATCTTCTCTACCCGCCCGGCGCTGCCCTCGTGGCCCTCGCGGCCGAGCGGATTCGCGAGGCCTCGCCGAGCGAACCGCTCACGCCGCTCTACCTGCGGCGCCCCGACGCCGTCGAGCTGACTCGCCGCAAGCACGTGCTGAACTGATGGGTGACAAAGTCCGGGTGGGCATCGAGCGTTTCCGGTGGTGGCACATCGCCGAGGCGCTGCCGATCGAGCAGGAGCTGTTCGGCGCCGAGAAGTGGTCGTCGGCGATGTTCTGGAACGAGCTGGCCCAGCGCAACTTCTACATCGTCGCGCTCGACGGCGACGAGCTGCTCGGCTACGCCGGTCTCGCGATGACCACCGACGAGGCCTGGGTGCAGAACATCGCGGTCCGCCGCACCGCCCAGCGCGGCGGCGTCGGACGCGCCATGCTGGAGGCGCTGCTTGCCGAGGCCGCCCGGCGCGGCATCAAGCAGACGCTGCTCGAGGTCGCGGTCGACAACGCGCCCGCCCAGCAGCTGTACGCGACCTACGACTTCGAGCCGGTCGGGATCCGGCGCGGCTACTACCAACCCAGCAACACGGACGCCCTGGTGATGATGCGCAATGCCTGACGAGCCCCTGGTCCTCGGGATCGAGACCTCCTGCGACGAGACCGGCGTGGGCATCGTGCGCGGCCACACCCTGCTCGCCGACGCGCTCGCGTCCAGTGTGGACCAGCATGCCCGGTTCGGTGGCGTGGTGCCCGAGGTCGCCAGCCGCGCCCATCTCGAGGCGATCGTGCCGACCATGCAGCGCGCGCTCGACGACGCCGGAGTCACCCTCGCCGACATCGACGCGATCGCGGTGACCAGCGGGCCCGGTCTCGCGGGCGCGCTGCTGGTGGGCGTCGCCGCCGCCAAGGGGTACGCGTTGGCGGCCGACAAGCCTCTCTACGGCGTCAACCACCTCGCCGCCCACGTCGCAGTGGACACTTTGGAGCACGGTCCGCTGCCCGAGCCGGCGATCGCGATGCTGGTGTCCGGCGGACACTCGTCGCTGCTGCTGGTCGACGATCTGGCCAACGGCGTGACCCCGCTCGGCGCCACGATCGACGACGCGGCCGGGGAGGCGTTCGACAAGGTGGCCCGCCTGCTCGGGCTCGGTTTCCCGGGCGGGCCGGTGATCGACCGGCGGGCGCGCGAGGGCGATCCGGCCGCGATCGCGTTCCCGCGTGGACTGACCGCCCCCAAAGATCTCGCCGCGCACCGCTTCGACTTCTCCTTCTCGGGCCTCAAGACCGCGGTCGCGCGCTGGGTCGAGGCCCGCGAGCGGGACGGCGAGCCGGTGCCGGTGGCCGACGTGTCGGCGAGCTTCCAGGAGGCGGTCTGCGACGTGCTCACCGCCAAGGCGGTCGACGCGTGCCTGGCCAACGGCGTGGCGACCCTGATCATCGGCGGTGGGGTCGCGGCCAACTCCCGGTTGCGCGTGCTGGCCGAGCAAAAGGCAGCAAAACACGGCATTCTCGTACGCGTTCCGCGCCCTCAACTGTGCACGGACAACGGCGCGATGGTCGCCGCCCTCGGCTCGCGGCTCGTGGCGGCCGGCGTCGCCCCGTCGCGTCTCGATCTGCCCGCCGATTCCTCGATGGCATTGACCTCGGTCAGCGTGGCGGGGTAGGAAGCCACCATGATCGCGCGGATGTGGGAGGTGCGGGCCCTGGCTAGCGGCTTCGACGAGCTGCTGACCTGGGTCTGCGATGTGGCGGTGCCCCGGCTCGAGGTGCTGCCGCAACATGTGTCGAGCGAGGTGTACTCGTCGACCGACCACCGCATCGTGGTCATCTCGAAGTGGCGCAACACGCCCGAGAGTCTGCCCGCGCCGCCGGCGAAGCTCGTCGCCCGCGCGCCGCATGTATGGGACTTCTCGCCGGTAGATCGGTAGCGCCGGTCTCGTCAGCACCGATCGGCCGGTAGGAAACGGGTCGCAAAACGTCAGACCCCGCCCGTAACGTCGGGCCCTGATGCGAACGCTGCCCGACGCCGACTGCGGCGTACCCGACAGCCGGTCCGCCACCCATTACCTGGGCTGGCTGGTCCGGCGCTACCGGCTGACCGTCGTCCCCGCCATCGCGCTGGCCGTCGTCTGGATGCTCTGCCAGGCCGTCGTGCCCGCGATCATCGGCCGGGCCATCGACGCCGCGACCCGGCGCGACGACCACGACCTGCTGATCTGGTGTCTCGTGCTGCTCGGCGTCGGTACCGTCCAGGCGATCACCGGCGTGTCCCGCCACCGGTTCGCGGTGGTCAACTTCCTGAGCGCCATGTTCGTCACCGTCCAGATCACCGTGCGGCACGCCGCCCGGCTCGGCTCGGCGCTGTCCCGGCGGCTCGACACCGGCGAGGTGGTGGCGATCGGCACGGCCGACATCCGGGCGATCGGCGCCGCCATCGACATCACGGCCCGCGGCACCGGCTCGCTGGTCGCGGTCGTCACCGTGACGGTCATCCTGCTGTTCACCTCGGTGCCGCTCGGCCTCGTCGTGGTGCTCGGCGTGCCGATCCTGATGGCCGTCGTGGGTCTGCTGATCAAGCCGCTGCACCACCGGCAGCAGGTCACCCGCGAACAGCAGGGCCTGCTCACCGGCCGCGCCGCCGACCTGGTGGGCGGCCTGCGCGTGCTGCGCGGCGTGGGCGGCGAGGCGGTGATGGCCGAGCGCTATCGCGCCGAGTCGCAGGCGTTGCGCGCGGCCGGGGTCCGCACCGCCCGGGTCGAGTCGCTGCTCGAGGCCGCCCAGGTGCTGCTGCCCGGCGTCTTCCTGGTGCTGGTCACCTGGCTGGGCGCCCACTTCGCCCTGAACGGGCAGATCACGGTGGGGCAGCTGGTCTCCTTCTACGCGTACGCGGCGTTTCTCGTCGCGCCCCTGCGGCAGCTCACCGAGACGCTCGACAAGATCACCCGCGGCCACGTGGCGAGCCGCCGGGTCGTGGCCATGCTCGGCGCGGTCACCGACCTGCCCGACCCGTCCGCGCCGCTGCCGGCCGAGCGCCTCGCCGGCGACCTCGCCGACCCGCGGTCCGGTGTGGTCGTTCGCCCCGGCGAGATCACCGCGATCGTGGCGGCCGCCCCGGCCGAGGCCACCGAGATCGCCGATCGGCTCGGGCGCTACGCCGAGGGCGGCACGGCCGGCGGCCGGCCGCTGGACGAGTTCGCGATGGCCACGGTCCGCGAGCGGATCCTGGTGGCCGACAACGACGCCCGCCTGTTCACCGGCCGGCTGCACGACGATCTCGACCCGCACGACCGTGGCTCGCTGCCGGCCGCGCTGCACACGGCGGCCGCGACCGACATCGTCGAGGCCCTGCCCGACGGGCTCGACAGCGAGGTGGCCGAGCGCGGCCGGTCGTTCTCCGGCGGCCAGCAGCAGCGGCTGCGCCTCGCCCGGGCCCTGGTCGCCGACCCCGACACGCTGATCCTGGTCGAGCCGACGAGCGCGGTCGACGCCCACACCGAGGCGCGCATCGCCGAGCGGCTGATCACCGCCCGGACCGGCCGCACCACGGTGATCTGCACGTCCAGCCCGCTGGTCCTCGACCGGGTCGACCGGGTCTGCTTCGTCGAAGACGGCCGCCTGGTCGCGACCGGCACCCACCACGGCCTGCTCGACCACGAGCCGCGCTACGCCCGCACCGTGCTGAGGGGCGAGGACCCCGAATGAGCGGGATGCTGCCGGTCGCCGACATCGCCCAGGTGCGGCGGTACGTGCGCGAGCTGTTCCGGCGCTATCCGCGGGTGCTCGGTGGCGCGGTCGCGCTGCACGTTCTCGCCGCGATCGCCGGGCTGGTCGGGCCGCGCCTGCTGGGCGACCTCGTCGAGGGCATCCAGCACGATCGCGGCGCGGGCGTGATCGACCGGCTCGCGGCGTTGATCGCCGGGTTCGTGGTGCTCCAGGCGGTGCTGACCCGCTTCGCGTACCTCGCCTCCGCCCAGCTCGGCGAGCGGGTGCTGGCCAGCCTGCGCGAGGAGTTCGTCGAGCGGGTGCTCGCCCTGCCGCTGTCCACCGTGGAGCGGGCGGGCAGCGGCGACCTGCTGACCCGTACGACCCGGGACGTGGACGCGCTGTCGCGGTGCGTGCGGCTCGCCGTGCCCGAGACGATGATCGCGGTCATCACGATCGTGCTGGTGGTGGGCGCGCTCGTCGTGGTGACTCCGCTGCTGGCGCTGCCGCTGCTGATCGCCGTGCCGATCCTGTGGATCGGCACCCGGTGGTACCTGCGGCGTTCCCCGTCGGCGTACCTGAAACAGAACGCCGAATACTCGTCGGTGACCGACGGCCTCGCCGAGACGGTCGACGGCGCCCGCACGGTCGACGCGCTGCGCCGCCGTCGCCGCCGGATCGATCGAACCGACGCCGACCTGCACCGCACCTGGCTCGCCGAGAAGTACACCCTGTTCCTGCGCACGGTCTGGTTCCCGGTGGTCGAGTTCGGCTATGTGCTGCCGGTGGTGGCGACCCTGCTGGTCGGCGGCCTGCTCTACCTGGACGGCGCGGTCACGCTCGGGCAGCTCACCGCCGCGGTGGTCTACGTGCAGCTGCTGATCGACCCGCTCGACCGGCTGCTCGGCTGGCTCGACGAGCTCCAGGTCGGCACGGCGTCGCTGGCCCGGCTGCTCGGCGTCGCCGAGGACGAGCCGCCCGCGCCGGCCGAGGTGGCGCCACAGCCGGAGGGGACGCGCATCGAGATCCGCAACATGCATTTCTCGTACGTGCGAGGGCGCGAGGTGCTGCACGGGATCGACCTGACGCTCGAGCCGGGGGAGCGGCTCGCGATCGTCGGGCCGTCCGGCGCGGGCAAATCGACGCTCGGCCGGCTGCTGGCCGGGGTGCATCAGCCCACCGCCGGGACGATCACCGTGGGCGGGGCGCCGCTCGGCGACCTGCCGCTCGACAAGCTGCGCACCGAGGTGGCGCTGGTCAGCCAGGAGCACCACGTCTTCATCGGCTCGGTGTGGGACAACGTGGCGATGGTGCGTCCGGAGGCCGGCGAGGCGGAGGTGCGATCGGCGCTGGCGGCGGTGCGCGCGCTCGACTGGGCATTGGCGCTGCCCGAGGGACTGGCCACCACGGTCGGCGCGGGTGGCCGGCCGTTGTCGTCGGCGCAGGCGCAGCAGATCGCGCTGGCCCGGCTCGTCCTGGCCGACCCGCACACGCTGGTGCTCGACGAGGCGACGTCGCTGCTCGACCCGCGGGCGGCGCGCGACCTGGAACGGTCGCTCGGCGCGGTGCTGCACGGGCGCACGGTGGTGGCGATCGCGCACCGGCTGTTCTCGGCCCACGACGCCGACCGCGTCGCCGTCGTGGAGGACGGCCGGATCACCGAGCTCGG
The DNA here is from genome assembly GCF_044454685.1 of Actinoplanes sp. NPDC051513. Lineage (NCBI taxonomy): Bacteria > Bacillati > Actinomycetota > Actinomycetes > Micromonosporales > Micromonosporaceae > Actinoplanes > Actinoplanes sp. NPDC051513. Next base: position 196,002 of record NZ_JBITDW010000003.1, read on the forward strand.
CTCCCACGACGAGTTGGTCGCGGCGAACGGCCCGTACGCGTCGTTGTGGCGCTCCTGGCACGGCGAGCGCACCCCGGAAGACACCGACGAGCCCCTGGCCGACACCGACGCCGCCAGCGCCACCCGTTAGCGGCTCAGAGCGATGAAGACGCCGAGCACGATGAGCGTGATCGCGGCGACCGCGAAGAGCAGGAGCCGGGAGCAAAGCGAAAGGGCGCGCCGTCCGGCGCGCCCTTTCGGTGGAACAGCTGACCCGATCAGAAGCCCGGACCGTGCTGGTGGCCGTGGCCACCGTGGCTGTGACCGTGGCCGCCGCCGGCCGACTCCGGCTCGGCCGGCTTCTCGACCACGAGGCCTTCCGTGGTCAGCAACAGGCCGGCGATCGACACGGCGTTGGAGACCGCGTTGCGGGTCACCTTGACCGGGTCGATGATGCCGGATGCGGCGAGGTCGACGTACTCGTCGGTGGCCGCGTTGAGGCCGTGGCCCCAACCCAGCTCGGCGACCTTGCCCACCACGACGTAGCCATCGTGGCCGGCGTTCTGTGCGATCCAGCGGAGCGGCTCGACGAGCGCCTTGCGCACGATGCCGACGCCGATCGCCTCCTCGCCGGTCAGGCCGAGGTTGCCGTCGAGCTCGGAGACGATCTGCGCGAGGGCGGCGCCGCCACCGGGGACGGTGCCCTCCTCGACGGCCGCCCGGGTCGCCGCGATGGCGTCCTCGATGCGGTGCTTGCGCTCCTTCATCTCGACCTCGGTGACCGCGCCGACCTTGATCACCGCGATGCCACCGGAGAGCTTGGCCAGACGCTCGGCGAGCTTCTCCTTGTCCCAGTCGGAGTCGGACGCCTCGATCTCCTTGCGGATCTGCGCGACCCGGTCGGTGACTTCGGACGTCTTGCCGCCACCATCGACGATGGTGGTGTTCTCCTTGTCGACCACGATGCGCCGGGCGCTGCCCAGCATGTCGAGGGTGACCTGGTCGAGCTTGTAGCCGAGCTCGGGCGCGATCAGCTCGCCGCCGGTGGCGATCGCCATGTCCTGCAGCATCGCCTTGCGACGGTCGCCGAAGCCGGGCGCCTTCACCGCGGCGACCTTGACGGTCTTGCGGATCGCGTTGACCACCAGGGTGGACAGGGCCTGGCCCTCGACGTCCTCCGCGATGATCAGCAGCGGCTTGCCGGTCTGCAGCACCTTCTCGAGCAGCGGGAGCAGCTCCTCGATGCTGGAGATCTTCTGCGTGGTGATCAGGATGAACGCGTCCTCGAGGACGGCCTCCTGCGACTCGGCGTCGGTCACGAAGTTCGGCGAGATGAAGCCCTTGTCGAACTGGAGACCCTCGGTGACCTCGAGCTCGGTCAGCATCGCCGAGCCCTCCTCGACGGTGATGACACCGTCGCGGCCGACGCGGTCCATCGCCTCGGCGATCAGCTCGCCGATGGTGGCGTCCTGCGCCGAGATGGTGGCGACGTTGGCGATCGCCTTGTGGTCGTCGACCTCGACCGCCTTGGCCAGCAGCGCCTTGGAGACGGCCTCGGCCGCCAGGTCCATGCCGCGCTTGAGGCCGAGCGGGTTGGCGCCGGCGGTCACGTTGCGCAGGCCCTCGCGGACCAGCGCCTGGGCGAGCACCGTCGCCGTGGTGGTCCCGTCGCCGGCGACGTCGTTGGTCTTCGTCGCCACCTCCTTGACCAGCTGGGCGCCGAGGTTCTGGTACGGGTCGGAGAGCTCGATCTCCTTGGCGATGGTGACGCCGTCGTTGGTGATCGTGGGCGCGCCGAACTTCTTGTCGAGGACGACGTTGCGGCCGCGCGGGCCGAGGGTGACCTTGACCGTGTCGGCGAGCGTGTTGACGCCGTGCTCCAGCAGGTGCCGGGCGTCGTCAGAGAAGCTGAGAATCTTCGCCATGTATAGGTCCCTTCGCGCGCCACCGCCCTGGCCCGGAAGCCCGGGCCAGGGCGGCAAGCACTGTCAGTAGGTCACTTCTCGATGACCGCGAGGACATCGCGGGCGGAGAGCACCAGGTACTCCTCGCCGGCGTACTTGACCTCGGTGCCGCCGTACTTCGAGTAGAGGACCGTGTCGCCCACCTGGACGTCGATCGGGACGCGGTTGCCCTTGTCGTCGATGCGGCCCGGGCCGACGGCGAGGACGGTGCCCTCCTGCGGCTTCTCCTTGGCAGTGTCGGGGATCACGATGCCCGACGCCGTGGTGGTCTCAGCCTCGTTCGCCTGGACCACGATGCGGTCCTCGAGCGGCTTGATCGCAACCTTGGTCGCGGTAGTCACGGGCATACCCTCCTGGGTACAGGTTTGCCGGCCATGAACCAGGCCGGTCTCATGCCTCATGCCACCGGGCGGGGCCGTCGTCGCGGGTGCCGGTCCGCCTGGTGCCTGACCGTCGGCCCGTGAGGGCTTTCGGTTGGCACCCTCATGTTGAGAGTGCTAATCGCGAGGTTATGCCGGAACTAGCACTCCGTCAACCAGAGTGCCAGTGTCGTCACGCCGGGGAGAATGCCTTCGTGACTCCTGACCTCCTGGCCCGCCTCCGTACCCCCGAAGGGGTGAACGCCCTGGCCACCGCGGCCGCCGTTGATCATGGCGACCCACTGGCGGCGGCCTCGGCGCTGCGGTCGAGGGGCTTCGCTCCGGAGCTGGCCGCCGCGGCGCTGACTCAGGTGGAGCTGCGCCGGAGGGCGACCGCCAAGTTCGGGGAACGGGCCGCCCGGATGTTCTTCACCCGGCCCGGGCTCGAGCAGGCGACGCGAGCGGTGGTGGCGGATCGCCGCGCGGCGCGCCTCGCGGCGGCCGGGGTCAGGAGCATGGCCGATCTGGGGTGCGGGCTGGGCTCCGATGCAATGGCGGCGGCAAGTGCCGGCATTGACGTGTACGCCGTGGAGGCCGATCCGCTGACCGCCGCGATCGCCGCCGCGAACGTGGCTGCCCTGGGCCTCGACGACCGGGTCGAGGTCGACTGCGCGGACGCCACGACGGTCCGGGTCGAGGACTACGACGCGGTCTTCGCCGATCCAGCCCGCCGGCGTGCCGGCCGCGGCCGCGTGTTCGACCCCCGCTCCTACTCGCCGCCGTGGGACTTCGTCGCCGCGCTCGCCGGCCGCGTGCCGTGCACGGTGCTGAAGCTGGCCCCCGGCATCGACCACGCCCTCCTGCCGCCGGGCGCCGAGGGTGAGTGGGTGAGCGTCGACGGCGACCTGGTCGAGGCCGCCTTCTGGTGCGGCCCGCTCGCCGCTGCCCCGCGCCGCGCCACGCTGCTCCCCGGGGGCGCCGAGCTGACCGGCAGCGGTGAGGTGCGGGCGCCGGTCGGTCCCGTCGGGGCGTACGTCTTCGACCCGGACCCTGCCGTCGTGCGCTCGCATCTGGTGGCCGAGTTCGCGGCCTCGATCGGCGGCCGGCTCGCCGATCCGGACATCGCCTACGTCTACGCCGACGAGCCCGCCGAGACCCCCTTCGGCCGGCGGCTGGAGATAACGGATGTGGTGCATTTCTCTTTGAAACGGCTGCGGGCCCTGCTGCGGGAGCGCGGCGTCGGCCGCCTCGAGATCCGCAAGCGCGGCTCCGCCCTCGAGCCTGATCAACTTCGTCGTGACCTGCGGCTGTCCGGACCGGAGGCGGCCTCGCTGGTGCTGACCCGGGTGGCCGGCGCCCCGACCGCGCTGCTCTGCCGACCGGTCTGAGGCACACCACGCACGAGCGGATGGGCAGGTACAGCCGGGCAAAAGGGCAAAAATCACACGGGCGGCCCGAAGGCGGGACGAGTACTTTCTTGCCATGGCAAAGAAGGCCGCGGCCGGAACCCCGGCGACCGCCGTGCTGAACGACCAGCAGATCGAGCACACGCTGCACCCCTACGACGTCTCCCCGGAGGCGCCCAACTACGGCGCGCTCGTGGCGCAGGCGCTGGGGATCGGGCCCGAGCGGGTCTTCAAGACGCTCGTCGCCGAGGTCGACGGCCGGCTGGTCGTCGGCGTCGTGCCGGTCACCGGCGACCTCGACCTCAAGGCCCTCGCCGGCGCGGCCGGCGGGAAGCGGGCCGTCCTCGCCGAGCGGGCCGCGGCCGAGCGCAGCAGCGGTTACGTCCGGGGTGGCATCAGCCCGCTCGGCCAGCGCAAGAAGCTGCCAACGGTGGTGGACTCGTCGGCGCTCGCCCTTGACCGGATGTTCATCTCGGCGGGCCGCCGCGGCCTCCAGGTGGGGCTCGCGCCGGCCGACCTGATTCGGCTGACCGACGCAGTTACCGCCACTATCCGGACATAAGCCCCGTCGGCGGGCAGGCCGTTACGACAACGTTACTGACTGGGGGGATCTTTCTCCAGAGATCGGGCGAGATCGGGCACGGGCGTGACTTAGCGTCACAAGGTGAGCGACCTCAAGCGATCGTCCGGAACCGGTTCCCGGCCCTCGCCGGGTCCGGAATCCCCGTATCACCGCTGTGTTGCCGGATTGTTATGCCGGGTTACGAGATCGCCGGGGCGCACCGCTTGTGCGACGGGCCGCAACGGGAATACGTTGCCGGGCACAACAAACTAGCTCCTGATCATTCGGCGTCTCGGGGAGCGACACTCCCGCAGCGCACACCATCGAATCCGATCGAAGGCCCGGATTACCCGAAAGGACACAAGGAATGCGTAAGGGACTGTTCGCCCTTGCCACGGTCGGCCTGCTGGCCACCGGCAGCATCGCTGCCTGTGGCGACGACAGCAGCGGCGACTCCGGCAGCAGCAGCGGCTCGAGTACTGGCAAGGTTGGTGTCATCCTCCCCGACACCAAGAGCTCGGCCCGATGGGCGACCGCGGATTTCAAATACCTGACGGACGCCTTCAAGGCGGCCGGCGTGCAGGCCGACATCCAGAACGCGCAGGGTGACAAGACCCAGTTCCAGACCATCGCCGACGGCATGATCTCGAGCGGCGTCAAGGTCCTCATCATCGTCAACCTGGACTCCGGCACCGGCAAGGCCGTGCTGGACAAGGCCAAGGCCGCCGGTATCGCGACGATCGACTACGACCGTCTCACCCTGAACGGTGGCGCGGACTACTACGTGTCGTTCGACAACGTGAAGGTCGGCGAGCTGCAGGGCCAGGGCCTGGTCGACTGCCTCAAGGCCAAGAACTTGACCAAGCCGGTCGTCGCCGAGCTCAACGGCTCCCCGACCGACAACAACGCCACCCTGTTCGCCCAGGGCTACGACTCGGTGCTCAACCCGCTGTACACCGACGGCACCCTGACCAAGGGCCCGAACCAGGCCGTTCCGGACTGGGACAACGCCCAGGGCGGCACGATCTTCGAGCAGATGCTGACCCAGAACAAGGACATCAAGGGTGTCCTCGCGGCGAACGACGGCCTCGGCAACGCGGTCATCTCGGTTCTGAAGAAGAACAAGCTCAACGGCCAGGTCCCGGTCACCGGCCAGGACGCTACCGTTCAGGGTCTGCAGAACATCCTCGTGGGCGACCAGTGCATGACGGTCTACAAGGCGATCAAGAAGGAGGCCGACGCGGCCTCCGAGCTCGCCATCGCGATCGCCAAGGGCCAGAAGCCGACCTCGGCCACCGGCAAGGTCAACGACCCGGAGTCCAAGAAGGACGTCGCCTCGGTGCTGCTGGTCCCGCAGTCGATCACCAAGGACAACGTGAAGGACGTCGTCAACGACGGCTTCGTCACCAAGGCGGAGCTCTGCACCGCTGACTTTGCGAAGGCTTGCACGGACGCGGGCATCAGCTGACCCGAGTTGTGACGGGCTAGTCCCGAACGACTGACGACGGCGCCGCTCACCCCCGGCCATCGGGGCGTGGGCGGCGCCGGAGTTGGGTCACACCCCCCTCCCTTCTCGCCTGTGGCGGAGCCACGACGACGAAACCGGTCACTAAGCGAAGGAGAACCACCGTGGCCGCGACACCCCTCCTGGAGCTCAGCGGGATCGACAAGAGCTTCGGTCCTGTTCAGGTCCTGCATGACGTCGGTCTGAGCGTCTACCCCGGCGAGGTCACGGCTCTCGTCGGCGACAACGGCGCCGGTAAGTCGACGCTGGTCAAGTGCGTCAGCGGCATCTACACGATCGACTCGGGCACGATCACCTTCGAGGGCAACCCGGTGGCGATCCACAGCCCGCGCGACGCATCCGCGCTGGGCATCGAGGTCGTTTACCAGGACCTCGCTCTCTGCGACAACCTGGACATCGTCCAGAACATGTTCCTCGGCCGGGAGAAGAAGCGCGGCATCATCCTCGACGAGCCGACCATGGAGCAGATGGCCGGCGACACGCTCGCGAGCCTCTCGGTCCGCACGGTGAAGTCGCTGCGGCAGCTCGTGGCCAGCCTCTCCGGTGGCCAGCGGCAGACCGTGGCGATCGCCAAGGCGGTGCTCTGGAACAGCCGCGTCGTGATCCTCGACGAGCCGACCGCCGCGCTCGGCGTCGCGCAGACCGCCCAGGTGCTGGAGCTGGTCCGCCGCCTCGCGGACAACGGCCTCGGGGTCGTGCTGATCTCGCACAACATGAACGACGTCTTCGCGGTGTCCGACCGGATCGCGGCGCTCTACCTCGGCCGGCTGGCCGCCCAGGTCAAGGCCACCGACGTGACCCACTCCCAGATCGTGGAGCTGATCACCGCGGGCCGTAGCGGCAACATCGGCCTTCCCCCGGAGAAGCCGTCCGAGTTCAACGGCGACGTCGTCGACATCACGCCCGGAGGCGACCAGTGACCGCAACGACCACCACCGCCGGCGGCGTCAAGGTCGTCAAGCCGACCGTCGCGGGCTTCTTCCACGACTACTGGGGCCGGGTCCGCGGCGGCGACCTCGGCAGCCTTCCCGCCGTCATCGGCCTGATCATTCTCAGCCTGATCTTCGGCGTCGCGCGCGACACGTTCTTCAGCTCGCTCAACTTCGCGAATCTGTTCTCGCAGGGCGCTCAGTACATCTTCATCGCGATGGGTCTGGTCTTCGTCCTGCTGCTGGGCGAGATCGACCTCTCCGCTGGCTTCGCCTCCGGCGTCTGTGGCGCGATCATGGCGATCCTGCTGACCAACCACGGCTGGCCGTGGTACGGCGCCATCCCCGCGGCCATGGTCACCGGCATCGTGATCGGCTTCGTGCTCGGCTTCATGGTGGCCAAGCTGGGGATCCCGTCGTTCGTCGTGACCCTCGCCGCGTTCCTCGCGTTCCAGGGCATCCTGCTGTACCTGCTGGGCGGCGGCAAGAACATCTCGATCACCGACACCTTCGTGCTGAAGCTGGCCAACAGCAACCTGTCGGCGGTGGTCAGCTGGGCCCTCACGATCGTCGCGATCGTCGGTTACGCGCTGCTGCAGCTCAACCGGGTCCGCAGCCGCGCCGCTCGTGGCCTGGTCACCGACCCGATGGGGATCGTGGCGATGCGGATCGCCGGCGTCGCCCTCGTGCTGGTGATCCCGACCATCGTGCTCACCCAGGAGCGCTCGATCAACCCGGTGCTCAACTCGGTGAAGGGCGTCCCGATCGTCGTACCGATCATCGCGGTGTTCCTGGTGATCTGGACGTTCGTCCTCGGCCGCACCACCTACGGCCGGCACGTCTACGCGGTCGGCGGCAACACCGAGGCGGCCCGCCGTGCCGGTATCCCGGTCGACCGGATCCGCATCTCGGTCTTCATGATCTGTTCGTTCATGGCCTCGATCGGCGGCATTCTGGCCGTCAGCCGGGCCAACTCGGTCGACCCGAACACCGGCGGCAGCAACATCCTGCTGTATTCGGTCGGCGCGGCCGTCATCGGCGGCACCAGCCTCTTCGGCGGCAAGGGCAAGGCGATCAACGCCGTCATCGGTGGCGCGGTGATCACGGTCATCGACAACGGCATGGGCCTGCTGGGCTACTCGGCCGGCACGAAGTACATCGTGACCGGTCTGATCCTGCTGGTCGCCGCGAGCGTCGACGCCCTCGCGCGACGCAGGGCGGCAGCTACCGGAAACCGATGAGAGAGATCCTGGGCGCGGGGACGGCACGCTGATGCGAGCCGGCCCCAGCCAGGAGGAGGTTCGCCGGCACAACCTCGGGACCCTGCTGCGGTACGTGCACGTGCACGGCGCGACCTCCCGGGCCGAGCTCACCAGCCGGCTCGGCCTCAACCGCAGCACCATCGGGGCCCTGACCGCCGAACTGACCACCGCCGGGCTGGTCAGCGAGGCGACACCGCGGGATACCGGCCGGGCCGGGCGACCGTCGCTGGTCGTCCGGCCCGAGTCGTCCAAGGTCTACGCGTACGCCCTGAGCATCGAGGTCGACCGCCTGCGCGCGGCCCGGGTGGGCCTCGGCGGCCAGATCCTGGACCGCCGGGAGACCGACCGGCCGCGCGGCATGCAGGTGCTCGACGCGGTGCAGCCGCTGGCGAGCTTCGTCCACGAGATGCGTGCCGCGGTCTCCGACGACGCCATCTACGTCGGCGCCGGCGTGGCGGTCGCCGGCATGGTCCGGCGCGAGGACGGCATGGTCCGGCTCGCGCCCACGATCGGCTGGGTGGAGGAGCCGGTCGGCGCCGCGCTGCGTTCCGAGCTCGGCGACGCCGGCAAGCTCACGGTCGGCAACCACGCCGACGTGTCCGCCCTGGTCGAGCACAGCCGGGGCGCCGCTGCCGGCTGCGACAACGTTGTCTATCTGTACGGCGACGTCGGCGTCGGCGCCGGCATCATCACCGACGGCCGGCGCGTGGCCGGTCACGGCGGGTACGGCGGCGAGGTCGGCCACATGGTCGTCAACCCGTACGGCCGTGAGTGCAGCTGCGGCTCGCGCGGCTGCTGGGAGACCGAGATCGGCGAGTACGCGCTGCTCAAGCACGCCGGCCGCGGCGACCAGACCGGCCGCGAGGCGGTCCTCGGCGTGGTCGACGCCGCCATGCGCGGCGACAGCCAGGCCCAGTTCGCCGTGCGTCAGGTCGGCGAGTGGATCGGCTTCGGCGTCGGCAACCTCATGAACATCTTCAACCCCGAGGCCGTCATCTTCGGCGGCACCCTCCGGGACGTCTACCTGGTCGCGGCCGCGCAGATCCGCAGCCGCCTGAACGCCATCGCCCTGCCGGCCTGCCGCGAGCACATCCGCCTGCGCACCCCGGAGCTCGGCTACGACGCGGCCCTGATCGGCGCCGCGGAGCTCGCCTTCGAGCACCTCCTCGAGGACCCGCTGCTCCTCGCCTAGGGTCTGCCCGGAAGCGGGTCACCATAAATGATCACTGTCATTTATGCTCCCTGGCCATGCCCGACCGCGTGCTGCTCGATGCAGCGGACGCCTATCCCGAGGTGACGAAGGTCCGCGACGCCCTCGCGGGCCGTGACTGGAGCGCCGCGCGGGCGGTGCTCGACGCGGCGTCGCCGGCGGGCCGTTCGATGCTCATCGACTTTGCCGCCGAGGGCGACGACCTCGAGGACTTCCTGCAGTACGTGGTGGCCACCGACCCGGACGACACGGCGGCCGTGGCGATGCTCGGCATGCACCTGATCAAGATCGGCTGGAACATCCGGTCCGGCGCCCGCGCCCAGTACGTGTCGAGCGAGCAGTTCGAGAGCTTCCACGACTGGCTGCGCCGGGCCGAGGCGGTGTTGCTGGACGGCGTGGCCCGCAACCCGGCCGACCCGGCGCTCTGGTTCGCGCGGCTGACCTCGGCCCGCGGCCTCGAGCTGGGCCTGGCCGAGACCCGCCGCCGCTACCAGAAGCTGGCCGCGATCGACCCGCACCACCTGCCCGGCCAGAGCCAGTACCTCCAGCGGCTGTGCCCGAAATGGAGCGGCAGCTGGGAGACGCTGCACCCGTGGTGCCGCGAGGCGATGCTGGCCGCGCCGCCCGGCGCCGTCCAAGGCGTGCTGGTCGCCGACGCGCACATCGAGCACTGGCTCGACCTGGACGACGGCGCCGACGCCCGCTACCTCGAGTCCCCGCCGGTCCGGGCCGAGGTCTACGAGGCGGCGCAGCGGTCGATCTTCCACGCCGAGTTCCGCCGGAACTACGGCTGGGTCCAGGCGGCCAGCACGTTCGCGATGCTGTTCGTCCTGTTCGACGACGCGAAGACCGCGGCCGCGGCGTTCGGCCTGCTCGGCGACCTCGGCACCGAGCACCCGTGGCACTACTTCGGCGCCGGCGAGGTCAGCGACCGGATCCGCCGGAACCGCAAGTGGGCGCTGGAGAACGGGGGCTCGCGATGATCAAGCAGACCGAGGTCGGCGGCGTGCCGGTCCTTCTCGCGCCGACCAGCGGGCCCACGCATGCCGGGCTGGCGTTCCGGGTCGGGTTCGCCGACGAGCCGCTGTCCCGCCGCGGCATCACCCACCTGATCGAGCACCTGGCGCTGCACTCGATGGGCGTCACCGACTACCACTACAACGGCGCCACCGGCGTCGAGTTCACCTACTTCCACATGCAGGGCGACGAGAGGATCGTCTCCTTCCTCAACGGCGTCTGCGCCGCGCTGCGCGACCTGCCGATGCAGCGGCTGGCCGTCGAGAAGGACGTGCTCCAGGCCGAGGCGGGCGGCCGCGGCACGAACGTGGCCGAGCCGATGGCGCTGTGGCGGCACGGCGCGCGCGACTACGGCACGCACGCCTACCCCGAGTGGGGGCTGCCCGCGCTCACACCGGACGAGCTGCGCGCCTGGGTGGCCCGCTACTTCACCCGGGAGAACGCCGTGCTCTGGGTGGCCGGCGACGCGGTGCCGGCCGGGCTGGCTCTCGACCTGCCGTCCGGCGTACGCCACCCGACGCCGACGCCCTCGTCGGCGCTGCCGGTCACGCCCGCCTACTTCCCCGGCCCCCCGGGGATCGTCGTCTGGGATGCGGTGCTTCCGCGTGGCGCGAAGTCCGCGATCTTCGCCGACGTGCTCGAGCGGATGATGTTCCGCGAGCTGCGCCAGGAGTCCGGCCTGTCGTACATGGCGCAGACCGACTACGAGCCGATCGGGCGCGACGGCGCGGTGGTCACGGCGGTCGCCGATGGCCTGCCGGAGAACGAGGGCGCGGTGCTCGGCGCGCTCGTCGACGTGCTGGCCACGTTGCGGGCCGGCCGGGTCGACACGGCCGACGTGACCGCCGTGCTCGACAAGCGGGAGGAGCAGCTGCGGCACGCCGAGAGCGTCGCCGGCCGGTTGCCCGGGCAGGCGCTGAACCTGCTGGTCGGCCGCGAGGTCGAGGACGTCGAGCAGGTGATCGGGCAGTCCCGGGCGGTGACCGCGGCCGACGTGGCCGAGGTGGCCGCCATGGCCTGGCAGTCCGGGCTGCTCATGTCGCCGGCGCGGCCCGGCCACCTCGGCTTCACCGCCGCGCCGAGCCGGTCCGAGGCGGCCGTGCACGGCCAGGCGCACCGGTCGCTGGAGGGCCAGGGCGAGATCCTGATCGTGGCGCCGGAGGGCGTCAGCGTCGTGGACGCCGAGAGCGTCGCGACCGTTCTCTACGCCGACTGCTCGATCGTCCGGGCCTGGCCGGACGGCGGCCGGCAGCTGGTCGGCGCGGACGGTATCGTGGTGCGGGCCGAGCCGACGCTCTTCGCCGACGGTCACCGGGCGGTCGCCGCGATCGACGCCGCGACCGGACCGGTGCGGGTGTTCCAGCCTCCGCGCGACCCCGACGACATCCCGACGCCGCAGCCGCGGTCCCGGCCGGCCGCGGGAAGCGGCGGCGCCACAGGGGCGCACCGCGCCGTCAACATCTTCTTCCTGATCGTGCTGTGGCCGGTCACGATCGTCTTCGGCGTCGTCGGTGTGCTCATGCTCATCTCGCTGTTCACGGAGACCGAGGACCGCGTCTACCTGGCCGTCCCGATGGTGCTTTTCATCGCGGTGGCGATCTCGGGCGGTTTCGGCATCCGGGCTTCGACCCGGCGGCTGCGCGGGCAGCGCTGACCGGGTCCGTCGGCGGCCGGGGACTGTGACGCGGTAGTTCTTACCGGCCGCTTACGGAGGTCGTCGCCCGGGCCCGCGCGGAGCAGGATGGTGGGGTGAATCTTTCCGTGCGCGCCGGGCTTTCCGGCGTGGCGGCCGCGGGCGCGGCCGTGGGTGTCGCGGAGGTGGTGGCGGTCTGGACCGGGCCGCTGTCGGCGCCGCTGCTGGCGGTCGGCGGCGTGGTGGTCGATCACGTGCCGCCCGCGGTCAAGGACTTCGGCGTGCAGGTCTTCGGCGTGCACGACAAGACGGCCCTGATCACCGGGACGGCGATCCTGCTCGCGGCCTATGCCTTCGGGCTCGGCGTGGTGGCGGCGCGGTGGTGGCGGCTCGGCCTGGCCGGGATCGGGTTGTTCGCGGCGATCGGGGTGGCCTCGGCCCTGACCCGGCACGACGCGGGCATCGTGGCGGCGTTGCCCACGCTGATCGGCGCCGGCCTGGCGGTCTGGCTGCTGCGCTATCTGCTGGAACTGGCGGGCGCCGAGCTGGCGGTGGCACCACCGGCCGAGGCGGCGCTCCCGGCGGGGGTCGGCGTCGGCCGGGTGGGGCCGGCCGTGTCCGTTGGCGCCGGCCCGGCGGCGGGAGACGGCCCGGACCACGACGGCGCCGTAGCCCCGAACCGGGGTGCTTCTCCCGACCCGTACGAAAAATTCAATGCGGAAGGCCGCCGGCGCTTTCTCAAAGCCCTCGGGATCACGGCCGGCGCCGCTCTTGTCTCCGGCGTCGCCGGACGCCTGCTCACCTCGCGCAAGGCCGTCACCACGGCGCGCAAGGCGGTCGTGCTGCCGGCGCCGCGCCAGTCCCCGCCGCCGCTGCCCGCCGGGGTGCAGGCGCCCGGTGCGACCCCCTACATCTCGCCCAACAAAGACTTCTACCGGATCGACACCGCGCTGTATCCGCCGCAGGTCGATCCCTCGACGTGGCAGTTGCGGATCCACGGGATGGTGCGCAACCCGATCACGATCAGCTGGGAGCAGCTGCTGCAACGACCGATGATCGAGCGGTACGTGACGCTGGCCTGTGTGTCCAATGAAGTCGGCGGCGATCTCATCGGCAACGCGCTGTGGCTCGGCACGCCGATCAAGGAGCTGCTCGACGAGGCCGGCCCGCTGCCCGGCGCCGACCAGGTCGTGCAGCGGTCGGTGGACGGCTGGACCTGCGGCAGCCCGACCGCGACGCTGCGCGACGGGCGGGACGCGCTGCTCGCGATCGGGATGAACGGCGAGCCGCTGCCGGTCAACCACGGCTTCCCGGTGCGGATGGTGGTGCCCGGCCTGTACGGCTACGTCAGCGCCTGCAAGTGGATCACCGAGATCGAGTTGTCGCGGTTCTCCGATTTCGACGCTTACTGGGTGCCGCGTGGCTGGGCCCAGCAGGCGCCGATCAAGACCGAGTCGCGGATCGACACGCCCCACGACGGCGCCCAACGCTCGCCCGGCACGGTGGTGATCGCGGGGGTGGCCTGGGCGCAGCACGTAGGGATCAAGAAGGTCGAGGTACAGATCGACGGGGACGCGTGGGTGGAGGCGACGCTGGCCGCCACCGTCTCGAGCGACACCTGGCGGCAATGGAACTACGCCTGGCAGGCGACCGGGGGAGAGCACACGATCCGGGTACGCGCAACCGACAACTCGGGGTACACACAGACGAGCACGCCGGCCTCTCCGGCACCCGACGGGGCGACAGGATGGCATTCCGTGCAGGTCAGCGTCGGGTAGTGCCATTGGCCCGACGCCGCACTACCAGTGCGGCTTCGGAGCGCAAGTCGCTCATACGGTGGGTTGCATGTCCACCGATGCGGTTGTTGAAGAGCCGTCGTACAACCGGACCCGGCGGCCTCCGTCCGGGTATCGGGTCGTGGGGGTGATGCCCCGCGCCGGGCGGTCTCAGGCCGCCGGGGCCTGCCGCTGCGCCGGCACGGCAGTCTTGTGGGGGCGGCCCAGGCGCGCCTCGAGCCGAGCAAGGTCGACGCGTCCGTGATGACGGTCGGCGAGGTCTTCCCAGCCGACGGCGAGCAGCCGCAGCCGCTCCGCTTCGCTGAAACCTCCCCAGACCCCGTACGGCTCGCGAACCGCAAGGGCGTGCGCGGCGCATTCCGCCCGGACCGGGCAGGCGCCACACATGGCCTTGGCCTTGGCCTCGCGGCGGTTGCGGGACGATCCGCGCTCGCCATCGGGGTGGAAGAACTGCGCGCTGTCCCGACCACGGCACAGGCCGAGTCGCTGCCAGTCCCACAGGTCGGCGATGGGCCCGGGCAGTCTGCGAACGTTCGACATCAATCGCCCTCCTCGGTCATGAGGGGCCTTGCACAGGCCTGGCGGGGTGTTACCCCGGTGATCCCCGGCTCACACACCGATCTTCGATGTCTTCACGAGCCGCATGACATCGGTAGAGCAACTCATACCGATCTTTCCCATTTTTTCCATCTAAAGCGCGTAATGCTGCGGCCCTCGCGTGATCTCCTCTGAGAGAGAAGGAGGATCACTGTGCGTACCGTCCTCGTGTGCGTCCGTACCCCGCTGGCGGCCCAGACCGTCGCGTCCACCGCGGCCCGGCTCGGCATGACCGGCGTCGTCCGGACCGCGGTCAGCGAGACCGAGGCCATGATCCGACTGGCTGAACGGCCGGCCGAAGTGGTCCTCGCCGACACCGCTGTGACCCGTCCCGACAGCGTCGGTTTCACCCGGCGCGTCCTCGCCCGCGCCCCGCAGGCGCAGTTGGTGCTCTTCGGCGCGGAAGATCCGCGGGTAGCCGCGGCGGCCGTCGCGGCCGGCGCCCGCGGCGTCATCCGCGGCGTCGAGCACGACCTGGTCAGCGTCGTCGCCAAGGCGTTGCTGCTTCTCCTGCTGCCGGTGCGGCCGCAGGGCATGCCGATCAACGGAACGAACGCGCAGCCGGCGGGGGTCGCCGGCGGCGCGCGGAACAACAACTCGCCGGCGGCGCGGGCCGCCGCCTATCAGAACGGCCTCGGCATGGGTGCGCCGAACGCGGCGGCCGTGCCGGCCATGCTGCCCAACTCGCCGATGGTGCCCGCCCAGCGTGGCGACGCGCCGATCGACCCGGCCACCGGGCGGCCCATGGTGGCCTGGCCGGGCAACGAGACCCAGGTCGGCGTCGCCGACCCGGCGCCCGCCGGCCGGCGGCTCACGCTCACCGAGCGCGAGCTGCAGGTGCTGCGGGGGATGGCCGACGGCAAGAGCAATGCCGAGATCGGGCGCGAGCTCTTCGTCTCGGAGGACACGGTCAAGACCCACGCCCGCCGCTTGTTCCGCAAGCTGGGCGCCCGCGACCGCGCACACGCGGTAGCAGCCGGCTTCCGCGCCGGACTAGTGGCCTGACGAACTAGTGGCCTGATTGAATATTCGCGATCGCCCCGCCGATGAGCGGGCAGTCGATTTGTCGTCGCCGCGGGGTTTGCGGCGCCGGGAAATCGCCTGCCCGCTCATCGGCCCCGAAGGGGCGATTGCCCGCGGAGCGACGCGGAGCCAGCTAGCTCAGCCAACCTACTCAGCGTCGTCGGTTCCTTCTGTCAGGGTGTCGTGTACGCCGTCGGCGTAACCCCGCGCGTACTCCCACGTCACATAGTGATCAGGGTCGGGGTCGTACGCCGGCTCGTGCACCCGCGGGCGGCCGCTCGACAGCAGATGCCGCAGGTTTCCCCGCAGCAGGTCCCAGTCGAAGTAGTGTGGCTCGTGGCAGTCCTCGCACTCGATGACCAGCCCGCGAATGCCCGTGGGACTCAACAGCGCCTGGTAGATCTCCAGGTCGGAGAGGTCCTCGAGGACATCCTGCCGTTCCGCCTCGGTCAGCGGCTCGGCCTCGGCGTCGTCGCCGAGGTCTTCGAGCTCCGCCGCCGGGTCGGTGGGGTCGCCGTTGAACGGGTCGATGGGCTCATCCTGCACCCTCATACCGTACTCACCTCGGGCGGATGTGTGCTGGCCCGCACGTCCTGTCCGTCGCACGGGGCCGCACCAGGTGGATGGGTACGATGAACCATCCGTCTTCCGGCAGTTAGGGATGCTCCGTGGAAAGCGACTCGGCCCGTACGGTTCCACTCGGTCTGACCTTCGATGACGTGCTGCTCCAGCCCGGCGAATCGGACATCGTGCCGAGCCGGGTCAACACCAATACCCGCCTGACGCGGAACATCGGGCTCACCGTCCCGGTCCTGTCCGCGGCGATGGACACCGTGACCGAGGCGCGCATGGCGATCGCCATGGCTCGCGAGGGCGGCATCGGCGTCCTGCACCGCAACCTCTCCCCGGAAGATCAGGCGGCCCAGGTCGACCTGGTGAAGCGGTCCGAGTCCGGCATGATCACCAACCCGGTGACCTGCAGCCCCGACGACACCCTGCGCGAGGTCGACGCGCTCTGCGCCCGGTACCGCATCTCCGGCGTGCCGGTCGTGGACGGCGACGGCACGCTGGTCGGCATCGTGACCAACCGCGACATGCGCTTCGTCACCGACCACGGGGTCAAGGTGCGCGAGGTGATGACCAGGTCGCCGCTGATCACCGCGCCGGTCGGCGTCAGCAAGGACGACGCGCTCGCGCTGCTGCAGCGCCACAAGGTCGAGAAGCTGCCGCTGGTCGACGAGAACGGCCGGCTCCGCGGCCTGATCACGGTGAAAGACTTCACGAAGTCCGAGCAGTACCCGTTCGCCACCAAGGACGAGCAGGGCCGGCTGCGGGTCGCGGCCGCGGTGGGCGTCGGCGACGAGTCCTACAAGCGGGCCCGCGGCCTGATCGACGCCGGCGTCGACGTGATCATTGTGGACACGTCGCACGGCCACCAGCGCCAGGTGCTCGACATGATCGCCCGCCTCAAGCGCGACACGGTGACCGATATCGTCGGCGGCAACGTCGCGACCTTCGCGGGCGCCAAGGCCATGGTCGCGGCCGGCGCCGACGCGGTGAAGGTCGGCGTGGGCCCGGGCGCCATCTGCACGACGCGCATCGTCGCGGGCGTCGGCGTACCGCAGATCACCGCGGTGATGGAGGCGACCCGTGCCTGCCGCCCGGCCGGCGTCCCGGTGATCGCCGACGGCGGCATCCAGTACTCCGGCGACATCGCCAAGGCGCTCGTGGCCGGGGCCGAGACCGTGATGCTGGGCGGGCTGCTGGCCGGCTCGGAAGAGAGCCCCGGCGACCTGATCTTCGTGAACGGCAAGCAGTACAAGCAGTACCGCGGCATGGGCTCGCTCGGCGCGATGCAGTCCCGCGGCCAGGCGAAGTCGTACTCGAAGGATCGCTACTTCCAGCACGACGTGCCCGAGGAGAAGCTCGTTCCCGAGGGCGTCGAGGGCCAGGTGCCGTACCGCGGGCCGCTGTCGCGGGTGCTCGCCCAGCTCGTCGGCGGCGTGCGGCTGGCCATGGGCTACGCGGGCGCCGAGACCATTCCGGACTTGCAGGAGCGTGGCCAGCTCATCAGGATTACCGCTGCCGGTCTGAAGGAGAGCCACCCGCACGACATCCAGATGACGGTCGAAGCTCCGAATTATCACTCCCGCTAACAAGGACTGAAGAGATGCGTGACGTCGTGGAGATCGGTCTCGGCAAGACCGCTCAGCGCGGTTACCACCTGGACGACATTGCCATCGTCCCGAGCCGGCGCACCCGCGACGTGGATGACGTGTCCACCGAGTGGCGCGTCGACGCGTACCCCTTCAAGATTCCCTGCGTCGCCCATCCGTCCGACGCCACGATGAGCCCGGAATCAGCGGTCGCCCTGGGCCGCCTCGGCGGCCTGGGCGTGCTCAACGCCGAGGGCCTGTGGACGCGCTACGAGGACCCCACCAAGATCCTGGAGGAGCTGGCGTCGCTCGGCGAGGACGCCGACGCCACCAAGCGCCTCCAGGAGGTGTACGCCGAGCCGATCAGGCCGGAACTGATCGCCGAGCGGGTCAAGACGATGCGGGAGGGCGGCGTCACCGTCGCCGTCCGGGTGTCGCCGCAGCACACGCTCGCGCTCGCCCCGGTGGTGCTCGACGCCGGCATCGACCTGCTGGTCATCCAGGGCACCCTGGTCAGCGCCGAGCACGTCTCGGTGACCGACGAGCCGCTCAACCTGAAGGAGTTCATCGCCGACCTCGACCTGCCGGTCATCGTCGGCGGTTGCACCGACTACAAGACAGCGCTGCACCTTATGCGTACCGGCGCGGCCGGCGTGATCGTGGGCGTGGGCGCCGACGAGTGGTCGACCACCGACACGGTCCTGGGCATCCGGGTGCCGATGGCCACCGCGATCGCCGACGCCGCGGCCGCCCGCCGCGACTACCTGGACGAGACCGGCGGCCGCTACGTTCACCTGATCGCCGACGGCGGGATCAGCACATCGGGCGACATCGCGAAGGCGATCGGCTGCGGCGCCGACGCGGTGATGCTCGGCGAGCCGCTGTCGCTGGCCGAGGGCGCGCCGGCCGGTGGCGCCTGGTGGCACTCGTCGGCGAGCCACCCGTCGCTGCCGCGCGGCGGTTTCTGCATCGCCGGCGAGCCGGACGGGACGCTGGAGGAGCTGCTGTACGGCCCGGCCGACCGGCCCGACGGCCAGCTGAACCTGTTCGGCGGTCTCAAACGGGCGATGGCCAAGTGCGGGTACCGCGACGTCAAGGAGTTCCAGAAGGTGGCGTTGGTCCTCGACCGGTAATCACTGAGGGTTATTCACGACCTTCCTCAAGTTGCAGCAAGGGCGAGGTAGGCGACGTGGTCTCCACCGTCGTGAATAACCCTCACTGGATACTCTCGGCGCATGAGGCGTGCGGGATGTCTGGTTGCTGTGCTTTTGCTGGGCGGGTGCTCGGCGGGCCATCCGTCGCCCGCCGCCCCGCCCAGCGTCAACTTCGCGCCCGGCGCGCCGGGCGCCGGTGACGCGTACTTCCCGACCTACGGCAACGGCGGCTACGACGTTTCGGGATACGACCTGAAGGTCAGATACGACCCGGCCAAGCGCGAGCTCACCGGCACCGCCACGATCACGGCCGCCGCGACCCAGGATCTGTCCCGGTTCGACCTGGACCTCGCGCACCTGACCGCCTCCAAGGTGACCGTGGACGGTGCGGCCGCGGCGGCGAAGGACGACGGCAACGAGCTGGTCATCACCCCGGCGACCGGCCTGCGCATCGGGAAGACCTTCACCGTCGTCATCGACTACGGCGGCACCCCGGGCCAGCTGGCGAACAAGACCCTCGGCGACGGCGGCTGGCTGAGCAGCGGCACCGACGGCGCCCTCGCCCTGGGCCAGCCCGAATCGGCGAGCACCTGGTTCCCGGTCAACGACCACCCTTCCGACAAGGCCACGTTCGCCCTCGCGATCACCGTCCCCGACGGCCTGACCGCGCTCAGCATCGGCGTGCCCGGGCCGCGCAACAGCGCCGGCGGCTGGACGACCTGGCGCTGGACCGAGAGCTCGCCGCTGGCCAGCTACCTCTCCACTGTGGTCATCGGCAAGTACCGGGTCACCACGACCACCCACGACGGCAAGCCGATGGTCACCGCGGTGCCCGCGTCGCTGCCCGCCACCGGGCCGGCCGCGAAGTCGATGGCCCGCACCGGCGAGATCGCGGACTTCCTGGCCACCAAGTTCGGACCGTACCCTTTCGACTCGTACGGCGGGATCGTCGTCGACGACAACCGGATCCACTACGCGCTGGAAACGCAGTCCCGGCCCACGTACGGCCAGGGGTTCTTCAGTTCCGATCCCAACCCCACCGTCGTCGCGCACGAGCTGGCCCACCAGTGGTTCGGCGACAGCGTCGCGCTCGAGCGCTGGCAGGACATCTGGCTCAACGAGGGCTTCGCCACCTACGCCGAGTGGCTGTGGCAGGAGCACGAGGGCACCGAGTCCATCAAGGACAACTTCGAGCGCACGTACGCCGGCTTCGACTGGACCCAGGCGCCCGGCGACCCCGGCGTCGCGCACCTGTTCGGCAGCGCCGTCTACGACCGCGGCGGCATGACCGTGTATGCGCTGCGCCTGAAGATCGGCGACGCGGCCTTCGGCAAGCTGCTCACCACCTGGACCAGCGAGCACCGCGACGGCAACGTGGACACCGCCGACCTGATCACGCTGGCCGAGACGATCTCGGGCCAGGACCTCGACACGTTCTTCCGGGCCTGGCTGTACGGCAAGAAGGCGCCTACTTATTGATCAGCTTGGGGTGCTTGGCGAGGTAGGGCGCGATCTGCCGCTTCGCCACGGCCTGGAGGAAGCCCTTGCTCTCGGCGGTGAGCTGCTCCCCGAGGTAGGAGCCGCCGCTGCCGACCCCGCTGCCCGGAAGCTGCACCAGCGTGATCGCTTCCGGCCGCAAAGAGCGCAACGCGTACGCGTACTCCAGCGGCGTCCGTCCGCCCAGGTACACCAGCGCGTCCCCGAGGGCGGAGATCACCGATTGCAACTTGTCCGGATTGTCGGCGAGGCCCTGGCCGAGCGCCTTGCCGAGGATCGCCCGCACGAGCTGCCGCTGGTGACGGGTGCGGTCGTAGTCGCCGTCGGGCAGGCCGTACCGCTGCCGCGCGTAGTCGATCGCCTGCCACCCCACGAAGTGCCGCTTGCCCGGCTGGTAGACGGCCTGCGGGCCGAGGTAGTCGCCGCCGCCCGGCTTGAGCGGCCGGGTCGACCCGTCCGGCTTGCGGTGGTGCGACTTCACCTTCTGGTCGACGACCATGTCGACGCCGCCGAGCTCGTCGACCAATTTGTCGAGCCCGCCGAAGTTGAGGATCGCCCCGGCCTGGAACTGCTTGATCCCGGTGTACGCGGTGAGCGTCTTCGTGAGCAGCGCGTAGCCCTGCTGCACACTGTGCTTCTTGGACCCCGGAACCCGTGATCCCCGGCTCATCGCCTCGGTCAGCTTGAACGTCCCGCCGCCGAACCCGGCCTTGGCGAACGCCGGCATCTTGACCCGCAGGTCGCGCGGCAGCGAGTAGAGATAGGCCTTCTTCAGTCCCGGCTCGACGTGCAACAGCATGATCGTGTCGGAGTGCGGCTCCCAGTCCGGGACGCTCACCCGGGTGTCGACGCCCAGCAGCACGAGGTCGAGGGGCCCGGTGATGTCCGCGCCGGGCGACGGGGGCGGCGCCGGTGACGGGCTTTCCGTGGTCGGCACGGCGGATGGCGACGCCGGCGGCGCGGCCTGTGGCTCGGTGCGCGCCGGCTTGCGTGCGACGGCCAGGGCGATCCCGCCGCCGCCCAGAAGCACGACCACGACCGCACCGACGATCCACCACGACAACTTCCGGTTCCGCACAGCGGAACAGTAGAGGACGCCATCCACTCGCTCAATGCCTCATGATCCGGCGGTCGCCACGGCAACCCGGTTGCAACTGCGAAGAACCGTAAAGATCTGACCGCAAACCGAAGGTGAGGGAGCCGGCCACCATGGCCGGCTTCTTTCACGTCACGGGGGCGGGTCGATGCGCGCACTTCTGAGTCTTCTGCTCGCGGCCACCCCCGTCGCGCACGCCGACGCCATCCGCCCCGACGACCCCGGTTACTCCGGCCAGTGGGGCATCGTCCGCACCCACGTCAACGAGGCCTGGTCGTCCGGCCGCGGCAACGCCCGGGTCACCATCGCGATCGTCGACACCGGCGTCACCCGCCTGCCCGACCTGGCCCCGCGCATGCTGACCGGCCACGACTTCGTCAACGACGACGACGATCCCGCCGACGACAACGGCCACGGCACGATGGCCGCCGGCGTCGCCGCCGCCTCGGGCTACAACAAGACCGGCGTCGCCGGCGTCTGCTGGTACTGCCGGATCCTGCCGGTCAAGGTCCTCGACGCGAAGGGCAACGGCGGCTACGACAAGATCGCCGAGGGCATCCGGTACGCCGCCGACCAGGGCGCCACCATCATCAGCCTCTCCCTGGGCGGCGCCGACGACAGCAAGCTCCTGCGCGACGCGGTCACCTACGCCGACGCGAAGGGCTCGCTCGTCGTGGCCGCGGCCGGCAACCAGGGCTCGCCGCAGCCGCATTACCCCGCGGCCATCCCGTCGGTGCTCTCTGTCGGCGGCGTCGACGAGCGGGACCGCCGGTACTCCTGGTCCAACTACGGCTCGAGCTGGGTCGACGTGACCGCCCCCGGCTGCAATCCCGCCCAGCGGCCCGACGGCGCGATCGGCCAGTACTGCGGCACCTCATCGGCGACCCCCTTCGTCGCCGGTGTCGCGGGCCTGCTCGCCTCGACCGACCCCGCGCCGTCCGCCGCGGTGATCCGCAAGGCGCTGACCGGCGGCCGGGTCGACGCCTTGCGCTCGCTGGCTGCCCTGCCGTACACCGGCGACCAGACGAAGCCGGCTGTCGCCTTCGGCGCGACACCCACGCGAGCCAGGGGAGTGGTCACCGTCACCGCGGCCGCGGCGGATCAGCATGGGGTTCAGCGAGTTCAGCTGTACGCGGGCGGCAAGCTCATCGCCACCGACACGACCGCGCCGTACTCGTTCCGCTGGAACTCCGCATCCATGACCGGCAACGTTCCGCTGGACCTGCGCGCGTACGACCGCGCCGGCAACATGACCCTGGTCCGTCGCTATGTCCGCGCCGACAACACCGTGCCCGCGGTCACGGTCTATCCCCGCGCCGCCTCGGTGACGGCCCGCGCCACCGACGCCTCCGGCATCGCCCGGCTCGAGCTGGTGGTCAACGGCAAGGTCACCTCGCGCTACGCCGGCTACCTGCGCTGGTTCGGCATCCCGAAGAAGGCGAAGACCGTCGTGGTCCGTGCCTACGACAGGGCGGGCAACGTCCGGGCGGTCACCGTCCGCCGGTAAACTCGGCGGGTGAGTACCCCGCGTCCCGTGCTCGTCGTCGACTTCGGCGCCCAGTACGCCCAGTTGATCGCCCGCCGCGTCCGCGAGGCGCGCGTCTATTCCGAGATCGTGCCCCACTCGATGCCGGTCGCCGACATGCTCGCCAAGAACCCCGCCGCCATCATCCTGTCCGGCGGCCCGTCCAGCGTGTACGAGGCCGGCGCCCCCGCGCTCGACGCCACCCTGTTCGACAACGAGGTGCCGGTCTTCGGCATCTGCTACGGCTTCCAGGCGATGGCCCAGGCGCTGGGCGGCACGGTCGCGCACACCGGCGCCCGCGAGTACGGCCGCACCCTGCTCTCCGCCCAGGGCGGCACCCTGCTGCGCGACCTCCCGGCCGACCTTCCGGTCTGGATGAGCCACGGCGACAGCGTCGCGGTGGCCCCCGAGGGCTTCGCGGTCACCGCCTCGACCCCGGGCGCTCCCGTCGCCGCCTTCGAAGACCTCACGGCCAGGCGCGCCGGCGTGCAGTTCCACCCCGAGGTGGCGCACACCGAGCAGGGCCAGGAAATGCTCAAGCGCTTCCTGTACGACATCGCCGGCATCGAGCCCACCTGGACGCCCAGCAACATCATCGACGACCAGGTGGCCGCCATCCGCGCCCGGGTCGGCGACAAGCAGGTCCTTTGCGCGCTCTCCGGCGGCGTCGACTCGGGCGTCGCCGCGGCCCTCGTGCACAAGGCCGTCGGCGACCAGTTGACCTGCGTCTTCGTCGACCACGGCCTGCTGCGCGCCGGCGAGGCCGAGCAGGTCGAGAAAGACTACGTGGCCGCCACCGGCATCCGGCTGAAGGTCGTGGACGCTTCCGAGGTGTTCCTCGGCCACCTGGCCGGCGTGACCGACCCCGAACAGAAGCGCAAGATCATCGGCCGGGAGTTCATCCGCACCTTCGAGGCCGCGGCCCGCGAGCTGGACGCCGAGCGCCACATCGAGTTCCTGGTCCAGGGCACGCTCTACCCCGACGTGGTCGAGTCCGGCGGCGGCACCGGCACCGCCAACATCAAGTCGCACCACAACGTGGGCGGCCTCCCCGACGACCTTCAGTTCACGCTGATCGAGCCGCTGCGCACCCTCTTCAAGGACGAGGTGCGCGCGCTCGGCCGAGAGCTGGGCCTGCCCGACGAGATGGTCAGCCGCCACCCGTTCCCCGGCCCCGGGCTGGCGATCCGCATCATCGGCGCGGTCGACCCCGACCGGCTCGACATCCTGCGCGCGGCCGACCTGATCGCCCGCGAGGAACTGGCGGCATCGGGCCTCGACCGCGAGGTGTGGCAGTTCCCGGTGGTGCTGCTGGCCGACGTCCGCAGCGTGGGCGTCCAGGGCGACGGCCGCACCTACGGTCACCCGGTGGTGCTGCGCCCGGTCTCCAGCGAAGACGCGATGACCGCCGACTGGTCGCGGCTGCCGTACGACCTGATCGCCCGCATCTCGACCCGCATCACCAACGAGGTGCGCGAGATCAACCGGGTCGTCCTCGACGTCACCAGCAAGCCGCCGGGCACCATCGAGTGGGAATAGGCAACCTCCGTGCGTCGTCGGTGTGTCTCCCTGAGTGAAGGGAGGGCCGATCATGCCCAGCGACACCGAAATGCGACTGAGCGCCGCGTTGCAGGAGATCTTTGGGTTCTGGCCTTATGTGATCGACGTCGATCACATCGAGGAACGCGGGCGGCGGCGGCTGCGGGTCAGCTGGTGGGCCGGCCCCAGGTCGGGTCGGAGGAGTCGCGCCAGGCCGGCGCGGCCGGCACCGGCGCCTCGGGGATGAGGAACCAGCAGACCGGGTAGGCGATCAGCGCCACGCCCCAGGTCACCACGGCGAAGATGGCGAACGCGACCCGGATCAGCACCGGGTCGACGCCGAAGTAGCGTCCGATGCCGCTGCAGACACCGGCGACGATGCGGTCGTCCTGGGGGCGGAGGAGGCGGCGGTAGGGTGCGTCAGTCATGCCACCATGGTGGCTGCCGCGGGGGCCCGGCGACCTCGGTGAGAGCCCCGAGAACGACCCTGAAATCGGGCCTCACAAGACGAGGAACAAAGGGTGACGAAGTGGCAACCGGCGGTAGGGAACACCCAATTTACCTGCGATAACGCACGGTCATCACGCTGTCAGGAATCCGACAGACGTTTTCTGTAGGTAACATATTCCGGGCAGAATTGCCGCCCGTGACCCCCGCACTGGAACCACTTCGGCGAATCGCCGCGTACGCCGTCGCCACCGACGACGACGGTCGTGTGCTGCTCGTCCGAGCCTCGAGCCGCTCCGGCACCCCCGGCGTCTGGTCGCTCCCCGGCGGCGCAGTCGACCATGGTGAAGATCCCAACCACACCGTCGTCCGCGAGACCGCGGCCGAGACGGGCCTGTCCGTCGCCGTCACCGGCTTGCGCGATGTGCTGGCCGACATGCGCTCGCTGCCGCACCGTGGCGTCACCATCCACACCGACCGCCTCATCTACTCGGTCTCGATCCGCGGTGGCACGCTGATCGACCGGGTCGGCCACCCCACCGACCTGGCCCGCTGGCACACCCGCGACGAGCTGGCGAAACTCAAGCTCCGCCAGTTCACCGCCGACGCGCTGGGCCTGGGCGCCGCGAGCGCCGACCTGCGGCCCGAGCCCGCCCCCGAGTTCCCGTCGTTCTACGCCTACCCCGGCCCCGACGGCCTGCACCGGGCGCAGCGCTTCGCCGCGTACGCGATCGCCACGGACGCCCAGGAGGCGAGCCTGCTGCTCACCCGCATCGCCCCCGGGTACCCGGGCGAGGGCCGCTGGCACCTGCCCGGCGGCGGCACCGACTACGGCGAGCAGCCCGGCACCGCGCTGATCCGCGAGCTCGTGGAGGAGACCGGCCAGCAGGGCCGCCTCATCGAGCTGCTGGGCGTGGCGAGCCACCGCGACGCGGCCTCGCTGGGCCCCGAGGGCTACCCGATCGACTGGCACGGCGTCCGCGCCTTCTACCGGGTGGTCGTCGACGCGCCCACCGAGGTGACCGTCAAGGACGTCGGCGGCTCGACCTCGGACGCGCGCTGGATGGCGCTCGCGGAGGTCGCCGCGCTCGGCGACGACCTGCTGACCGAGGTGACCGCCGAGGCGCTCCGGAAGGCCAAGCTGATCTAGCCCCGACTAACCTGATCGCGTGAAGATCAGACGGGTGGGGGCCTACGGCATCTGTCGCGACGGGTCCGGGCGGGTGCTGCTCGCCCGGAACTCCTCGGCCAGCGAGTTCCCCGGTCTGTGGACCCTGCCCGGCGGCGGCGTCGAGCAGGGCGAGCATCCCGACGACGCGGTGGTGCGCGAGTTCGCCGAGGAGACCGGCCTCGAGGTGCGCCGCGACGCCCTGCGCGCGGTCACGGCCGACGTCTTCCGCCTGCCGGGCGGCGACCTCGAGCACACCGATCGGATCATCTACGACGTGACGGTCGTGGGCGGCGCCCTGCGCGCCGAGGCGGACGGCACGACCGACCTGGTCGAGTGGGCCACGCCCGCCGAGCTGCCGCTGATGCCGTTCACGGCCGCTCAGCTCGGACTCCCGGCCGATTTTCCGAACATTCCCGAAAAATCCGAGGAAATCTTCCGGCCGGAGCGGGTGCAGCGCTTCGGGGCGTACGCGGCCGCGACCGACCCGGACGGCCGGATCCTGCTCGCCAGGATCGCCGAGGGTTATCCCGGGGCCGGCCTCTGGCACCTGCCCGGCGGCGGCACCGACCACGGCGAGACCCCCGAGCAGGCGCTCGCCCGGGAGCTGTTCGAGGAGACGTCGCAACACGGCCGGGTGACAGGTCTGCTGGGCATCTCGCATCGATACGACCCCACGGCCGTGGGACCGGAGGGCGTCCCGATCGATTGGCACGTCATCCGGGTGCTGTTCCGGGTACTGGTGGACGTGCCGACAGAACCCCTGGTGACCGAGGCGGCCGGGGGCTCCACCGCCGCGGCGGCGTGGTTCGCCAGGGCCGCGGTCGACGGTCTGGCGCTCACCGAGCTGGCCCGCGACGCCGTAGACCGAATCGATGGGGAACGGGCGAGTTAAAATCCTCACAGGGAGAGGGAAGAAGCACCCGATCCCACTCACGCGCACGTATTTGAGGGCGCCGTCCGATCTCTCGCCAAGGTCGTCCGGCTGTGCAATGGTGTAACCCCCGCATTTCCGGTGACGGAGCGTGCGGCGGGTTAGGGGGCCACAACCCACCGCAATCGTGCAGGTGGCATACCGATCCCATGGAGGAAACACGTGCCGAGAACCCCTTGGCGCCGGCGTCGTACGACAGATAGTCCCCGTCCCGCCGGACGCCGTTGGGCAGGCCGTTTACGCCGCGGCGGCACCCTGGCCCGCCAGGCCCTGCTGGTGCGGGTGGGCCGCCGATCCGGAGACTCGGGTCGCGCCGCCACCGCCACCAGGGCAGAGGTCATCTACACCGGCCCCGACCCCGCTCAGACCCCCGCGCTGCTCGCCCTTCCCCCGGCCCCGGTGGAGCCCGGCGAGCCGGTCGCCACGACGGTCCCGCTGCTTCCCGGCGCCCAGACCGCGTCCCGCCGCCTGCGCTTCGCGCTGGTCAACGCCTGCACCCTGGCCAGCCTGAGCCTGGGCCTGCTGGCCATCTTCCTGGCCATGCAGGGCGACGTGCGCCCCGCGGCGGCCTGCCTGGTCGCGTGCGTGGCCTTCGACGGCATCGACGGCGCCCTGGCGCGCAAGCTCGGGGTGGCGAGCCCCTTCGGCGCCCAGATGGACTCCCTGGCCGACATGTGCTCCTTCGGCTTGGCCGCGCCGGTGGTCGTCTACGCGTCGCTGGCGCACACCGTGCCCACCGCCGCGGCGGCGGTGGCCTGCGTGCTGGTGGCCGGTTGCGCCGCCATCCGGCTGGCCAGGTTCAACGTCTCCCCGAAGGACGGCAAGTTCTTCTGCGGGGTCCCCACCACGATGGCGGCGGCCGTCCTGGCGGTCACGGTGCTGATCGACCTGCCCCTGCCGGGCACCGTCCTGCTGGGCGGCGTCGCGGTCCTGGCCTTCGCCATGGTCTCGAGCTTCCCGTACGCGAAACTGGCCCGCCTCGTGAAGCTTCCCCCGTGGGTCTGGCTGCTCCCCGCGGTGGGCGCCCTGGTCGACCCGCGGCTGACGTTCGCGGCGGTGGTCATGGCCTACCTGCTGAGCGGCCCGGTCATGTGGGCCCGCGCCAGGCGCGTCTAGCCAGCCGGCTTCCGAAATGGCCGCCCTTCCCGGGCGGCCATTTTCTGTTCGATACAGGCCCTAAGCCCGGGCCCCGCCGTCGACGCGCAGCACCACCCCGGTCACGAACGACGCCCGCTCGCTCAGCAGCCACGCCGCGGCCTCCGCGATCTCCTCGGGCGCGGCCTGCCGCCCGAGCGGCGTGAGCGCCACCAGCCGCTCCACCAGACCGGGTGACGACGCCTCCCAGGTCGAGATCATCTCCGTCCGCGTGTTCCCCGGGGCGATCGCGTTGACCCGGATCCCCTGCGGGCCGTACGTGATGGCGGCCGACTCGGTCAGACTGTTGACCGCGCGCTTCATGGCGCCGTAAGCGGGCAGCTGAGGGTTCCCGGCCAGGCTGCCCACGCTGGAGTTGTTGACGATCGCCGTCGCGCCCGCCTCGATCTGCGCGACCATCGCGACCCACACCCCGCGCAGGTTCACCTCGTAGAGCCGGTCGAAGTCGCCCAGCGAGACCTCACCGACGGGCCCCGGCGGCGTGATCGTCGCCCCGTTGTTGAACGCCACATCGAGCCGCCCGAACAGCGAGACCGCCCGCGACACGGCGGCCCGCACGCTGGACGGATCCGCAAGATCGCACAACACGTACTCGGCCGTGCCGCCCGCCGACCGGATCTGGCTGGTCACCGCCTCGAGCTGCTCCTCGGTCCGCGCCGTCAACAGCACCCGCGCCCCTTCGCGGGCGAAGAGCCGGGCCGCGGCCGCGCCGATGCCCCGCCCGGCGCCACTGACGAACGCGACCTTGTTCTCCAGCAGAAATGTCATGTGGCCAGCCTCCGGCCATCCCCGGCCGCCATCCAGGCACCGCCGGTACCTGGGTAACCGGCCCGGACCGGCGGACACTGGAAGCGTGGATCGACAAGAGCTGGCCGCTTTCCTGCGCACCCGCCGCGAGCGCATCAGCCCCGCCGACGTGGGCCTCCCCGCCGGCCCGCGCCGCCGCACCCCGGGCCTGCGTCGCGAGGAGGTGGCCCATCTGGCCCACATGTCGACCGAGTACTACACCCGCCTGGAGCAGGCGAGAGCCCCGCACCCGTCCCGCGAGGTCCTGGCGGGCCTGGCGCGGGCGCTGCGCCTCTCCGACGCCGAGCGTGACCATCTGCATCACCTGGCCGGGGCGCCGCCCGCGCCACCCGGCCCGTCACGCCGGGTGAGGCAGAGCATCCTCGATCTGATCCACCGCCTGCCCGATGCCGCCGCCACGGTGATCTCCGCAGGCTTCGAGGTGATCGCCTGGAACGACCTGGCGGCGGCCCTCATGGAAGACTTCTCCGCCGTCGATCGCCGCGATCGCAGCCTGATCCGCCGCGTCTTCCTGGGCCCCGACACGGGTGGCCGCCGGCTGTACGGCGTCTCGGACGCCGACGAGTTCGCCCGCAACGCCACCCAGCGTCTGCGCGCCGTCTCGGCCCGCTACCCGGACGACCCCGAGATCGCGGAGCTGATCCGCGACCTGCGAAACGGCAGCGCCCAGTTCCGCGACCTGTGGGCGTCGCACGACGTGGAGGCCGAGCCGACCCTCCGCAAGACCTTCCACCACCCGGTCGTCGGCCCCATCACCGTCAACTGCGACGTGCTGGACATTTCCGACCGCGACCAGCGCCTGATCATCTACACGGCGGCGCCCGGCTCCGAGGAGGCCCTGAGGCTGCTGTCGGTGATCGGCACCCAGCGGATGACTAGCGCCAACGAGCGATGACCGAGGCGCCGCCCACGACCTTCTCGTTGACCGCGACCAGCGGCTCGGCCTTGTCGGCCGGCAGGTAGACGTCGGTCCGCGACCCGAACCGGATCAAGCCCATGCGCTCCCCGCGCGCCATCAGCGTCCCCACCGGCGCCCGCTGCACGATCCGCCGCGCGATCAGGCCCGTCCGCTGCGCGACCACCACCGGGCCGTGCGCCGTGTCGAGCACCGTGTACGCCGCCACGTTGTGCTCGGCCGCCGCGGTCATCGCGTTCGCGTACCCGCCGTCCTCGACGAAGTAGTCGGCGACCCGCCCCGCCACCGGCACCCGGTTGACGTGCACGTCCAGCACCGACAGGAACACCGCGATCCGCAGGAACTCCGTGTCCCCGAACCGGGAGTCGGTCATGTGCTCGACCGACAGCACCTTGCCGTCCGCGGCCGCCACGATCGCCGCCGGGTCGGTGGGCGCCTCGCGTTCCGGGTCGCGGAAGAACGCCGCCACCGGCGCCGCCGCGAGAGCCGGGATCAGCCACAGCTTCGACTTGGGCCGGGCGCTGCGGGCCAGCGCCGCGAGGCCGAGCGCGATGCCGGCGGCCGCCACCCCGTTGGAGTCGATGTGCATCGTCCGGGTGACCGGCACGCTGGACGGCCGGTACGCGGGGGCCAGCGTCGCCGCGACCCTGGGGTCGGCCGCCGTGAACCGCAGCTTGTGCACCCGCAGCGGCGGCGAGTTGCGCACCACCAGGTCGGACCCGACCCCGAACAGGGCGCCTTGCCGGAACAGCTCGGCCGCGGCGCCGCCGGTACGTCCCGGCGTCGCGGGCGTCGCGAGCGTGACCACGGCCCCCTCGTTCAGGTACTTCCCGAGGCGGTCGAGCAGCCCTCGCACCTCCTGAGCGGTGCCGCTGACCGGCTCGCCCACGATCACCACGTCGGCGGGGGACGCCTCGTCGAGCGTGTCGACCACCTTCACCCGGTCGGCGATCCAGCTGCCCAGGCCGGCGATGTGGTCGCGGAGCAGGTCGGCGGTGCTGCGCTCGCCGGCGACGAGGGTGAGCTGGTCGCCCGGGAGGAGCGCCTCGACCGCGGCCGCCACCACGAGCGACGCGTGATCGGCGCCGACGACCAGCGCCGAGGTGGCCGCGTTGTGCCGGGCGAACTCGGCGGTCAGGGCGCGGGCGGCCGTGCTGCCGATGCCGACGATGGGTGCCTTGGACACGGTGGGGTACGGCGTCATGAGGCCGAGCATATTGCCTGGCCTCATGACCTTTGCCGTCAGTCCTGCTGAGGCTTGTCTTTCTCGGCCTCGTCCTGATCTTTGCGGAAGCGCTCGGAGGGCTCCTCGAGGAGCTCCCGCACGATCGAGGCGTGCACCTCGGGCGGCAGGTCGCCGGGGATCTCGGGCTCGGTGACGGCCGGCTGTGCGACCGTCGCCGGCTGCGGGGCCGGGGCGCGGCCGGAGCGGATCGCCCCGAACAGCCCGACCACGCCGAACATGATCAGACCGCCCGCCACCAGCCAGCCCACGGCCGGCAGGTGGATGGTGACCACCCGGGAGAGCGCCCACCACAGCGCGACCAGCAGGAAGATCAGCCCGAAGCTCAGGGAAACCCCGTCGGTGCGGTGCGGCTTCATCGGATGACCTCCACGTTGCCGGTGTCCATCTGCAGGTCGAGCTTGAGGGTGCCGCCGCCGGCGCCGTCGGTGCCGAGGTCGGTCGCCGACTCGTTGCTGACGCTCTTGTCGGTGTACTCCTTGCCGAAGATCACGGCCCGGCCCGTGTCGAGCGACAGGGTGGTGGTCGTGTCGACGGTGGGCGGGAGCAGGACCCGCAGCTGACCGAACTTCATGGTCAGGGTCGTGACGGTCTGCTGGTCGGTGAAGGCGACGTCGCGCAGGTCGAGCGTGGCGTTGCCGGCGGTGAAGTCGTACCGGTCGGCGATCTCGGCGACGGTGCGCGGGTGGTACACGCTGTTGCCGACCTCGCCGCCCCATCGCTCGACGCCGGTGGAGATCCCGAGGCCGATCGCGACGAGGATGGCCAGCGCGATCAACCCGCGGGCCCGGCCGAGCCACGCGCCGACGATCAGGCCGAGCGCGATCGTGACCAGGGCGGCCGCGAAGTAGGCGGAGACCGCGATGCTGGCGCCGGCCATGTCGATCACGGCCATCAGGCCGATCACCATGATCACCGCGAAGAACGTGAGGCGGCCGAGCTTCGAGCGCTCACGCGGCGGCTTCGGCGGCCGGGGCGGGCGCGGCTGCGGCGGCTGCGGCGGCTGGTAGGCCGGCGGGGTGCTGGCCCAGGGGCCGTGCGGGGCGAACGGCGGGCGGTACCCGGTGGCCGGCGGCGCGAACGGCGGCTGCGCGAAAGGCGGCTGCGGCGGCAGGGGAGCCGTCACCGGTTCCGCGGCCGGTGCGGCCGCGGGCGGCGGGGTGAACGCCGCGGTCGGCGGAACATCCGCCGGCGGCGGGAAACCGGCCGGTGGGGGAAATGTCGCATCCGGCGCAGGGGGCGTGTTCCCCGAGCTTCCCCCGTTGCTGCGCTTGATCAGCAGGACCGCGCCCACGATGACGGCCGCGGCGAGCAGGCTGGCCCGCATGCCGTCGTGGACGATGAACCCGAAGGAGACCACCGCCGCGGCGCCGAGCAGCACCACCGACAGCGGCGCCATTCCCGAGCGGCCCTTGCCCAGCAGCGACTCGATCGGCGAGGCCGAGTCGCCCTCGGCCGGGAGGATCAGCCACCCGATCAGGTAGAGAAGGACGCCGACGCCGCTGAGAATGCCCAGGACGGCGACGAGCACCCGCCACAGCACCGGGTCGGTGTTGGTGGCGCGGGCCAGCGCCGCGCAGACACCGGCGACGTAGCGGCCCTGCCGGGGGCGTACGAGATGCTCGCGGGTGAAGGACGGACCCGGCGAGAAGGGTGGCGGCGGGGGCGGGGGAGCGGTCGTGCCCGACGAAGGCGAGGCGCCGGGCGGAGTGGAAGCGGTGGTATCGGCTTCGTCGGTCATGCCATCGATCCTGTCCTGGATGCGGCCTGAGATGCTTCCGGCGACGACCCTGAGGCCACCCTGAGATCCTGGACGCCGGATACCGGGGGACATTCCCCGTGGCCCGCGGCGGCGCAACGTGTGACGATCGGATGACGACACCGAGGAGGAGTCATCACCACCGCCGTCACACCACCCACACGCCGCCTGTACCGGCCACGCGACCACCGGATCATCGCCGGGGTCGCCGCCGGCCTGGCGGAGCATCTGGGTGTCCCGCTGCTGGCGGTCCGCATCGCTCTGGTCGTGCTCCTCGGGTTCAGCGGCCTCGGCCTGCTTCTCTATGCCGCCTTCTGGGCCGTCCTGCCGCAACAGGTTCCCACCGGTCAGCCGGCGGCGCGACGCGATCTGGCCACGCTGCTGCCGTTCGCGGCGATCGGCCTGGGCGTGGTGCTGCTGCAGGCCCTGGTCTTCAAAAACAGTGTGGCCGGCACGGTCGGCTGGCTGATCGCGGTGGTCGCGGTCGGCGCCGGCATCATCTGGCACCAGTCCGACCCGTCCCGCCGCGGTCACTGGGTGGGCAACAACCTGCCACAGACGCCCTGGCTGGCCGCCGTGGTGGCCGAGAGCGACCGGCGCTTCTTCCTGTTCCGCTTCGTGGGCGGCGGCGTGCTGGTGGCCACCGGCATCATCGGCGTCGTCGCCGTGTACGCCCCGGCCGGCTCCCTCTCCTCGGTGGTCAACGGCGTGATCTTCGCGCTGGTCGGCCTGCTCGGCGTCGGGGTGGTGGCCGCGCCGCTGCTCTGGCGCATGTTCAACCAGCTGCGCGCCGAGCGCGAGGGCCGTATCCGCGAGCAGGAACGCGCCGAGGTCGCCGCGATGATCCACGACCAGGTGCTGCACACTCTGGCCCTGATCCAGCGCAACTCGGCCGACATCAAAGAGGTGCAGCGGCTGGCCCGCGGCCAGGAGCGGTCGTTGCGCAACTGGCTCTACAAGCCGGCCGCCTCGCCGACCGAGCGCTTCGCGGCCGCCCTCGAGCAGGCCGCCGCCGAGGTCGAGGACACGTACGCGATCAGCGTGGAAACCGTCGTGGTCGGCGACGCCGAGTGCGACGAGCGGGTGGCCGCGCTGGTCGCGGCGGCCCGCGAGGCCCTGGTCAACGCCGCACGGCACGCCGGCGTCCAGACCGTCTCGCTGTACGCCGAAGTCGAGGCCGACGAGCTCAGCGTCTTCGTCCGCGACCGCGGCGCCGGTTTCGACCTGGACGGCGTGGAAGATTCGCGCCACGGCGTCCGAGGGTCGATCATCGGGCGGATGAAGCGACACGGCGGGCGCGCCGAGATCCGCAGCGCGTCCGGCGAGGGCACGGAGGTCCGCCTCATGCTGCCCGTCACCCGAGAAAGCATGACGGCAGGGAAGGAGTCGGCACGATGACCGATACCGAGGGCGGCCGTCTCAAGGTCTTCCTGGTCGACGACCACGCGATGTTCCGGGCCGGCGTGCGCTCCGAGCTGGGCGCCCACGTCGACGTGATCGGCGAGGCGAGCACGGTGGCCGAGGCGGTCAGCAAGATCGCCGCCAGCGAGCCAGATGTTGTGCTGCTCGACGTGCACATGCCGGACGGCGGCGGCCGGGCCGTGCTCGACGCGATGCGCCGCAGCCACCCGCACGTGCGCTTCCTGGCCTTGTCGGTGTCCGACGCCGCCGAGGACGTGATCGGCCTGATCCGGGCCGGCGCCCGGGGCTACGTCACCAAGACCATCTCGCCCGACGAGCTGGCGGCCGCGATCAGGCGGGTCGCCGACGGCGACGCGGTCTTCAGCCCGCGGCTGGCCGGTTTCGTGCTCGACGCGTTCGCCTCCCGGCCCGACGTGCCGGTCGCCGACCCCGAGCTCGACCAGCTCACCAACCGCGAGCGCGAGGTGTTGCGCCTGCTCGCGCGGGGTTACGCGTACAAGGAGATCGCCAAGGAGCTGTACATCTCGATCAAGACGGTCGAGACCCACGTCTCCAACGTCCTGCGCAAGCTCCAAATGAGCAACCGTTACGAATTGTCACGATGGGCGGCCGATCGCCGCCTGGTCTGACGCTGCGTCGCAGGGTGTGTACTGAAGGGAATAATCGCAGCTCAAGGCACTGGTTGAGGATGCCAAATCGGCCTGTGGCTAGTATCGGCTTGGTAACGGGACCTATGGCTTCCGTTTCGCTGTGTCACAGTTGCTCGCGACTCACACGACCCCCGTGAGCGCCCTGAAGGAGGCATCCTCCACATGCGTGGGAATGGCCCATGGAAGATGGCGGCCGGAGTGGCCGCCATCGCCTTGTTGGCGGCCGGCTGCTCCAGCGGCTCCTCGGACGACGACGAGACCCTGTCGAACACGATCAGCATCGGTATCGTCGAGCCCGAAAGCCTGGTTCCGACCAACACGACGGAATCCAACGGCTCGCAGGTGCTGTCGTCGTTGTTCTACCCGCTCGTCCGCTTCGACGAGAAGTCCAACCCGTACGTGGTGGCCGCCGAGTCGATCACCCACGACAAGGCCAACAAGGTCTGGACGATCAAGCTGCGTCCCGGGTTCACCTTCAGCAACGGCGAACCGGTCATCGCAGACAACTACATCGACGCCTGGAACTACGGCGCGTACGGCCCGAACGGCCAGCTCGCCTCGTACTTCTTCAGCCGCATCAACGGCTACGCGCAGATGCAGTCGGTCGACCCGGACGGCAGCGGACCGGAGAAGGCCCCCGAGCCGAAGGCGAAGAAGCTCACCGGGCTCAAGAAGGTCAACAACACGACCTTCACGGTGACGCTCTCGGCCGGCTTCGCGGGCTGGGAGTCGGTGATGGGCTACGACGCGTTCTACCCGCTGCCCAAGGCCGCGTTCACGCCGGACGGCGCGCTCGCCGAGGGCTTCGGCGACGCCCCGATCGGCAACGGGCCCTTCAAGATCAAGGGCAAGTGGCAGCACGACTCGCAGATCCAGGTCGAGAAGGTCGTCGACTTCAAGGGCACGATCCCCAAGGTCGACGGCATCACCTGGAAGATCTACCAGGACCTCGGCGCGCAGTACGCCGACCTGGTCGCCGGCAACCTCGACGTCGAGACGAAGATCCCGATCGAGAGCCTCGCGTCCGCCTCCGGCGACCTCGGCGACCGGCTCCAGAAGAGCCCCAGCTCCTCCTTCACGTTCGTCGGCTTCCCGATCTACGAGAAGGAGTTCCAGAACAAGGACGTCCGGATCGCGCTCTCCATGGCGATCGACCGTCAGGAGATGGCCGAGCAGATCTTCCTGGGCTCGGAGACTCCCGCCACGTCCTTCGTCTCCCCGGTCGTCGCCGGTTACCGGGCGAACACCTGCGGTGAGAACTGCGTGTACAACCCGACCAAGGCCAAGCAGC
Organism: Actinoplanes sp. NPDC051513; assembly: GCF_044454685.1. NCBI lineage: Bacteria > Bacillati > Actinomycetota > Actinomycetes > Micromonosporales > Micromonosporaceae > Actinoplanes > Actinoplanes sp. NPDC051513. The sequence goes on from NZ_JBITDW010000003.1 coordinate 232,023, forward strand.
TCTACACGCAGGCCGGCGGCCCGTCGGACATCAAGATCTCGTACAACCAGGACGGCGGCCACAAGGCCTGGGTCGACGCCATGTGCAACCAGATCAAGTCGTCGCTCGGCGTCAACTGCACCGGCGTCGCCGAGCCGAAGTTCGCCGACCTGCTCAAGAAGGTCGAGAAGAAGGAGCAGGTCGGCCTCATCCGCCTCGGCTGGCTGATGGACTACCCGCTGATGGAGAACTACCTCGGCCCGCTGTACACGACCGACGGCTCCTCGAACTACTACGGGTACAGCAACCCGGCGTTCGACAGCTTGGTCCGCGAGGGCTCGGAGGCGCCGACCGTGGCCGCGGCCCAGAAGGACTGGCAGGACGCCGAGGACATCCTGGTGCAGGACATGCCGGTGCTTCCGCTGCGGTTCGGCCAGAACGTCTTCGGCCACTCCGAGAAGGTCGCCAACGTGTCCATGGACCTGTTCCAGAAGGTCGACATCTACAAGATCGAAGTTGCGGACTAGCCTCACTTCTGACCGCTCGAACGGTGGTGGCGTCACGGTCGATCTGAAACCGTGGCGCCACCGCTTTTTTCCCTGGCACAAAAGGCCTCACTGAATGTTCCGCTTCATCGTGCGGCGCCTGCTGCAGATGGTCCTCACCTTCTTCGGCGCCACCTTCGTCGTGTACGCGCTGATGTTCGCGGTGCAGGACGACCCCATCCAGGCGCTGGTCGGAGAACGCCCCATCACCGACAGCCAACGGACCGCCCTCACCGCCCGCTACCACCTGGACGACAGCTTCCTGCAGCAGTACTGGTACTACGTCAAGGGCCTGCTCACCGGCGACCTCGGCCGGTCCCTGACCGGTCGCAAGATCACCGAGATGCTCGCCGACGCGTGGCCGGTCACGCTGCGGCTCTCGCTGCTGGCGATCGTCATCGCGGCCACCGTCGCGATCGTCGCCGGCGTCGTCTCGGGCATCAGGCGCGGCAGCATCTTCGACAACACCACCCTGTTCCTCACGCTGGTCGTGCTGGCGATGCCGATCGTCGTGCTCGCGCCGCTGGCCCAGCTGGTGTTCGGCATCAAGCTCGGCTGGTTCCCGGCCACGGCCGGCCGGGACGCGTCGCTCTGGCAGCTGCTGTTACCCGCGGCCGTGCTGGGCAGCCTGGTCGTCGCCACCGAGCTGCGGGTGACCCGGGCGTCGGTGGCGGAAAATCTGCGCGCCGACTACGTGCGTACCGCCCGGGCCAAGGGCCTCACCGGCAAGCGGGTGATCGGCGTGCACGTCCTGCGCAACTCGCTCATCCCGGTGATCACCCTGATCGGCGTCGACATCGGCGCCCTGATGTCCGGCGCGATCATCACCGAGAAGGTCTTCAACATCCCCGGGGTGGGCTTCAACCTCTGGCGTGGCATCCGCACCGAGGACGGCCCGCTGGTGGTCGGCTTCGTCAGCGTTCTGGTGATCGTCTTCCTGGTCGTGAACCTGATCGTCGACCTGCTCTACGCCGCCCTCGACCCCAGGATCCGCTATGAGTGACATGAACGCCCTGACCACCGAGACGCCGGTCCTGCAGCCCGCGCCGGCCGGGTCCGGTGGCAGGGCTCGGAGCCTGGCCGCCGACGCCTGGCACGACCTGCGGCGCAGCAAGATCTTCTGGGCCGCGCTGGTGATCATCGCGGCGGTCCTGCTGATGGCGGCCTGGCCGTCGCTGTTCACCTCGGCCGACCCGCACGACTGCGTGCTCGGCCGCAAACACGCCGGCCCGACCGGCAGCGCGATCTTCGGCTACGACTTCCAGGGTTGCGACGTCTACGCCAAGACCGTCTACGGCGCCCGCTATTCGATCGTCGTGGGCGTCTTCTCCACGCTGATCGCCGGCGTCATCGGTCTGACGGTGGGCCTCGCGGCCGGCTTCTTCGGCGGCTGGCTGGACGCGCTGCTGTCCCGCTTCGTCGACGTCATGCTCGGCATCCCCTTCCTGCTCGGCGCGATCGTGCTGGCCAAGCGCCTGTCCTCCGACCCGCAGAGCAACGGCGTGCTCGCGGTGATCGTCACCCTGGGCGTGCTGGGCTGGACGACCGCGGCCCGGGTCATGCGCTCCTCGGTGCTGCAGGCGAAGAACCAGGACTACGTGGCCGCGGCCCGGATGCTCGGCGCCGGCTCGGCCCGGCTGATCTTCCGGCACATCCTGCCGAACTCGATGGCGCCCTACGTCGTGGTGCTGACCATCCTGCTCGGCATCAACATCGCCAGCGAGGCCACGCTCTCGTTCCTCGGCATCGGCCTCAAGGGCGACGCGGTGAGCTGGGGCATCTCGATCTCCGAGGCGACCGGGTACGTCCGCGTCGCGGCCGGCCCGCTCATCTGGCCGTCGGTGTTCCTGGCCGCGACCGTGCTGGCCTTCATCATGCTCGGCGACGCCGTCCGCGACGCCTTCGACCCGAAGCTGCGGTGACGACGTGACCAACATTCAGGCGCAGATGGACGTGCTGCCCGGCCTCGACCCGCATGCTCCGCTGCTGCACGTCGACGACCTGCACGTCGAGTTCCGCACCCGCGACGGCGTGGCCAAGGCGGTCAACGGCGCCGGCTTCTACCTGAACCCGGGCGAGACCCTCGCGCTGCTCGGGGAGTCGGGCTGCGGCAAGTCGGTCACCGCGCAGGCGGTCATGGGCATCCTGGACACCCCGCCCGCGCACATCACCGGCGGCCAGGTCCTCTACCGCGGCGTCGACCTGCTGAAGCTCAGCGAAGAAGACCGCCGCAAGGTGCGGGCGAACCGCATCGCGATGATCTTCCAGGACGCGCTGTCCGCGCTGAACCCGGTCTACTCGGTCGGCTTCCAGCTCGCCGAGCTGTTCCGCAAACACCGCGGCATGTCCCGCAAGGACGCCAAGCAGCGCGCGATCGAGCTGCTCGACCAGGTGCACATCCCCGCCGCTCGCGAGCGCATCAACGACTACCCGCACCAGTTCTCCGGCGGCATGCGGCAGCGCGTCATGATTGCCATGGCGCTGGCGCTCGATCCCGAGGTGCTGATCGCGGACGAGCCCACCACCGCGCTCGACGTCACGGTCCAGGCGCAGATCATGGGCCTGCTTGCCGAGCTCCAGCACCAGCGCAACATGGGCCTGATCCTGATCACCCACGACATGGGGGTGGTGGCCGACGTCGCCGATCGGATCTCGGTCATGTATGCCGGGAAGGTCGTGGAGGAGGCGCCGGTCCACGACATCTACGCGCGCCCCGCTCACCCGTACACGAAAGCGCTGTTGGAATCGATCCCGCGGCTGGACCTCAAGGGACAGCAGCTCAACGTCATTCGCGGCCTGCCGCCGGCGCTCACCGACATCCCGGTCGGCTGCGCGTTCAACCCGCGCTGCGGCTACGCCCGCCCGGTCTGCAAGCAGGACGAGCCCCCCGCGTACCGGATAGCCCAGCACCGCATCGCCCGCTGCCACTTCATCCGGGAGGTCCTCGGTGTCTGACGTGTCCGACCTCGTGCTCGAGACCCGCAACCTGGTCAAGCACTTCCCGATCACGCAGGGCATCGTCTTCAAGAGCAAGGTCGGCGCGGTCCGCGCGGTCGACGGCGTCGACATCCAGCTGCGCCGCGGCGAGACGCTCGGCATCGTCGGCGAGTCGGGCTGCGGCAAGTCGACCTTGGCCAAGCTGCTGGTCGGCCTCGAGAAGCCGACCTCCGGCGAGGTCATGGTGCGCGGCGAGAACATGGTCAAGCTGTCCGGTCACGCCCTGCGCCGGGCGCGCCGCAACATCCAGATGGTGCTGCAGGACCCGTACACGTCGCTCAACCCCCGCATGACGGTCGGCGACATCATCGGCGAGCCGTTCGAGATCCACCCCGACGCGGTCCCGCGCGAGGGCCGCTCGCGCGCCGTCCAGGAGCTGCTCGATCTGGTCGGCCTCAACCCCGACCACATCAACCGCTATCCCCACCAGTTCTCCGGCGGCCAGCGCCAGCGCATCGGCATCGCCCGCGCCCTGGCCCTGCGCCCCGAGATCATCGTCTGCGACGAGCCGGTGTCCGCCCTGGACGTCTCGATCCAGGCCCAGGTGATCAACCTGCTCGAGCGCCTGCAGCGCGAGCTGGGACTCTCCTACATCTTCATCGCGCACGATCTCTCGGTGGTCCGCCACATCTCCGACCGGGTCGCCGTGATGTACCTCGGCAAAATCGTGGAAACCGGCTACCACATGGCCATCTACGAGCAGCCCACCCACCCGTACACGCAGGCGCTGCTCTCCGCCGTGCCCGTCCCCGACCCACGCCTACGCGGCCGCCGCGACCACATCGTCCTCGAGGGCGACGTGCCGTCTCCGGCCGATCCGCCGTCGGGTTGCCGCTTCCGCACGCGCTGCTGGAAGGCCCAGCCCTACTGCGCCGACCACGAGCCGCTGCTGCAGATCCGCCAGCGTTCGACCCACCCTTCGGCGTGCCATTACGCCGAAGTCCGCGACGTCATTCATCGATACTAAAAGGCCTTTTATCGTACGAGTCGGGAAAAGCCCCCTTGGCGGGGCCTCGGCTGAGTGCAACACCGGGCCGTCCGCCATCGACCGGCCATGTGGTCAGGCCGGGTCCAGCGAGCTGAACTGGATGCCGGCCAGCCGCCAGCCTTCGGGCCCTTCGACCCAGGTCTGGCTCACCCGAGCGCTCAGGTCCATCTCCGCGCCGCGCCAGGTGGCCCTGCTCCGCTGCGCGCATCGCAGAATCGCCGCGCGATCGTAGTGGCGGACGTCGACCTCGCTGACCTCGACCGTCAGATACGCAAACTCGGCGTGCCGGTCGATCCACTGCTGCTTGTCGAGGACGAAGCCGCGCTCCCCGATCGAGCGGAAGTCGTCCGCCAGCAACTCGCCCAGGCGTGCGGTGTCGGCGTGCAAATCGGCCTCGGTGAAGGCCCGCTGCAACTCCAGGATGTCGCTCGTCACGCGCTTCCGCCTCCCGACGCCGATCGCCACGGCCCAACCGGACCGCCCGGTCATGTTACCGCGTCGACCTGGCCCTGCCTGTCGCGCCCGCTCGCCCATCGCGTCCGTTCCGCCTGCGACGCTTTGCCCGGGATCTGGGGATTCTCCGTTGGCATTGCGCAGCTTGGACGCACTCTCTGCCGGAAAAGTGGGAAATGTCGGCGCGCTAGGCGGCCGACCTCGAAGCGCGGGCTCTCCGCTCAGGCTTCGGGACGCCGGGTGGGTCCGGCGGCGTCGGTCAGAGGGGGCCGCGGCCGGCGCGGAGGATCATCAGGGCGATCTGGGTGCCGTCGGGGCCCAGGGCGGCGCGGAAGCGGTCGACGATCTCGCGCTCGCGCGACAGGACCAGGCGGGTGCCGCCGCTGGCCATGCGGGTCTTGCCGACCGTCTGGGAGAGGCGGGCCCGCTCCAGCCACAGGTCGATGATGGCCTGATCGATCTCGTCGATGCGCTCGCGCATGGCGCGGATCTCGTCGGCGGCCAGGGGCTCGCCCGCGCCGGTCGTCTGGTCCACCAAGTCGGCGGTCATGTCGTGCTCCTCGGGTGCTCGCGCCCCGGTCGACCCGGCCCGGGCAGCATCAAGCCCCGGGCGGTGAAGCCCGGGGCTTGATGTAGGTCTGTCGTTCAGACGCAGCCTACGGTCGCCGGACTTCCGGTGCCGTAGTAAAAAAATCGCGCCTGCTGGATCACGAGCCGAGTATGCCCCCGTCGGGAACCGAACCGCAAGGAATCGGTCCGATCCGTGAGACGCCATTGATCAGCGCCCGCGAGCCCTGCCCGCTACGAGCTTGCCGCAACGAGCCCGCCCGCCACGAGCCCGCCCTCCCGAGGGGGAGCCCCCGTTCGTCATTATCGCGGAAAAGGGCGCGTGATCGTGTTGGCGTCCGGGCTGGCCTGTGGATAAGTGGCCGTTGTGGAAAACGCCCGCGTCGTCGGTTCATGAGCTAAGCGGTGCGGACGGCGTCGGTGGCGGGGCCCTGGATCGTGCGGCGGGTGGCGCCGATCATGGCTGCTGCCGTGAGGGCTGCCGCGATCACCAGGATCAGGGCGTAGGCGGTGGGGCTGTCATCTGGCCAGATGCGGTCGGCGCGGGCCGAGCCGAACGGCAGGATCGTGAACATCGCGGCCGCGGTGCCACCAAGGGCGCCGGTCACCGTGACCAGGAAGCCCTCCAGGGCGACCATTGCCAGCAGCTGGCCTCGGGTGGCGCCGGCCAGGCGCTGCTGGGCGAACTCCTGGCGGCGGCGGACCGTGGCGGCGATCAGGGTGTTGATCAGCATGATCGCGACGAACAGGGTGATCATGCCGACCACCACGTAGTTGAGGGTCTTGACGTCCTGGGCGTAGTCGGGCTCGAGCCGGCCCGCCGAAGCCTTGTTCTCGATCGCCTGCATGTAGACCGTGCCGGTCGCGACGCCCGTGAAGATCAGGACGGGCATCACGGCGCCGGCCAGCTGGCGCGCCCGGGAGTGCACGGTCAGCACCGCCAGCTCGCCGGCGATGCCCAGCGCCCGGACCGGTCGGCCCAGCACCGCGGTGACCAGGCGCAGCAGCTCGGGAGCGAGCAGCGCCAGGCCGATCGCCGCCCAGATGCCGGCCTGCCCGGCGGTCTGCATGGCGTCGATGCCCTTGCCGTCCATCAGCGTCGCCGTGAGCACCGCGCAGTTCGCGCCGATGGCCAGGAACAGGATCGCGGCGATGCGTCGCAGGCGAGGGCGGGCCGGACGCGCGCCGGGCGATGCCGCGGTGCGGCGGGCGGTGGCGATGCCGGCGATGACCGAGCCGAGCAGGGTGACGCCGAAGCCGGCGCCGAACGCGATCGGGCCGAACACGTAGTCGACCGACGGGGCGGCCTGGCCGGTGTTGCGCAGCAGCTCCAGCAGGACGCGACCGAGCGCCAGGCCGAAGGGGATCGCGACCGTCGCGGCGATCACGGCGACGGCCGCGGCCTCGCCGACGATCATGCGGCGGAGCTGTCGCCCGGTGGCGCCGACCCGGCGGAGCAGGGTGATCTGGTCGGCGCGCTGGCGGACGGCCAGGCTCAGCGTCGAGGTGACCGCGAAGGCGACGATGACCAGGCACCAGCCGCCGCCGACGCTCGCGGTGGTGCTCAGTGACTCGGCGCTCGCCGCGTCGGCCGCCTGGGCGGTGTCGAGCAGCGACGCGAAGGCCATCAGCAGCGTCGCGCCCAGGAACGCGGTGAGGAACGTGGCGACGAAGCCGCCCGGACGATGGCGCAGGTTGCGCAGGGCCACGGAGATCATGCCGCGGCTCCGATCCCGCGGATCTCACCCAGGTGCGCGAGGCGCTCGGCGACGGCGTCGGCGGTGGGTGCGGTGAGGGAGCCGGCCAGGCGGCCGTCGGCCAGGAAGAGCACCGAGTCCGCGTACGCCGACGCGACCGGATCGTGCGTCACCATGACGACGGTGCCGCCGTGCTCGTGCACCACCGACCGGAGCAGGGACAGCACCTCGCGCGCGCTGCGCATGTCGAGCGCGCCGGTCGGCTCGTCGGCGAAGATGACGGCCGGCTCGGTGACCAGCGCGCGGGCCACGGCGACCCGCTGGCGCTGGCCGCCGGAGAGCTTCTCGGGACTGGCGTCGAGGCGGTCGCCGAGGCCCAGCCGCTCGAGCACCGACCGGACGTGGCGGCGGTCGGCGCGACGGCCGGCCAGGCGCAGCGGGAGCACCACGTTCTGCTCGACGGTCAGCGAGGGGAGCAGGTTGTAGTCCTGGAAGACGAAGCCGACCCGCAGGCGGCGGAACTTCGTCATGGCGGTGTCGTCGGTGGCGGTGAGCTCGGTCTCGCCGATGAACACCCGGCCGGCGCTGGGCCGGTCGAGCCCGGCGGCGCATTGCAGCAGCGTGCTCTTGCCGGAGCCGGATGGGCCCATCACCGCGGTGAAGCTGCCGGCGGCGAAGGACGCGGTGACCCCGTCGAGCGCGGTGACGGTGTCGTCGTACGTCTTGTAGAGCGATTCCAGGCGGACCGCGTCAATCATGATCTCTATCCTCCCGTGCGTGTTTGGTACACCGTACAAATGCACTAGTAGGTTGGTCGGTAGTGCTAGCCCCCCTCTTTTCGGTAGGGGTCTACAGTGGGTGCACTAGTGCACTGGAGGCGGCGATGGGTGTTCCGGCGTACCGGAAGATCGCGGACCGGATCGCGGCGCGTATCGCGAGCGGGGAGCTCGCGCCGGGGGAGCGGATCCCGTCGACGCGGCAGATCATGGCCGAGCACGGGGTCGCGATGGCGACCGCCACCCGGGTCATCAACGCGCTGCGCGAGCAGGGGCTGGTGCGGGCGCGGCCGGGGCTGGGGACCGTGGTGGCGGGGGAGGCGGACGAGGCCGCGCCCGATCGGGATCGCGTGGTGCGCACGGCCATCGCCATCGCGGACGCCGAGGGGCTGGCCGGACTGTCGATGCGGCGGCTCGCGGGGGAGCTGGGCATGCCGACGATGTCGGTCTATCGGCACGTCGCCGACAAGGAAGAGCTCGTCCTGCTGATGATGGACGAGGCGATGGGCGCGACCCCGCCGCCGAGCCTCGACCCGGCCGTCGTGGGATGGCGCGCCTGCCTCGAGGCGCTAGCCCGGCTGCAGTGGGACATGTACCGGCGGCACAAGTGGCTCGCGCAGGCCGTCTCGTTCACCCGGCCGCTGCTGGCGCCGAACGCGATGGCACACACCGAATGGGCGATGCGCGCGCTCGACGCGTACGGAATGAAACCGTCCTTGCAGTTTGTCGCCGCCGCGATGGTCGCCAATTACGTGCGGGGGACGGCCGTCAACCTCGAGGAGGAGGCGCAGGCCGAGCAGGAGACCGGCATGGACGACGCCGCGTGGATGCGCGCCCGCTTCGATCAGCTCGAGGCCGTGCTGGCCACCGGGCGGCTGCCGATGATCGCCCGGTTCATCGCCTCCGACGAGCGCTTCGACCTGGACCTGCTGCTCGAGTTCGGGCTGCAGCGGCTGTTGGACGGGCTGGAGCCGCTGGTCGGCGCAAGGCCCGCCGGAGCGTGACGCTCCGGCGGGCCTTGTCTACATTGGTCAGGCGATGGTGCTGATGCGGTTGGCCGGGCCGGGGGCGACCGGCGAGTTGACGCCGAGGTATGCGGTCAGCGCGTCGACGTCGAAGCCGGGCGCTGTGGTGCGGCCGGTGCCGCCGGTGAGGAGCGTGAAGCCGTCGCCGCCGTTGGCCAGGAAGTCGTTGGTGGTGACCCGGTAGGTGGCGGCGGGGTCGATCGGCGTGCCGTTCAGCGCGAGGTTGCTGATCTTCGAGCCGAGCGCGGCCGAGGCGCTCCAGGTGTAGGTGAGGCCGTTGGACACCTGGAGGATCTTCGTCGAGGTTTGTCCCTGATAGCCGACGAACTGCTGCTCGAGGACGTCCTTGATCTGGGCGCCGGTGAGCGTCTGGGTGACGACCAGGTTGTTGAACGGCTGGACGGTGAACGCCTCGCCGTAGGTGACCTGGCCGATCGCCTCGCCGCCCGCGGAGGCCTCGGCGTCGAAGTCGGAGCGGATGCCGCCCGGGTTCATCAGCGCGAGCTGAGCGCCGTCGCCGGTCGTGCGGGCCAGCTGGGCGTCGGCGATCACGTCACCGAGCGGGGACTCGCCGGCCGGGGTGTTCGTCCGGGTGATGTCGCCGGTGATGCTGCCCACGACCTTGTTGGCGATCGGGGCGACCGCCGTGCGGTACTTGTCGGCGATCTTCTTGGCGCCCTGGTCGACCGTCTCCGGGTTCTTCAGGAACACGCCGGACGCGTCCCGCTTCCAGCCGCCCGCGCCGTCCGGGACGCCGTTCTCGACGATCACGTTGCGCGCGGTGATCTCACTGAACCGGCCGCTGCGCTTGTCGATCGAGTAGTCGATGTCGGTGATCAGCTGGCCGTTGGTGCCGGCGCTGGTGACCACCGAGGTGCCCTTGGTGTTCGGCAGCGAGCATGAGTAGAAGCGGTGCGTGTGGCCGGACACGACCAGGCCGATCTCGGGGTTGAGCCCCTTGACGATGTTGACGATCGGTCCCGAGAAGTTGAAGCAGTCGGACACGCCCGGGGTCGGCGTGGCCGAGCCCTGCGCACCGCCCTCGTGCACCAGCAGAACCTGCGCCTTGACGCCGAACAGCTTGAGCACGTTGCTCCACTTGTTCGCCGTCTCGACCTCGTCGGCGAAGTGCACGTTCTTGATGCCGGCCGGGTTCACGATGCCGGCCGTGCCCTCGAGCGTCATGCCGATGAAGCCGACCGGCACGCCGCCGACGATCTTGATGTCGATCGGCGGGAGGATCGGCAGGCCGGTCTTGTTGTTGATCGTGTTCGCGGCCAGGTACTTGAACTTCGCGCCCCGGAACGGGTCGCCGTCCTGGCAGCCGTCGACCGGGTGGCAGCCGCCGCGCTGCATGCGGATCAGCTCGTCCACGCCCTCGTCGAACTCGTGGTTGCCCACCGAGCTGACCTGCAGGCCGACCTCGTTCATCAGCTCGATCGTCGGCTCGTCGTGGAACGCGGCGCTGACCAGCGGGGTCGCGCCGATCAGGTCGCCGGCGCCGACGGTGAGCGTCTGGCGGCCCTGCGAATTCGCCTCGGCGCGCAGCTTCTTGAGGTACGTGGCCAGGTACTCGACGCCGCCGGCAGGGGTCGAGGTGCCCGACGCGTTCACGACCGCGCCGCTGCCCCCGGGCGGGTCGATCGCGCCGTGGAAGTCGTTGTAGCTCAGGAACTGGCCCTTGACCATGCTGTTCTGGCCACCGTGGTTCGTCTGGTGAGAGACGGTGACCGGCTTGAACTCCGACGGCGGGCCGGCTGGGGCGATGGCCGGCCGGGCCGCGGGCAGCGTGGTGACAACGGCAAGGGCAAGAGCGGGTGCGGCGAGGTGGCGCAGCACTCGGCGTCCGTCCATGATGTTCGGTCTCCCGATCAAGTTGAGGTTCCCGACAGCCTGCTGCATAGACGCAGGTGAGCGCTACTACCGGCGGGTGACAACTAGATTGCTTATCCAATCGACGCAGGCCGCGTCGACCTTTCTGAATGGCACGCCGAACACGCTGCGGGCGGCCATATCGAGCGAATTCCCCAGCCGCAGCTTAAGCCGGACAAACTCCATGGCCCGAGCTTCTCCGAACTTCGTGACCAGGCAATCCACCGCGAAATGGCCCTGCGCGTAGAAGGCGGAGACTTCCTTTTCGCCCGCCCCGTCCCGAAGCGGCGGCAGGTTCAGCCGGGCGGTCCGGCGCAAGGCCTCTTTGCTGTACGTGTCGACGGCGCGCCGCGGCTGCATGCCGATGTACTCGGCCACCCCTTCGACCAGCCACATATCCTCGTGTTTGGTCTGAACGCCGCTGATTGTCGCCACGTGTCCCAACTCGTGCTGGATGACCTCTCTCAAGGCCGTTGGGCTGGTCAGGCGACTGGGGTTGACAACGACATCGGCGCCGGCCTGACCGAGGGGCTGCATATAGCCGACCGCCCAGGTGGTGGCCTTTCCGCCGTACCAGGTTCGCCACAGCTTGTCGGTGGCCAGGAAGACGCGGTATCTCGGTTGGCGGTTGTCGGCGTACGCGGCGAATCTGTCATCGACGGCCGCCGCCTGATCGGCCAGCGCGACCACTTCCTCGAGCCGGTTCTTCAGCGCCTTGGGAGCGCCGACCGTGACGCGTTTGCCCCGGGCGAAGACGAGGTCGCCCTGCTCCCACGGAGTGGGTTGCAGGGCGGTGGGTTCGGCGGGGTTGGCCAGCGCGGTGATCTGACCATTCTTGACGATCGGCCGCTGGGCTATCCGGGGCGAGTCCTCGGGACATTCCGGCCCGGCGAAGCAGTAGGTGAGCTCCACGTCGCCGTCTTCCGCGACGCGGTAGTCCACTGTGGCGTTCAGCGCGCGCAGCGCACGGAAAAGGTTTTGATATCGCTGGCGCAGCGCCGGCGCGACGGGCGCCAGCCAACCGCTCAGATCGCCGCGGTTGAGCGCACCGGCCTGCTTGTTCAGCAGCTGCTGAGCCGAGTCCTTCTTCGGCGCGGGCGCGGGCGCCGCCACGGCCGGGATCACCCGGACGGATTCGTCCTTCCCGGTGACGATCCCGCCGATCGAGACGGCCACGACGAAGGCCAGGATCGTTCCACCGACGTGCCGCGCCCGGTAGTGCGGCCCCGTGAAGTCCCGCACCGCGCCTCCTCGGCCGGACCGCCGTTGTGGGCCGATTGAAACAGACGCTCGTTTCGGTCGCATCCCCTCTCGCGGAGGAGTGACGGCGAAATTCTTGTCGGTGGGTGGGCCTAGACTTGCCAGCGCGATGCGAGCTTCCTCTGAACCCCAGGCCAGTGCCCCCTTCGCCATGCCCGCGGTGCGGGAGGGCGAGGCGCCCAAGAAACGACGACTCGACCCGGAATCGCTGCTCACGGGGCTGAACGGGCCTCAGCGCGACGCGGTCACCCACGCGGGTTCGCCGCTGCTGATCGTGGCGGGCGCGGGGTCGGGCAAGACGCGGGTGCTCACTCACCGGATCGCCTATCTGCTCGCCGAGCGCGATGTGCATCCGGGGCAGATCATCGCGATCACCTTCACCAACAAGGCCGCCGGCGAGATGAAGGAACGGGTCGCCCATCTGGTGGGCCCGCGGGCGCGGCTCATGTGGGTGTCGACCTTCCATTCCGCGTGTGTGCGCATCCTGCGGGCCGAACACGATCACGCCGGGCTCAAGAGCACGTTCTCGATCTACGACGCCGACGACTCGCGGCGGCTCATGCAGCTGGTGATCCGCGAGCTCGACCTCGATCCCAAGCGGTACACGGCACGTGGCCTGGCGGCCCAGGTGTCCAACCTGAAGAACGAGCTGGTCGAGCCCGACGAGTTCAAGGGCAAGGCCAAGGGCCCCAACGAGCGGGCGCTCGCCGAGGCGTACGAGATGTATCAGCGCCGCCTGCGCGAGGCGCACGCGCTCGACTTCGACGACATCATCATGTCGACGGTGCATCTGTTCCAGTCGCACCCGCATGTCGCCGAGGCCTATCGGCGTCGCTTCCGCCACGTGCTGGTCGACGAATACCAAGACACCAACCACGCGCAGTACACGCTGGTCAAGGAACTGGTGGGCGAGAAGGGCGGCGAGGTTCCGCCCGGCGAGCTGTGCGTGGTGGGCGACGCCGACCAGTCGATCTACGCGTTCCGCGGCGCCACGATCCGCAACATCCTTGAGTTCGAGCGCGACTATCCCGACGCCCGCACGATCCTGCTCGAGCAGAATTACCGCTCCACCCAGACGATCCTGTCGGCGGCCAACGCGGTGATCGAGCGGAACCCGTCGCGCAAGCCCAAGCGGCTCTGGAGCGACCAGGGCCCCGGCGAGCAGATCGTCGGGTACGTGGCCGACACCGAGCACGCCGAGGCCGACTGGGTGGCCCGCGAGATCGACCGGCTGCACGACCGCGAAGACATCCGCCCCGGCGACGTGGCGGTTTTCTACCGCACCAACGCCCAGTCCCGCGTCTTCGAGGAAGTGTTCATCCGGGTCGGCCTGCCCTACAAGGTCGTCGGCGGCGTGCGCTTCTACGAGCGCAAAGAGGTCCGCGACGCGCTGGCCTACCTCCGTTCGGTGGTCAACGACGACGACACGGTCAGCATCCGCCGGGTGCTCAACACCCCGAAACGCGGCATCGGCGAGCGGGCCGAGGCATGCATCGAGGCGCTGGCGTCCCGCGACCGCATCTCGTTCGGCCAGGCGCTGCGCCACGCCAAGGACGCGCCCGGCATCGCCACCCGCGCGGTCAACAGCATCAACGACTTCGTGCAGCTGCTTGACGACCTGCGCGAGCTGTCCCGCACGGCCCCGCCCGAAGAGGTGCTCGAGGCGGCGCTGCAGCGGTCGGGCCTGCTCAGCGAGCTCGAGGAGAGCCTCGATCCGCAAGATCAGGGCCGGATGGAAAACCTGCAAGAGCTCGTGAGCGTCGCCCGCGAGTACACCGAGCGGGTGGAAGCCCAGGCCGAGGAGGGCGACGAGGCTCCGCCGACTGATAGTCCAGGCTTGGGTAGAGGCACAGCCGCCACGCTGCCCGGCTTCCTCGAGCAGGTCGCGCTGGTTGCCGACGCCGACCAACTGCCCGACGACGACCCCGACAACCAGGGCGTGGTCACGCTGATGACCCTGCACACGGCGAAGGGCCTCGAATTCCCGGTGGTGTTCCTGACCGGCCTCGAGGACGGCGTCTTCCCGCACATGCGCGCGCTCGGCGACAACACCGAGCTCGAAGAGGAACGTCGCCTGGCATACGTCGGGATCACCCGCGCCCGCCAGCGCCTCTACCTCTCCCGGGCGGTCACCCGCGGTGCGTGGGGCCAGCCGCAGTACAACCCGCCGTCCCGCTTCACCGACGAGCTGCCGCCCGAGCTGATCCGCTGGGAGCGCACCGCCGGGTCGTACACATCGTGGTCCGGCACGGGCGGCGGTGTCGGCGGCCGCGATCGCGGCTTCAGCGATCGGGGTCGCGGCGGCGGCTTTGCCGGCGGCACGCCGAAAGCGCAGCAGCTGGCGAGCCGGTTGGGCATCGACGCGAGCAAGCTCGCCACGGCGAGCGAGCTGCCGCAGGCGCCGAAGGTCGCGGTGGGCGAGCGCATCAACCATCAGCGGTACGGCCTGGGCCGGGTCCTCGCGGTCGAGGGTCAGGGGCCGGGCGCTCGCGCGCAGATCGACTTCGGCGATCAGGTGATGTGGCTGATCCTCCGGCACGCCCCGATCGAGAAGATCTAAGCGCAACCGGGGATGTCGACGCCGTGGGCGCGCATCCACGCGGTCGGCTCGATCGGGTTCTGGTAATGGCCCACGTGCACCTCGAAGTGCAGGTGGGGCCCGGTGGAGTGCCCCGTCGATCCCTCGTTGCCGATCTGCTGGCCGGCGGCCACGTGCTGCCCGGCGGTCACGGCGATCGCCGACAGGTGGCCGTAATGGGTGAGGAACCCGTCGCCGTGATCGATGAGCACGGCGTTGCCGTATCCCTCGGCGACGCCGGCCCGCACCACGACGCCCGCGCCGGCGGCGACGATCGGCGTGCCGTCCGGGGCGGCCAGGTCGACGCCCTCGTGCATCCGTCCCCAGCGCGGGCCGAAGCAGGAGGTCACGCGGGCGTTCGGGTTGGGATCGACCCACGCCGCGCTCGCGACGCTCGCGACGGAAGGGACGGCGACGGGCCTGGGCCGCGGTTTGTGTCGCACGGCGTCGGCAGCGGCGGCCTCGTGGGTGAGGGGTGTGGCGGCGTCGTGGGTGAGGGGCGCGGCGGCGTCCTGGGTGAGAGGCGTCGCGGCGTCGTGGGTGAGGGCCGCGGCGGCGTCGTGGGTGAGAGGCGTCGCGAGGTCGTGGGTCAGGGGCGTGGCGGGCCCTGAGAGGTCGGTGGAGGCGGCGGGGGTTGTGGCGTTGACCGGCGGCGCGGTGGGCGGTGGCGGTGGCGTGCGGTGGGTTGTGGCCGCCGCGGCGGTGCCACCGGCGATGCCGGCGGCGAGGGCCGCGCCGAGGGCGGCGGTCAGGGTGACTGCTCGGCTGCGTTCGCTGGTGAGCACGGCCGGCCGGAAGATGCCGGCGCGTGGGGCGCGGCGCCGGTGGGCGCCCGGGTCGAGTTGCGCCGCCGTGCGCCGGGCAAGGTCGGTCGCGGCGTCGCGGGACAGCGGCGTGCTTTCCCGGCGATGGCGACCGCCGGAGCGGGGGCGGGAAAGATGCGGCACGTTCTTCGTGTCGGCGCGTCCTGGGGGACGGCTGAGCGCGGCACGAGAAAGACCACCCGAACTGCAACCCGATCCGGTGACGTGGATCGCTGGGCCGTTTGCCGGGGGTGAGCGCGGGGACATTCCCGGGATGAGACCCGGGGAGAGATCAGGAAGCGGCGGCGGCCATGCCGGCGTACACCGACTCGACCTGCAGCTTGATGTCGACGCCGCGGTCGCGGAGGAACGGGATGGGGTCGGTGGGCTGGCCGTCGACGTGTACCTCGAGGTGGAGGTGGGTGCCGTACGAGTTGCCCGTGCTGCCGACCTCGCCGAGGACCTGACCGGCCTTGACCTCCTGGCCGGCCTTCACCAGCACGCGCCGCGAGTGCGCGTAGATGACCTCGGTGCCGTCCGCGTTCTGCACGGTGACCGCGTAGCCGTAGCCGCCGTAGTACCCGGCCTGGATCACCTTGCCGGCGTGCACGGCCTTGTAGGGCATGCCCTCGGGGGCGGCCAGGTCGATGCCGGCGTGCAGCTTGCCCCAGCGGACCCCGAACGGCGAGGTGTAGGTGAAGTCTTCGAGGGGGAGCAGCCAGACATCGGCCGCGGCCTGGTCGGCGCTGACCTTCGTCTTGCTGACCGAGCCGCGGTCTTCGCCACGGGACGCCTTGTTGTTGTCGTCGCGGGCGGCCAGGGCATCGCCGGCGACGTGCGCGGTCTCGAGACCGTGCAGGACCTCGGGGTTGATGTCCTTGTGGTCCGGCAGGTTGCCGGCCCCGATCGCGACCACTCCGGCGCCGATGAAGGCGGCGGTGGTGACAACCGCGTAGCGGCTGCGGGGAGGGGTGGGTACGCGACGACGGCCGCGATACCGGTCGGGCTCAGACGACAAGCGCTGGCGCACGAACAAACCCTCCGTCGATGGCAATGCGTCGGTCGGTTCCCGCCTCCCTCAATTAGAGGTGAACGGTGCCCGTCCGAGCTGTCGGATCGGCGTTAACCGGATGACAGCCGGGAGCCACGGTAACGAAACGGCTCGCGTGTCACAAGTCGCAGCGCCAATTCGCTGACAGTTCCTGGTCCGTATTGCGCGGCTAATGTCCGAATTCGTCACTACGTCGCACACGCTGTGTGATTGGCCGAGAAACGCAAAGTCAAGTCACTCTGAATACATTTCCCGTCACCCAAGGTGATCACAGTTACCCGGAGCCGACTACCCGGGCCCTGCCCGGCGGGTTACCGTTCGTTCAGGACAACGGGGTTCGCCGGACGCGGAGGGTCGGTATGCAGGCACGGATCAGGGTGGTCGTCGCGAAACCCGGGCTGGACGGGCACGACCGCGGTGCCAAGGTGGTGGCCCGCGCGCTGCGTGACGCGGGTATGGAGGTCGTATACACCGGCCTTCACCAGACTCCGGAGCAGATCGTCGAGACCGCTATTCAGGAGGACGCGGACGCGATCGGTTTGTCCGTTCTGTCCGGTGCACACATGACGCTGTTCCGTCGAGTAATCGAACTGCTGGCGGAGCGTGACGCAAGTGACATCGTGGTATTCGGTGGCGGCATCATTCCGGCCGACGACATTGCCGAATTGCAGGCCCTCGGCGTCGCCAGGATTTTCACCCCGGGCGCGACCACCGCATCCATCATCGAATGGGTACGCGCCAATGTGACTACCCCGGTGTCCTAGCAGCTCAAATGGCAAGGGGAGAGGCCGGACGCACCCCTCACACGTCCGGCCTCTCTATGCACGATGCCCCGCCGCCACCCCTCGACCGACAGGGCATCGGCCGTTTCGCATTCGGCCCGCCGTAGCGCTCCGACACCACACTCAACGACGCCTTACGGGCCCGGTTACGCGCTGCCGTCCGACTTTTCCGCCCGTCGCCCCCGGCCCCTGATGAGCTCGCGTTCGCCGCGCGCGGCCACTAATCAAGATCGCCCGACGGGGCGCGCGAAGTTATCAAGATCGTGGGCGGGCGGCGGGCGTACGGGAAGAGGAGCGGGAGTCGCCCGCCTGGAGCAAGCTAAGGATGTGCTTCGGGTGGTGTGCGTCCGGGCGGGCCCGCGAGCAGGCCTGCCGGGTACGGCGTGCGGGGCTGGTGGGACGGGTGGTGTGCGGTCTTGCACACCGCGCACCCGCCGCTACAGGGCGCTTCCTCAGGTCGCTAGTCTGCGATTGAAGGCCCCTCGGGCCGGACAATCTTCACGCCGGCGACGCCCAGACAAGGCCGCCGCGCACACAGGTCGGGACGCAATGGTGCGGCTTGCCGGCGCTTGGCGTCGCGAGCGAAAGGAGACACGTGGACCTGTTCGAGTATCAGGGGCGTGACCTGTTCGAACGGCACGGGCTGCCCGTGCTGGGCGGCGGCGTCGCGGAGACCCCGCAGGAGGCCCGCGCGATCGCGGAGCGGCTCGGCGGCAAGGTTGTCGTCAAGGCGCAGGTGAAGGTCGGCGGCCGGGGCAAGGCCGGCGGCGTCAAGCTCGCCGACGGCGCCGACGAGGCCGAGGCCCGCGCCACCGACATCCTGGGCATGGACATCAAGGGCCACACGGTCCACAAGGTGATGCTGGCCGAGACGGCCGACATCAAGGAGGAGTACTACTTCTCCTACCTGCTCGACCGCGCGAACCGTACGTTCCTCTGCATCGCCAGCGTCGCCGGCGGCATGGAGATCGAGACGGTCGCCGAGGAACAGCCGGACCGGGTCGCCAAGATCGCGATCGACGCCAGCAAGGGTGTCGACGAGGCCAAGGCCCGCGAGATCGTCGCCGCGGCCCAGTACCCGGCCGAGGTCGCCGAGCAGATCGTCGACATCGCGGTCAAGCTGTGGCAGGCCTTCGTGGCCGAGGACGCCACGCTGGTCGAGGTCAACCCGCTCGCCAAGGTCGGCGACGGCCGGGTGCTCCTGCTGGACGCCAAGATCACCCTGGACGAGAACGCGTCGTTCCGGCACCCCGACCACGAGGCGCTGGTCGACCAGTCCGCGGTCGACCCGCTGGAGCAGGCGGCCAAGGCCAAGAACCTCAACTACGTGAAGCTGGACGGCGAGGTCGGCATCATCGGCAACGGCGCCGGCCTGGTCATGTCCACGCTCGACGTGGTGGCCTACGCGGGTGAGAACCACGGCGGCGTCAAGCCGGCCAACTTCCTCGACATCGGCGGCGGCGCCAGCGCCCAGGTGATGGCGAACGGCCTCGAGATCGTGCTCGGCGACCCGGCGGTCAAGTCGGTCTTCGTGAACGTCTTCGGCGGCATCACCGCCTGCGACGCGGTGGCGAACGGCATCATCCAGGCGCTCGCCCTGCTGACCGAGCGCGGCGAGGCCGTCACCAAGCCGCTCGTGGTACGCCTCGACGGCAACAACGCCGAGGAGGGCCGCGCCATCCTCGACGGGGCGAACAACCCGCTCGTCGAGCGGGTGGACACGATGGACGGAGCGGCCGAGCGCGCCGCCGAGCTCGCGGCTGCGGGGAAGTGACGTAATGGCTATCTGGCTCACCAAGGACTCCAAGGTCATCGTCCAGGGCATCACCGGCTCCGAGGGCTCCAAGCACACCAAGCGCATGCTCGCCGCGGGCACCAACGTGGTCGGCGGCGTGAACCCGCGCAAGGCCGGCACGACGGTCGATTTTGACGGCACCTCGCTGCCGGTCTACGCGACCGTGGCCGAGGCGATGAAGGAGACCGGCGCCGACGTGTCGGTCATCTTCGTGCCGCCGGCGTTCACCAAGAGCGCAGTGGTCGAGGCGATCGAGGCCGAGATCCCGCTGGCCGTGGTGATCACCGAGGGCGTGCCGGTGCAGGACTCGGCCGCGTTCTGGGCACTCAACCTCGACCGTGGTCAGAAGACCCGGATCATCGGCCCGAACTGCCCGGGCATCGCCTCGCCGGGCGCGTCCAACGCCGGCATCATCCCGGCCGACATCACGCCGGCCGGCCGCATCGGCCTGGTGTCGAAGTCGGGCACGCTGACCTACCAGATGATGTACGAGCTGCGGGACATCGGCTTCTCGACCGCGGTCGGCATCGGCGGCGACCCGATCATCGGCACCACCCACATCGACGCGCTCAAGGCGTTCCAGGACGACCCGGACACCGACGCGATCGTCATGATCGGTGAGATCGGCGGCGACGCCGAGGAGCGGGCCGCCGAGTTCATCAAGGCGAACGTCACCAAGCCGGTGGTCGGTTACATCGCCGGCTTCACCGCCCCGCCCGGCAAGACCATGGGCCACGCCGGCGCGATCATCTCGGGCTCGGCCGGCACCGCCGACGCCAAGAAGGCGGCCCTCGAGGCCGTCGGCGTCAAGGTCGGCAAGACCCCGAGCGAGACCGCGCGGCTCATGCGCGAGGTCATGAGCTGATTTTGGTACGTCAACCGTCGGCGCGCCGCCACCCGTTTGGCGGCGCGCCGTCGTATCTGCGTCGCCGGGGACCTCTCGGCGTGGAAAAGTAGTCGGCGATGCCGACCCCAACCGACCGTCCCGACGACTTGGACGACCCCTTCGCGGTCGCCGAGGCGGCACAGGTGTCCGCGCGCAAGACGGTGCCGGTCGACCGCGCGACCGAGGCGGTGGACCGGCCGACAGAGGCGGTGGACCGGCCGACCGAGGCAGTTGATCGGCCGACCGAGGCGGTCGGGCAGAAGACTGTCCTCGTCGACGACAAGGCGCTCGGCGAGCGCCCGACGGTCAAGGTGCCCGGCCAGCGCCGGCCGCCGAAACCACCGCGCCGCGCCCCGCTGCCGGTCGCGGCCGCGTTCGCCACGCTCTGGGCCGCCGTCCTCTGCTATCTCCCGGTCGCCGCGGTCATCGGCCTCGCCCGCACCCTCGAGGGCCAGGGCGGCCTCGGCGGCGCCGCGCACGCCGGCCTGGCCGGCTGGCTGCTCGGCCACGGGGTGCCGATCGGCACCTCGATCGGCCCGCTCGGCCTGCCGCCGCTGCTGCTCACCTTCCTGATCATCTGGCGGCTCAACCGGGCCGGCCTGCACGTGACCAGGGCGATCGGCGCCCGCCGCTCCGGCCGGATGGGCCATGCGCTGCTGGTGGGCTTCGGCATCGCCCTGATGTATTCGCTGCTCGGCTCGGTGGCCGCGCTCGCCGTCGACGGCAAGGGCACCGAGGTCATCCCGGCCCGCGCCGCCATCAACTTCTTCGTGCTCGGCCTGATCGGCGCGCTGGCCGGGTCGCTGCGCGGCACCGACGCGCTGAGCGCGCTGGCCCGCCGCACCCCGGCGCCGCTGCGGGCCGGCCTGCGGACCGGGGTCATGGCCGCGCTGTTCGTGCTCGCGGCCGGCGCCGCGGTCACCGGGCTGTCGGTCGCGATCGGCGGCGGCCAGGCGGCCGACACGATCTCCGCGTACCGCACCGGCGTCGCCGGGCAGGCCGGGATCACGCTGCTCAGCCTGGCCTACGGCGGGAACGCGGCGGTGTGGGCGGCGGCGTACCTGCTCGGGCCGGGCTTCGCGCTCGGCACCGGCTCGGCGATCCGGCTCACCGAGGTGACCGCCGGGCCGCTGCCGACGCTGCCGCTGCTGGCCGGCCTGCCGGACGGGCCGATCGGCGCGGCCGGCGCGGTGCTGCTGACGGTGCCGGTGCTGGTCGGGATGGCGTCCGGCTGGCTGCTGGTCCTGCGGATCAACCGCGAGGGCGACCGGGCCGATCCGCCGTGGTCGCTCGTGGTGGGCGGGGGCCTGCTCGCCGGTCCCGCGGCCGGCCTCGTGCTCGGGGTTCTGTGCCGGGCGTCCGGCGGCCCGCTGGGCGACGGGCGGCTGGCCACGATCGGCCCCGACCCGTGGCAGGTGGGCCTGATCGCCACCGCGGTGATCGGCGTCTCGGCGGCCATCGGAGCGGCGGCCGCCCGTACGTTCGGGCCCCGACCCAAGGCGTAGTGATCGAGCCCACGGCGATAGGGTGCTGGGGTGACCGACCCCGCGCCCGCCCGCCTGGTCGTCCTCGTCTCCGGATCGGGCAGCAACCTCCAGGCCCTGCTCGACGCGGCCGCCGACCCGGCCTACGGCGCCCAGATCGTCGCGGTCGGCGCCGACCGTGACGGCATCGCCGGCCTCGACCGCGCGGCCGCCGCCGGGGTGCCGACGTTCGTCGACTCGGTGAAGGCATATGAGACGCGTGAAGACTGGGACGCCGCCCTCGCCGCCCACGTCGCCGAGCACAAGCCCGACCTGGTCATCTCGGCGGGCTTCCGCAAGCTGGTCGGCCCGGCCTTCCTCGCGGCGTTCGGTGACCGGTACATCAACACCCACAACGCGCTGCTGCCGTCCTTCCCGGGCATCCACGGCCCGCGCGACGCGCTCGCGTACGGCGTGAAGATCGCCGGCGCGACCCTCTTCTTCGTCGACGCCGGCGTCGACACCGGCCCGATCATCGCCCAGGTGGCGGTCCCCGTGCTCGACGACGACACGGAAGAGTCGCTCACCGAACGCATCAAGGTGGCCGAGCGCGCCCAGCTCGTCGAGTGGGCCGGCCGCCTGGTCCGCCAAGGCTGGACCATCGAGAACAGGAAGGTACGCATCCCGTGACATCCGACGAGGGGCGTCGCCCGATCAAGCGGGCGCTGCTGAGCGTGTACGACAAGACCGGCCTCGTCGAGCTCGCCCAGGCGCTGTACGGCGCCGGGGTCCAGATCGTCTCGACCGGCTCGACCGCGTCCACGATCGAGGGCGCCGGCGTGCCGGTGACCCGGGTCGAGGAGCTGACCGGCTTCCCCGAGTGCCTCGACGGCCGGGTCAAGACGCTGCACCCGCGGGTGCACGCCGGCCTGCTCGCCGACCTGCGCCTCGACACCCACCGGCAGCAGCTGAGCGAGCTCGAGATCGAGCCGTTCGACCTGCTGGTGAGCAACCTGTACCCGTTCACCCAGACGGTGGCGAGCGGGGCGAGCGTCGACGAATGCGTCGAGCAGATCGACATCGGCGGCCCGGCGATGGTGCGCGCGGCGGCCAAGAACCATCCCTCGGTCGCCGTGGTGACCGCCGTGTCGGCGTACACATTGATCTTGAATGCTGTCAAAGAGGGCGGCTTCACGCTGACGCAGCGGAAGGCGCTGGCGGCGAGAGCTTTCGCGGACATCGCCGAGTACGACGTGGCCGTCGCCAACTGGTGTGCGACCACGCTCGACCCGCACGACTGGCCCGAGTTCGCCGGCCTCGCGCTCAAGCAGGAGAACACGCTGCGGTACGGCGAGAACCCGCACCAGCAGGCGGCCCTCTACGTCGATCCGAACGCCCCGGCCGGGCTCGCCCAGGCCCAGCTGGTGCACGGCGGCGAGCTGTCGTTCAACAACTACGTCGACGCGGACGCCGCCTGGCGCAGCGCCAACGACTTCAGCGAGCCGTGCGTGGCGATCATCAAGCACGCCAACCCGTGCGGCATCGCGGTCGGCGCCGACGTCGCCGAGGCGCACCGCAAGGCCAACGACTGCGACCCGGTGTCGGCGTTCGGCGGGGTCATCGCGGTCAACCGCGAGGTCACCGAGGCGATGGCCAAGCAGCTCGACGGCATCTTCACCGAGGTGATCGTCGCGCCGTCCTACGAGGCCGGCGCCCTCGCGATCTTCAAGGGCAAGAACAAGCTGCGCGTGCTGGTCGCTCCGGCGTGGAACCCGGCGCCCGCCGAGATCAAGCAGGTCGGCGGCGGCGTGCTCGTGCAGATGGCCGACCGCATCGACGCCCCCGGCGACGACCCGGCCAACTGGGAACTGGCGACGGGTTCGCCCGCCTCGCCCGAGGTGCTGGCCGATCTGGCGTTCGCGTGGCGGGCCATCCGCAGCGTGAAGAGCAACGCGATCCTGCTGGCCCACGACGGCGCGACCGTCGGCGTCGGGATGGGCCAGGTCAACCGGGTCGACTCGGCGCGGCTCGCGGTCGACCGGGCCGGCGCCGAGCGGGCCAAGGGCAGCGTGGCGGCCTCCGACGCGTTCTTCCCGTTCCCCGACGGGCTCGAGGTGCTGATCGCGGCCGGCATCACCGCGGTGGTGCAGCCGGGCGGCTCGATCCGGGACAACCTGGTGATCGAGGCGGCCGCCAAGGCCGGCCTGACCGTCTACCTGACCGGCACGCGGCACTTCTACCACGGATGACCCTCTTTCAGGACGTCACGTATTCCGGCGAGGACTGGGCGCTGGAAGAGGTTGTCGGCGTCCGTTACGAGGACTGCGCGTTCCACGACGTCGACTGGTCGGAGGCGCGGCTCACCGGCTGCGTCTTCACCCACTGCACCTTCGGCAACGTGCGCTTCAACGCCGCCACCCTCGACCGGGTGGCGATCCTGCAGTCGACGCTGGAGCGCTGCAACTTCTTCGACGCCAAGCTGGCCGGCTGCAAGCTGACCGGCAGCCAGTTCCTCGACTGCGGGTTGCGCCCGCTGACCGTCGACGGCGGCGACTGGGGTTTCGTGTCGCTGCGTGGGCAGAACCTGACCGCGGCGAAGCTCGGCGGCCTACGGTTGCGGGAGGCGGACCTGATGGGCGCCGACCTGACCCGGGCCGACCTGCGCGGGGCCGATCTGGTCGGCGCGCGGCTCAAAGACGCCGTGTTCAAGGGAGCCGACCTGCGCGGCGCCGATCTCGACCGGGTCGAGCTGAAGGGCGTCGACCTGAGCGGCGCGAAGATCGACTTGGCTCAGGCGGCACAGTTCGCCACGGCGTACGGTGCCATTGTTTCTGGATAAAAGGATTTGTCGGATGAGGATCCTGGACGGCAAGGCGGCCGCTGCCGCGGTCAAGGACGACCTCCGGGCGAGGGTCAAGGCGCTCGGGGACCGCGGCGTCGTGCCCGGTCTCGGCACGGTCCTGGTCGGCGACGACCCCGGTTCCAAGGCGTACGTCGAGGGCAAGCACCGCGACTGCGCCGAGGTCGGCATCGCCTCGATCCGCCGCGACCTGCCGGCCGACGCCGGCCAGGAGCACGTCGAGGCGGTCGTCGCCGAGCTCAACCAGGACGACGCCTGCCACGGCTACATCGTCCAGCTGCCTCTGCCGAAACACCTCGACACCGGCCGGATCCTCGAGCTGATCGACCCCGACAAGGACGCCGACGGCCTGCACCCGGTCAACCTCGGCCGGCTCGTGCTCGGCTTCGACGGCCCGCTGCCCTGCACGCCGCGCGGCATCGTGCACCTGCTGCGCCTCAACGACGTGCCGCTGAAGGGCGCCGAGGTCACCGTCGTCGGCCGCGGCACCACCGTGGGCCGCCCGCTCGGCCTGCTGTTGACCCGCCGCACCGAGAACGCGACAGTCACCCTCTGCCACACCGGCACCCGCGACCTCGCCGCGCACACCCGGCGGGCCGACATCGTCGTGGCGGCGGTCGGCGTGCCGGGGCTGATCACGGCGGAGATGGTCAAGCCGGGCGCGACGGTGGTGGACGTCGGCATCACCAGGGTGGTGGGCGAGGACGGCAAAGGGCGTTACAGCGGGGACGTCGACCCGGGCGTACGCGAGGTGGCCGGCGCCCTGGTGCCGGTGCCCGGCGGCATCGGGCCGATGACCAGGGCGATGCTGCTCACGAACGTGGTCGAGCGCGCGGAGTGGCTTACCTCGCGTTAGGGAGACCAGCGGGTAATACGCCGTTAACCGACTGATACGGTCCGGAAAAGTGGTCCCGGAGACTGGAGTGAGAAGGCTATGGGCAAGAAGGTAACCGTCGTAGGGGCCGGTTTCTACGGCTCGACGACCGCACAGCGTCTGGCCGAGTACGACATCTTCGACACCGTGGTGCTCACTGACATCATCGACGGCAAGCCGGCCGGCCTCGCCCTCGACCTCAACCAGTCCCGGCCGATCGAGGGCTTCGAGACCAAGGTCGTCGGCGCCACCACCGGCCCGAACGGCGAGGGCTACGAGGCGATCGAGGGCTCGGACGTCGTGGTCGTCACGGCCGGCCTCCCGCGCAAGCCCGGCATGAGCCGGATGGACCTGCTCGAGGTCAACGCCAAGATCGTGCGCCAGGTCGCCGAGAACATCGCGAAGTACGCGCCGAACGCCGTCGTCATCGTCGTGTCCAACCCGGTCGACGAGATGACCGCGCTGGCCCAGCTCGCCACCCAGTTCCCCAAGAACCGCGTCTTCGGCCAGGCCGGCGTGCTCGACACGGCCCGCTTCACCAACTCGATCGCCGAGACCCTCGCGGTGCCGGTCAAGAGCGTCAAGGCGCTGACCCTCGGCTCGCACGGCGACACGATGGTGCCGGTCCCGTCGCGCTGCACGGTGGACAGCAAGCCGCTGTCCGACCTGCTCCCGGCCGACAAGATCGAGGAGCTCGTCGTGCGCACCCGCAACGGTGGCGCCGAGGTCGTCGCGCTGCTCAAGACCGGTTCGGCGTACTACGCGCCGTCGGCCGCCGCGGCCCGCATGGCCAAGGCGGTCATCGAGGACTCCGGCGAGACCCTCCCGGTCTGCGCCTGGGTCGACGGCGAGTACGGCATCTCCGGCGTGTACCTGGGTGTCGAGGCTCAGATCGGCCGCGACGGCATCAAGAAGGTCGTCGAGGAGAAGCTGACCGACACCGAGGTCGCTGGTCTCAAGGAGGCCGCCGAGGCCGTCCGCGCGAAGCAGGCGGACGTCGCGAACCTCTGAGTTTCGTCGGGAAAGGGCCGGGGTTCTGTGAGCCTCGGCCCTTTCTTACTCGTGAGTAGATCGATGTATTGACCTACATTGCATGATCGCCTTAGGGTGACCCCTGCTTGCCTGTAACGAGGTCGTTACAGCGCTTTCACGGGGGAAGGCGACTTGTCATGAGGGCTGCACGCTGGCTGGGCTCTGCCTGCGCGGCATTGGCCGCGATCACCATCATTTCGGCGCCGGCCGCGCCGGCCCACGCCGACACCGGTGACACCTGGGCCTTTCCGAATCGTCTCGACGACGGGCTGACCGACGCCCGGCTCGACCGCTGCCGCCTCGGCTTCGTGCTCCAGGCCGGCGGTCCCGAGATCAAGAAGATCGCCCAGCCCGCGCTGGCCGGCACGGATGCGCAGATGCACACGGCCGGCGACCCGCGGTACTGGGACGACACCCCGCTCGCGCTCGCCTACGAGAAGGACCAGGCGAGCCGGTCGGCCATGTGGGACACGCTCTACGACCGCAAGGACGTGTGGAGCGACTCGATCCCGAACAACTTCGAGATCCCCACCGAGACGGTCACCGGCTTCCAGTGGGCGCCGAACTTCTACGGCGATCTCGGGATCACCGGGTTCTATGTGGATCAGTTCTTCAAGGGCGAGGACAAGCTCTACGAGGACCTGGCGCCGATCGCCTCCGACGAGGCCGTGGCCAAGGGCAACCAGCTCGCCGACCAGCTGCACCTGTTCAACGGCGACGACGACGCGCCGCACTCGGTGCAGGAGGAGATCTCCTGGGGCGAGGTGGGCGACCAGGACGTCTTCGGCGACGGCACGATCTTCGACGGCAACCACCACGCCGACGACCTGCGTGAGTTCCTGCAGTTCGGCGGTTTCCCCAAGACGGCGCTGACCCCGGGAACGGCCGAGTACCGCTTCGAGGTCGAGGCCCTCAAGCAGCGTTTCTCCTCGTGCGACGCGGAGAACCCGCTCGACCCGAACCACGTGCTCGCGAACGTCGTGAAGAGCGCGGCGGCCGAATGGCGGACCGAGCTCGACTCCCAGGCCGCCCAGCGCAGCACGATCGTCAACGCACAGATCAAGGCCTACAGCGACCTGGAGACCGCGGCCATCGCGATGGGCGAGTCGGTCGGACAGTCCTGGATAGCCGGCCAGCTGAGCAAGTGGCAGGCCTGCTACACCGCCGGCGGCTACTGCTGGGCCGGGTCGGGCCCGATGACGTTCAAGTACAAGTCGGCCACCACGCTCTGCCTGGACAACACCGGCGGCTCCTCGGCCAACAACAACAAGATCGAGCTGTACGCCTGCAACAACGGCACCGCGCAGAAGTTCCGCCCGGGCGTCATGGCCAACTACCTGGACGGCACGCTGATCAACACGGGCACCAACCGGTGCCTCGACCTCAACGGCACCAACGTCGTCCTCAACGCCTGCACCAGCGGCAAGGCGACCCAGCACTGGCAGTGGCAGAGCACGGTCGGCAACACCCGGCTCTACAACGTCGGCGCCAACAAGTGCCTGAACTTCGCGACGGCGACCAGCGGCCTCCAGGCGACCGTGCAGACCTGCAGCGGCGGCACGACCCAGCAGTTCGTGTCCTCGCAGGACAACTCGAACACGGGCACCGGCCACGACACGATGTTCTGGCCGACCGCTGCCGACTTCACGTATGCGACCAACGAGATCAAGAACGCGCAGACCCGGGCGGCCGCGCAGCTGACCATCGCGAACAATGCCTCGGCCGACGCCCAGACACAGGCGACCGCGGTCACCAACGCGCAGAACGCTGCCGCCACGATCGCGACCGACAACAACTATCCGGTCGGGCGCGGTCTCGCGTACGCGCAGCAGTCGGCCCAGGTCACCAAGGCCTCCGCCGCCGGCGCTGCCGCCGCGGCCAAGGCGACGGCCACCGCGGTGCAGGCCACCAAGGCCGCGGTCGCCGACAGCGCCACGCTGATCTCGCTGGCCCAGACGCAGGCCAAGGCGATGCAGGCGGAGTACGCCAAGAACGCCGCGCAGGAGGCCGCCCGCCAGGCCAAGGCCGCCGCCGACTCGGCCGCCCGCGAGGCGCAGGCCGCCGCCGCCGACGCGGCCACCGCCAAGGCCAAGCGGCAGGTCGCCGAGCAGGCGAAGGCGACCGCGCAGACCGCGGCGAACAAGGCCGCGCAGCAGCGCCAGATCGCCGAGCAGCAGCGTCAGGTCGCTGCCCAGCAGCGGGCGATCGCCGAGCAGAAGCACGCCGAGGCGTCGGCCGCCAACGCGGACGCCCAGCGCCAGCAAGGGATCGCCGCGTCCGCCCGCGCCCAGGCCGAGGCCGACGCGCAGACCGCGGCCGACCACGACTTCGCGGCGCAGAGCGCCGCCAACCAGGCCCGCATCTATCGGGAGACCGCCGAGAACGCGGCCCGGCAGCGCGACGCCCTGGCCTCCCGCGCGGCCGCCATGCAGTCGCGGGCCAACGCCGACGAGGGCAGCACCGAGGCGGTCGCATCCCGGCAGGCCGCGAACGACGCGCAGGCCGCGGCCGACCAGGCCGACACGGCGGCCGACCGCGCCCAGCACGACGCCGACGTCGCCACCGCGGCGGCCCAGGCGGCCCGCGAGGCGGCCACCCGGGCCCACGCCGCGGCGGCGCGCTCTCTGGCCGCGGCGAACGAGGCCGACAAACAGGTCGCGATCACCCGGTCGGCGATGCTGACCGCTCACTCGGCGGCGGCCGACGCGCTTGCCGCCGCGAAGGACGCCAAGCAGCACGCCAACAACGCCGACGCCGACGCGGCGGCTGCCGCTGCTGACATGCGGGAGGCCGCGCGGCAGGCGGGCGAGGCCAAGACGGCCGCCGACGCGGCGGTGGCGCAGAGCGCGATCACGGCCGGGCGGGCGTACGCGACCGCACAGGCCGCCGTGGCCGCGCGTGACTCGGCCGCCGAGGTGGCCGCCCCGGCCAACGAGGCGGTCGGGCTCGGCGCGCCCTTCGTCGACAAGGACTCGGCCGCCGCTCTGGCGGTGCTGGTCGGGCAGGGCGCGCTTACCGTCGCCCAGCAGCAGACCGCCGCGGCCCAGGCCCGCGCCGACGAGGCCAACGCCGCCGCCGCGAACGCCGCCGCACTGGCCGCCGCGGCTACCGGCGACGCCAAGATCGCGGCACAGGCAGCCGCCGACGCCGCCACGAGCGCCGCGGCCGCGGCCCGGTCGGCACGGGACGCCCGCGCCTCGGCGGCGGCAGCGGCGAACGACGCCGCCGCGGCGGCCCAGGCGGCGGCCGCCACCTCGACCCTGAACGCGCAGGCCGAACGGGACGCGGCGGCGGCACACGCCGCCGCGACCGCGGCCGCCGGCGACGCGGACGCGGCCGATGCCGCCGCCGACGCCGCCGAGCGGGACGCCACCTCGGCGCGCGCCGCCGCGGCCCAGGCTCGGGTGGAGGCCGACGCCGCGCAGAAGGCGGCCGACGACGCCGACAAGTACGCCGACGACGCCGAGGCGGCCGCCGCCCGGGCGCAGGCGGATGCCGAGGCCGCGGAGAAGGCGGCCGACGACGCCGAGAAGGCCGCCCAGGACCAGGAGGACCAGCGGCAGCTGATCGCCAGCTACGACGGCGGCTTCATGTTCCTGGAGATCGCCCCGGTCGGCGACATCAACGTCACCACCGGCGATCTGGTGTGCAACGCCAAGCCGACCTGCGACGTCGACGTGCCGGTGCACATGACCGGGACGCTCGTCTACAACGTGGTGGTCTGCCAGTACCAGGGGACGACCAGCGCGATCTGCGAGCGTCTCGAGCTCGGCACCAAGCCGTTCAGCGTGGACCGGACCAAGCGGGTGCACCTCGACGTCCGCGAGGTCATGCAGGCGTCGCTGCGCAACCTGGTCGATCTGGCCGTCGGCGACTTCATCGGCTGCGGCAAGTACATCTGGCAGAGCCACGGCGTCAACGGCGACTGCGCCTGGGCCGCGGCCAACTTCATCCCGTACGAGAAGCTGTTCGCCTGGGCCAAGGCGATCGTCGGGATCAAGAACGCGGCTCGGACGGGCGAAGGGCTGGCCGAGGCGTTCGACGACCTCCACCGGGTCGATGTCGACCTGAACACGGCCATCAAGCTCGAGACCGAGATCAACGAGGACATCACGAAGGCCTGCCTCACGCAGAGCTTCGACGCCGCCACACCGGTCCTGATGGCCGACGGCGGCCGCCGTCCGATCGCCGAGGTCGCGGTGGGCGACCGGGTGGCCGGAGGGGTGGTCAGCAAGACCTACCGCACGTACGACACCGACCTGGTCGACGTGGTGGTCGCGGGCGGGGCCGTCATCCACACCACCAGCAAGCACCCGTTCTGGAGCGGGTCGGACGACCGGTGGATCGACGCGGCGTCGCTCGTGTCCGGGACGGCGCTGCGCAGCGACGACGGCTCATCCGTCACCGTCGCCGAGGTCCGGGTGATCCCCGGCGGCCAGGACATGTACGACCTGACGGTCGACGGCGCGCACGCGTTCTACGTGTACGCCGGCGACGAGCCGGTGCTGGTGCACAACGTGAGCTGCAAGGCGATCCCGCTCGGGAACGGCCTCTACCAGTACCCCGACGGCTCGATCCGCGACGCGGCCGGCAAGTTCGTCTCGAGCAGCGGCACGTCGCGCGTCGGCGCCGCGGCCGAGAAGGCGGTCATGGACGACCTTGCCGCCCAGGGCTACAACGTCATCCGTACGCAGGTGGCGGTCCGCGGCAACGGCGACCAGCTGCGCTTCTACGACTGCGCGATCGACCTCGGCGGCGGCAACATCATCGGCGTCGAGGTGAAGAGCGGGTCGGCCACGCGGACGGCCGCGCAGCGGGACTTCGACAACTGGATCCTGGCGGGCAACCACCCGACGACGGTCGGTCGCTACGCTGGCGATTACAAGGTCGTCGACGTCCGCGAGATCAAGGTGCCGTGAGGTTCTGATGACAGTTGACCGTGCGACGGCCACCGCGTGGATCCGCGAGGTGGCCGCCGACCGGTGGGACGCGGCGCTGGCCGCCCAGGGCTTCACCCGGGCGGCCACCGCGCTGACCTACACCCGCAAGGTCGCCGACGGCGGACGTCAGCGCCTCCAGCTCGATCTGTCGGTGCGTCCGCCGGCAGCGCCCGACAGCTTTCAGTTGACGGTGCGCGCGACCACCGCCTTCCCCACGGTCGCGAAGCTGGCCATCCGCCTGCTGGGCTCGACGGCCGGCGCCTTCGGCAAGTCCGACGTCGTCGACACCGGGCTGCTGGACACGCTGGCCCCCGCCTCCCCGATGCTGCTGTTCCGCGCCCGGGAGGAGCTCGAGGCCCTGCCGGTCGAGCGCTACCTGCTCGATCCGCTGGTGCTCTACCTCGACGAGCGGAAGACGGTGGCGGCGCTGACCGAGGCGAAGCGCGCGGAGTGGCTGGCCACCGACCAGAACCCGCAATATCCCAGCCGCTTCCCGGTCATCGTGGCGGCCGGTGAGCTCGCGCTGGGCCGGCGGCCGGAGGCGCTGGCCACGCTGCAGCGGGCCTATCCCGACGGCAGCCCCGGCCGCAGGGAGTACGCGGAGGCCTTCGCCGAGCTGGACTCGCTCGCGGAACTGGGTGGGCCCGCGGAGCCGCATAGGCCCGCGGAGCTGCATGGGTCCGCGGAGCTGCGTGGGCCCGCGGAGCTGCATGGGCCCGCGGAGCCGCATGGGCCCGCGGGGCCGCATGGGCCCGCCGCGAAGGCCGCTGCGGCCGGCGGAAGCCCGTCGCCGCTGACGTTCGCGCTCAAGACCGTCACCACGCTGTCGCTCCCGCCGGTGCCCAACCCGGGCCCCGACCAGCTGGAGCGGGTCGTGCGCGGCCTCAACGAGGAGCGCTTCTTCGCGCTCCTCGAGCGCTCCGACGGCGCCTACGCCCAGGTCGGTTTCGGCCCCAAGGCCGGCGCCGCGCCCGGCATATACGCCCTGGAACACCGAGCCGCGCCCGAGGGCGAGCACCTGCGCGCCGAGACCGGCAACCAGGACGAAGCCGTGGCCTTCCTCCAGCGTTTCCGCGCCGGCGACGATGGCTGGCGCGCCCACCACGAGTGGCGGCGGCTCGAGCTATAGCCGGTGGAAGGCCTCGCCCAGGTGGGAGACGGCCAAGGTGGCGCCTCGATCGGTTGCCTGTCGCACGATGCGATGGCGGGTCTCGCGGGCCTCGTCGGGGTTCATGTCGCTGGCGTAGGCCACGTCGGGGTGCAGCAGCTGGATCATGTGGACGGCCAGGTCGCCGGCGACCAGCAGGCTCTCGTCGCCTTCCTCGACCAGGACGGACTGGTGGCCGGGGGTGTGGCCGGGCGTCGCCACGATGCGCACGCCCGGACCCAGGACGGCGTCGCCGGAGAGCACCTGGAGGCGGCCCTGCGCCAGCAGCGGCTCGATCAGCACGTCGAACTGGCCGGCGCTGTGGCGGTTGGTCTTGTAGACGTCCACATCGGCCTGTTGCACCACCACGCGGGCTGACGTGAACGGGGAATCGTGGGGCACGGCCCAGCCCATGTGGTCGTTGTGCAGGTGGGTCAGGACGATCGCGGAGACCTCGCCGGGGGCGATGCCGGCCGCCGCGAGCTCGGCGGGGAGGTGGCCGGGGACCGGCGCCCAATCGGCGGCCAGCGAGCCGGCGGGGCCGATGCCGGCGTCGACCAGGGTGACCGGGCCGTCGCCGTACCGGATCGCGTAGCTGCGGAAGCGCAGCCACCAGTCGCCGCCGGAGGTCACGGCGGCCGGATCGGCCGCGTCGGCCTGGGCCCACTGCTCGGCCGTGGCCGAGGGGAACGCCTCGGCCCGGGGGAGGAAGAACGGGCCCTGTGCGTCTTCCAACGCGGTGATCGTCAGGTGGCCGACGGTGTGGGTGAGCGGCATGCAGAGATTCTGCCGGGCGCGCGGGTCACCCCGCGCGCCCGTTTGAAGATCTGTGGATAACTATCGCTGCATGGGGAAGACACCCTGGTCATCGTGTACGTCGTAGATGGGGCCCATCGCGAGAGTGGACACGGGCGCAGCCGACTCCGTGACCGAGGCGATCCCGGGCCGGCCAGCGAGCCGAACCGCAGCCGCCGGTAAGCCTGCATGTCGAGCCCGCGCGGCAGCGACGATCGCCGCAGCGGCATGTGCTCGTAGTAGGCACGACGCGAACGCGAAACGCAACCCGCGCGGATGTGCGGTGGGCGCCGGTGCGGTACGCGTACGCCCGATTGATGAAATTTGTCCGGAAACGCGGAACCGGTAGTAGTAGACCGTGCCGGGTCGAAGCCCTCGGACATCCACGTGCACCGAGTGGCCGAAAGAGGGGTGCGCGAGCGAGACCCCCGACCGGCGGCCGCGAGTAAAACGGTCATCGAGGGAGATTTCCCATTCCACCGGGAAGGCCGGTCGGGCATGCCGGCCGCGGGCGCGAGCCGCGTCCACAGCACGACGCCGTCCGGGAGCGGGTCACCGGAGGCGACGCCGAGCGTGAAGACATCCGCCGGGAGGGCGGGCGACGTGTTCGCGTACCCGGAAGACGGCCGGACCAGCAACGGCCCGGACGCCACCGCCGCGCCCCCGGCGATGAGCAGTCGTCGGCTGAGTGGCTGGTTGAGCTTCTCGGATAGCGACATGTCTCGATGTCATCGAGGAGAGGCCACGACCGCCCAACCTGAGGTAAAACGGGCAATAGCGATATGGATAACTCCAGGTCGGGGGCGGTCGACGATCTTCACGGCCTGGGCAGTACGCTCGTACTGCTAAGCATGGTTTTCGGGAGAGGAGCGCCGGCCGATGGCGAAAATCAAGGTCACCAACCCGGTCGTGGAGCTCGACGGCGACGAGATGACCCGGATCATCTGGAAGCAGATCCGGGAGCAGCTGATCCTGCCCTACCTCGATGTCCCGCTCGAGTACTACGACCTGTCGATCCAGCACCGCGACGAGACCGACGACCAGGTGACGATCGACGCGGCCAACGCCATCAAGCGGCACGGCGTCGGCGTCAAGTGCGCCACCATCACGCCCGACGAGGCGCGGGTCGAGGAGTTCGGCCTCAAGAAGATGTGGCGTTCGCCGAACGGCACGATCCGCAACATTCTGGGCGGCGTCGTCTTCCGCGAGCCGATCATCATGCAGAACGTGCCCCGGCTCGTACCCGGCTGGACCAAGCCGATCATCATCGGCCGCCACGCGCACGGCGACCAGTACAAGGCCACCGACTTCGTCGCGCCGAGCGCCGGCAAGTTCACCATGACCTTCACGCCCGAGGACGGCTCGGCCCCGATCGAGTTCCTGGTGGTCGACTTCCCGGCCGGCGGCGTCGGCATGGGCATGTACAACTACGACGAGTCGATCCGCGACTTCGCGCGCGCCTCGTTCCGGTACGGCCTGGCCCGCAACTACCCGGTCTACCTCTCGACGAAGAACACGATCCTCAAGGCGTACGACGGTCGTTTCAAAGACTTGTTCGCCGAGATCTTCGAGAGCGAGTTCGCCGACCAGTTCGCCGCCGCCGGCCTCACCTACGAGCACCGGCTGATCGACGACATGGTCGCCGCCGCGCTGAAGTGGGAGGGCGGGTACGTCTGGGCGTGCAAGAACTACGACGGTGACGTGCAGTCCGACACCGTGGCCCAGGGCTTCGGCTCGCTCGGCCTGATGACCTCGGTGCTCATGACGCCGGACGGCCGCACGGTCGAGGCCGAGGCCGCCCACGGCACGGTCACCCGGCACTACCGCCAGTGGCAGAAGGGCGAGAAGACCTCGACCAACCCGATCGCGTCGATCTTCGCGTGGACGGGCGGCCTCAAGCACCGCGGCGTGCTCGACGGCACCGCTGCGGTGACCGAGTTCGCCGAGACGCTCGAGCAGGTCTGCATCGACACCGTCGAGGGCGGCCAGATGACCAAGGACCTCGCCCTGCTGATCTCGCGCGACGCCCCATGGCTGACCACCGACGAGTTCATGAACGCGCTCGACGAGAACCTGGCCCGCAAGCTCGCCTGATTTTCGAGGCCGCCGGCGTGACGCCGGCGGCCTCTTTTCAAGCCCGGTGGCACAAAAGGTGGGTTCTTCGTCGTTGCGGTCATGACGCGTACGCCGGGACGATCGGTTCATGCGTCACCACGTGCAGATCGTCCTCTTCGACGGGGTGCAGAGCCTCGACGTGACCGGCCCGCTGGAGGTTTTCACCTACGCCGGCGCCTATCGGGTCACGACCGCGAGCGTCGGTGGCGCTCCCGTCCGCACGTCGAGCGGCCTGCGGCTGACGCCCGATCTGTCCCTCGAAGAACCCCCCGACACCCTCGTCGTGCCGGGCGGCGAGGGCACCCGCGAGCCGCCCGCCGACGTCGTCGCCTGGCTAGCGTCACGAGGCGCCGACGTACAAAGGATCATGTCGGTCTGCACCGGCGCCTTCCTCCTGGCGTCGGCCGGCCTCCTCGACGGGCGCAAGGCGACCACCCACTGGCAGTACTGCGAATCCCTGCGCAGCCATCACCCCAAGGTCGACGTCGACGCCGAGCCGATCTTCGTGCGGGACGGCCGGATCGCCACCTCGGCCGGCGTCACCACCGGCATCGACCTCGCGCTCGCGCTGGTCGAGGAGGACCTCGGCCGCGACGTGGCCCTCGCCATCGCCCGCGGCCTGGTCATGTTCCTGCGCCGGCCGGGCGGGCAGAGCCAGTTCAGCGCCCAGCTCGCCGGCCAGGTCGCCCACCGCGAGCCGCTGCGCGAGGTGCAGCGCCTGATCGCCGAGCATCCCGAGCGCGATCTCTCGGTGCCGGCCCTCGCGGCCGCCGCCAACCTCTCGCCCCGGCAGTTCACGAGGGCGTTCTCCGCCGAGATCGGTGTCCCGCCGGGTCGCTATGTCGATCGCGTACGCCTGGAGACCGCCCGCCGCCTCCTCGAGGACACCACGGATGGCGTCGCCGAGGTGTCGCGAAAAGCCGGCTACGGCACCCCTGAGGCCATGCGCCGCGCTTTCCTCCAGGCCCTCGACGTCTTCCCGACCGAGTACCGCCGCCGCTTCTGAAGGCCGCCGCTTCTGAAGGCCGCCGCTTCTGAGGGCCGCCGCTTCTGAAGGAGAGAACAATGAAGATCAACATCCTGCTGTACGACCGGATGACCGCCCTCGACGCGGTCGGGCCCTACGAGGTGCTCAGCCGCTTCCCCGGCAACGAGGTCCTCTTCGTCGCCGAGAAGGCCGGCCCGATCCACACCGACACCGGCTACCTGACGCTGATCGCCGACGCTTCCCTCGCCGAGGCGCCCCCGGCCGACATCGTGCTGGTCCCCGGCGGGTACGCGCCGCCGTTGACGCCCGGCCCGATCCACGAGTGGCTGCGCGCCGCCGACGCCACGTCGACCTGGACCACGTCGGTCTGCGTCGGCTCCCTGATCCTCGGCGTGGCCGGCCTGCTGACCGGCCGCCGGGCGACCTCGCACTGGCTGACCCTCGACCACCTGCGGAACTACGGCGCCGAGCCGGTCGCCGAGCGCGTGGTCTTCGACGGCAAGTACGCCACCGCCGCCGGCGTCTCGTCCGGCATCGACCTGGCCCTGACGCTGCTCGGCGAGATCGTCGGCCCCGAGGCGGCGATGGCCGTCCAGCTGGGCATCGAGTACGACCCGCAGCCGCCGTTCCAGGCCGGCTCGCCGGCGACAGCCCCGGACGCCATCGTCGCGTTCCTCCGGGAGAACCGGGAGATGGTGGTCCAGCTTTAAACCTATGCACCAAAACGCATGTTTATTTCCGTAACTGGGGGATACGGGCCTCGTTTTTCAAGGCGAAATGACGGTCGCGTAGCTGTGGGTTTCGCCCACCGATGGCTGCCTTGTCCCGGGCGCCGCTCGGTTACCCCCGGCGTCAGCGCGACCCGTCCCTTCCCAGCGGGGGGCCTTGTCCCGGGCCCCCCGCCCCTAAGCTCTGCTCGCTGTGCCGCGAGCGGTTACTCATCATCGCTGGCCGCCCGTGATCACCCGCCGGTGAGTATGAGTGCATATTTCGGGCGCTCGGTTGCCGCGGCCGACGGCTGGCTGATCGGCTCGGCTGTGGCGTCCGGTCGGGGTGCCTTGGCCGACCGGCTTCAGGTGCGACCGGTTACGGCGTGATGGTGGTCGGGCCGGGGATGCCATCGCCCGGTGCCGGCCTGGTCGCGGCGGCAGCGGCCGTCGCGGATGGGGCTGTCCCGGCATGTCGGGAGTCGGGCCGGATATCACCATTGTTGACGGCGGCTATTCCGGGGTGAGAATGGCATGCTCGAAGTCGGTTCTGGGCTTACCGCCGGATTCTTTGGAGTGGGATAATTCTGGGGTGCGGCAGATGGAGCTCTTCACCAGGTCCCAGCTAGCGGAAATGCGTGATCCGACCCGGGCGCGTCGTTATTCGCCGGCGCGTGAAGAGTTCCGCCGCGTGCATGCCCGGCAGCGCGCGTGGGGGCTTGTCGAGCGGCACGCGCGTAAGCTGCGCCGGCTGCACGGCGGTGACGACGGTTCACCCTTGACGGCGGCCGAGCGGCGGCTCTGGTCCGGCCGCGCCGGCACACCTGGGCGCCCGGTGGCGCCGGTGCCGCCGCACGCTCCCGCCCGCACTGGCCAGGACCTCGGCTCACCAGCACAGCCGGTGGTGTACCCGGCGGGCAACCAGGTCAC
The DNA here is from genome assembly GCF_044454685.1 of Actinoplanes sp. NPDC051513. NCBI lineage: Bacteria > Bacillati > Actinomycetota > Actinomycetes > Micromonosporales > Micromonosporaceae > Actinoplanes > Actinoplanes sp. NPDC051513. Next base: position 269,928 of record NZ_JBITDW010000003.1, read on the forward strand.
GCAGCCCACCCCGGCGGCGCCCGCCACGGCCGAGCAGGTCACGCAGCCCGCACCCACCCAGCAGGCCATGCCGGCCACGGCCGAGCAGATGGCCTCCGCCGACCAGGACCACACCCCACCCGACCCGCGGCGCCGACCATATTCGGCCGCCGTGCGTGCCATTCCGTCAACGCTGTTCCGCGCCATTCTTCCGCAACGGCAAACACCGTTAAACAGCCTCCACCGACAATGGCGAACACCGATCGCCTCAGCGTGGGACGGCCGGGCGAAATCGGCGCCGACCACAGCGGAGACTCGCACAGCCCACCGCACAAACGTCCGGCATATCGCGCCCGGCACGCCGCACGTAACACCCGGAAGACCCACGCCCCATCCCGCATACCGCGCTGTCGCAGGCGACGCACGGCGCTGTCGCAGGCGACGCACGGCGCTGTCGCAGGCGACGCACGGCGCTGTCGCAGGCGACGCACGGCGCTGTCGCAGGCGACGCACGGCGCTGTCGCAGGCGACGCACCGCGCTGTCGCAGGCGACGCACCGCGCCGCCGCATTCGACGCACCGCGCCGCCCCGCCGCGGCCGGCCGGGGCGAGCCGGGGCGAGCCGGGCGGCTGCCATGGCCCGGGGCCGTCGATGGGCGCGGCCCGCCACCGCCGGGCAGATCCGTCCATGCGCCGGCAGTTGATCGAGGGCGGCCAACAATGATGAGTGCCGGCCGTCGCGGTCATCCGTGGCTACCGCTTCCGACACCGACGCCGGCTCGGCCATCACGCCAAGCCCGCTCAAACAGACCCCCACCCCAAGAGGTGCCAGTTACTGCCCGACGCGGCCGTCGATGCGCTCGCGCAGGAAATCGGCGTGGCCGTTGTGGCGGGCGTACTCCTCGATCATGTGGATCAGGACCTCGCGCAGCGCCAGGTCGCCCTCGCCCACGTAGCCGAGGTCTTCGATGGAGTCGACGTAGTCCTCGGCGAATGCGATCTCGTTCTTCCAGGTCTGGAAGGCCTCGGCCACCACTTCGGGGTCGGCGACGGCGCCGTTGAAGTCGAGGTCGTGGTCTTCCGGCGTGCGGTAGTGGCGCTGCACCTCGAAGCCGGCCAAGTGAACCCGGAACCAGTTCTGCTCGACACCCGCCATGTGCCGCACCAGGCCGAGCAGCGACATCGGGGACGGCTCGACCGCGCGCGCTGCCAACTGCTCGGGGGTCAGGTCGGCGCACTTCAACTCGAGCGTCAGGCGCTGATCGCGCAGGTAGCCGACGAGCGTGTCGCGCTCCCCGGTGAAGCCACCGTCGGTGCGGGGGTCTTCCTCGGGCGTGACGAACATGTTGGACCAGGCGAATCCCATAACTCCGACCCTCTAGGAAGAGAATCCGGAAAGCAACTGTGATCTCACAGAGAGCGCAGTGTCTCGGCGGCCGTCTCGGGGACGATGTCGTTGATGAAGGCGCCCATCGCCGACTCGGAGCCGGCCAGGAACTTCAGCTTGTCGGCGGCCCGGCGGATGCTGAACAGCTGCAGGTGCAGGTAGCCCAGCTCGCGCCCCTCGCCCACGACCGCCTGGTGCCAGGCCGAGATGTACGGCATCGGCTTGCCGAACAGCGCGTCGAAGCGGCGCAGCACGTCGAGGTAGAGCGGGCCGAACGCGTCGCGCTCCTCGTCCGAGAGGGCGGGCAGGTCGGGGACCTTGCGGTGCGGCGCCAGCTGCACCTCGTACGGCCAGCGGGAGGCGGCCGGCACGTACGCCGTCCAGTGCTCGTTGGCGGCCACGACGCGCACCCCGGCGGCGCGCTCGGCCGCGAGGACATCGGTGTAGAGGTCGCGGCCGGTGCGGGCGAGGTAGCGGCCGGCCGCGCGCAGCATCTGCTCGGTGCGCGGCGGCACCGTGGGGTAGGCGTAGATCTGCCCGTGCGGGTGGTGCAGGGTCACGCCGATCTCGACGCCGCGGTTCTCGAACGGGAAGACCTGCGCGACGCCCGTGATCTGCGACATCTCAAGAGTGCGGTCGGCCAGGACGTCGACCACCGTGCGTACGCGGGACGGCGAGAGCTTGCCGAACGAGCCGTTGTGGTCGCTGGTAAAGCAGATGACCTCGCAGCGGCCGATGCCCGAGCGCACCGGCACCAGGTCGGTGAGCGAAGTGATCTCGTCGGCCTTGATGCGGTCGCTGAACGACGGGAACTGGTTCTCGAAGACCACCACGTCGTAGTCGGGCGCCGGGATCTCGCTGGCGAATGCCGGGGTCGACGGGCAGAGCGGGCACGCGTCGCTGGGCGGCAGGAATGTACGGGTCTGCCGGTGCGCCGCGACCGCCACCCACTCGTCAGCGAGCGGGTCGTAGCGCAGCTGCGAGGCCGGCGGCGGGGGCGGGAGGTGCCGCGTGTCCGGGTACTCGGCCCGGTGGGTGTGCGGCTCCTCGTTGAAGTAGATCAGCTCCCGGCCGTCCGAGAGGCGGATGGCCGTACGGTTCTTGAACGTCACTGCGCGGTCACCACCACGAGCTCGGGCACGGTCTCTTCCAGCAGCGTGCGGGCCTGCTGTTCGAGGCCGTCGTCGGTGATCAGCACGTCGGCGCGCTCGAGCGGGACGATCGAGGAGATGCCGACCGTGCCCCACTTGGTGTGGTCGGCCAGCACGACCAGGCGCTCGGCCGCCTCGACCAGGGCCCGGTTGACGTCGGCCTCCATGAGGTTGGGGGTCGTGTAGCCGGCGCGCTCGCTCATGCCGTGCACGCCGAGGAAGAGCATGTCGAGGTGCAGGGTGCCGATCGCGGCGACGGCCACCGGGCCGACGAGGGCGTCGGAGGGGGTACGCGTGCCGCCGGTGAGCACCACCGTCTGGTCGGGGCGCCCGGCGCGGTAGAAGACGTCGGCGACCGGGATCGAGTTGGTGACGACGGTCAGCGAGGGGACGTCGACGAGCCGCTGGGCGAGGCCGGCCGTGGTGGTGCCGGCCGAGAGCGCGATCGCGTCGCCGGGGGAGACGAGGCCGGCCGCGTGCATGGCCATGGCCGCCTTCTCGGCGCGCTGGCGGACGGACTTGGCGGCGAAGCCGGGCTCGTGCGCCGAGCCGGGGCTCACCGTGGTGGCTCCGCCGTGTACCTTCGCCAGTAGGCCGCGATCGGCCAGCGACTCGAGGTCGCGGCGGATCGTCATGTCGGAGACGCCGTACTCGGCGGCCAGTTCGCTGACCCGGACGCCGCCGGCGGCCCGGACCCGGTCGAGGATGGCGGACTGGCGTTGTTGCGCCAGCACTAGAGGATCCGCACTAATTCGAACACACCCGAACACTACCGTGTGATCGGGTGTGATGAAAAGTGGTGTGTCCTCAGTCCCTTTTTGGGTGGTGGGCGGGGCGGTCGGATGGGAGTTCAGATACCCCGTCCGCGCTTGTGCAGCGCCGAAAGAACGTTTTCGACCTTCACCGCACCCGTCATGGCGGCCAGCGCGATGGCGGTCCGGGGCTCCTTCCAGTTGGCCCGCACGGCCTCCTTGCTGAACTGCCAGGCCTGGCTGCGGTTGCCCGACGCCGCCGACCAGCACGCCAGCTGCCCGTATACCCGCGCCGCGCCGGGTTTGCACCCACTGATCTCGGGATGGCGCTGCATCATCCACCGCAGCGAGGAGATCTTGGTGGCGTACTCGTACGCGTAATGCGACGTCCGCCCCCAGAGCACCCGCACCAGCGGCTCGTCGAGGTGCACGATCGGCGCCCGGCGCGCGGCCCGCAGCAGCAGGTCCCAGTCCTCGTTCTGGCTGCCCGGAGCGTCCTCGGCGACGAGCCCGATCGCGTCCTCGGCGAGCGCGTCCCGCCGGAGCAGGAACGACGACGAGTGCAGCATCGCCATCCGGGATCGGGCCAGCTCGTCGACGGTCACCCGGCTGTGCCCGGCCAGCCGCGGCGTGCACCGGCCCTCGTACTCGACCTCGATCGCGCACGTCGCCATCTCGGCGTCCGGGTCGGCGAGCAGCGCGGCGACCTGGCGGCGCAGCTTGTCGGGGAGCCAGCGGTCGTCGTCGTCGCAGAACGCCACGAACTCGGTGTCCAGCGCGAGGATGCCGGTGTTCCGGGCTCCCGCCAGGCCCGAGGTGCGCCAGTTGGTGAGCACCAGCACCTGCACACCCTCGGTGGAGGCGAGCAGATAGTCGGGCTCGGTCTGGTCGTACACGACAAGGATCTTGAGATCGCCGGGGTAACGCTGCTCGCGCACCGCCGAGATCGCCCGGCGGACCAGCTCGGGCCGGTTGCGGGTGGGGATGACGACCCCGACCGAAGGCCAGTTCACCGGGACACCTCCGAAGGCGACAGGGGATATCCGTACGCCCGCAGCATGGGCGCACAGACGGCGCCGACCAGACGCCGTTGCCGGGGCGGCAGCGCCGAGACCCAGGCGTCGTCGCGGCGCAGCGCCACCCGCCCGACGGTGAAGCGCATCGGGTTGCCGGCCGCGCTGTGGCCCACCTTCAGATCGGCGTGCCCGTCCTCCACAAAGGATAAATCGGACGGGCCGAGCGCGACGCCGGCGAACGAAGCCAGGTCGGCCAGGGCAACGAGCGGGTCGGCCACGAACTCCTCGTACCGGATGCGGCGCACCGGCACCCCGCGCCGGGCGAGCAGGCCGAAGGCCGCGTTGTGCGCGTTCCACAGCAGCGCCGAGCGCCCGGGGGAGTAGCGCGTCATCTCCCCGGCGCCGTCGGTCTCGGGGCGGGAGACCGTCTTGGTCCAGGAGTACGCGACCCCGCGCGCGTCCCGCACCACATGCACCACCCGCAGGTTGAGGTCGCCCGACCAGCGCAGCACGTGGGCCAGCGCCGAGTGTTTGGAGGAGTCGACGACGATCCGGGCGCCGGACACCTCGGCCGCGGCCGCGTACACCCGGGAGTAGTACTCGGCGTACTCGTGCACCTCCTCCGGCGCCTCGACGGCGGTGGCAAGGCGCGGGATGTGCCGGGTGCGCTCGACCGCCGCCCGCAGGTGGTGCACCCGGTCGACGTCGACGTTGTGCCAGCCGCCGAACGCGAGCGCGCCGACCCGCCGCCAGAACCCGCAGGCCGAGAAGCGCGCGCCGCAGCCGCAGCGCTCGTCGTCGCGGAGGTCGCGCTGCCAGAGGTGGACCACCTCGCCGAGCGCACACACCCCGGGAAGCTCGCCGAGCAGACGTTCGACGAGCGTTGTCCCGCTACGTCCTAATCCACCCAGAAATAACACCCGTGCCACTTTGGCCCACCTTCGCTCGTTTCGCTCCTATAACGAGGCAACAACCGTGAAGGAGGCGACAGGTGCCCATCGAGGCTTTCGACCGGGTTGACCTGGACGGTACGGGTATCGACCGAATCACCGAGGCCGAGGTCGTGGCGGTGGTGCGGGACGCGCTGAACCGTGGCCGGGGCGGCCGGATCATCACCCCGAACATCGACATCCTGCGGCGGGCGCAGGTCGACCCGGAGGCGCGCGAGCACCTCGACGACGCCGACCTGATCGTGGCCGACGGCATGCCGCTCGTCTGGGCGAGCAAGCTGGGCGGCTCGCCGCTGCCCGAGCGGGTGGCCGGCAGCAGCCTGATCTGGTCGCTCTCGGCCGGGCTGGCCCGCGACAAGAGGTCCATCTTCGTGATCGGCGGCGCGCCGGAGAACGACGGCGCGGCCCGGGCGGCGGACCGGCTGGAACAGGAATGCCCGGGGCTGCGGGTGGCCGGCACGCTGTGTCCGGACTTCGGCTTCGAGAAGGACTCCATCGCGTACGAGCAGTTCTGCGCGAAGGTGATCGACGCCCGCCCGGACCTGGTCTTCGTCGGCCTCGGATTCCCCAAGCAGGAGCAGATGATCGCCAGGCTGCGGCCGGGCCTGCCGGGTGCCTGGTTCATCGGCTGCGGCGCGGCGGTCAACTTCGTGGCCGGCGACGTGGCCCGGGCGCCGCGCTGGATGCAGCGCACCGGCCTGGAGTGGGCGCACCGGCTCGGCGTGGAGCCGCGCCGGCTGGCCGGCCGCTACCTGCGCCACGACGCGCCCTACGCGCTCAAGCTGCTCGCCCAGGCGCCGGCCCAGCGGGTACGCGCACGCTAGCAGTACGCGCGTACTGTTGCGGCATGACCTTCACGATCGAGGATCTGCACCACGTCCAGCTCCTCTGCCCGCCCGGCGGAGAAGAGGCGGCGCGCGCCTTCTACGCCGGCGTGCTCGGCATGACCGAGCTCGAGAAGCCTCCGGTGCTGGCGGCCCGGGGCGGGTGCTGGTTCCGGGCCGGAGGCTGGGAGGTCCACGTCAGCCCGGTGCCGGGCTTCGTCGCCGAGAAGAAGGCGCATCCCGGCGTACGCGTCGATGGCCTTGATCTTTTGGCGGAGAAACTCGAAGCCGCCGGTCACCCGGTCGAGTGGGATCCACACTTTCCGGGCCACCGGCGGCTCTACGCGCAGGACGCGCACGGCAACCGGCTCGAGTTCCTGGAGCCGGTCAAGGATTGAAATACGGGTCCTTCACCAGCGCATGGAAGGCCTTGAACGCCGGCTTGTCGCCGGTGAGCTGGAACTGCTTGGTCGGGCCGTTGCCCTCCGGGTCGGACTCGAAGTAGGCGACGGCCTTGATCTGCGGGTTGGCCTTGAAGGTCCGCGCGGCGTCCTTGAGCCACGCGGCCCGCCCGGCCGAGCCCCACGCCTTGGCCACCCCGAACTCGCCGATCACGATCGGCTTGGGGTGCTGCGCGGCCCACTGCAGGAACGGGCCCATGAGCTGCCCGATCGGCCGGAAGACCTCGCCTGCGTAGACGTCCACGCAGGTCCAGTCGACCTGGTCGTCGCCGGGGTAGAAGTCCGGCGCGTCGCCGCGGATGAACCCCTCGGCGGTCGGGCACCACACCCACGAGACGTTGTTCGCCCGCTCCTGCTTGAAGATCGCGCGCACGTACTTCCAGGCCGCGATGTAGTCGCCGCCGGACCACATCGTCGCCCGCAGGTTGGGCCGGTCCATCTCCCAGCGCATCCGCAGCAGCACCGGCCGGTGGATCTTGCGGATGGCGCGGGCCTGCTTGCGGATCAGGTCGTCGTGCTCGCCGTCCAGGATGGACCGGTTGTCCCCGGTGGCCCAGCTGACCATCAGCGTCGCGCCCTGGGCCAGGAACTCCTTGTCCGAGGAGGTGCCGACCATCTGCTCGAAGCGGCGGTAGGTGTTGATGATGCTGAGCCGGCGGCCGAGGTCGTTCTCCAGGGTGTCGACCGCGGCGAGCCGGCCCACGTGGGTCAGCTCGTCCGGCTTGATCCACGCGCCGACGAGTGCGCCACGTTTGGGCGCCCGGACCGGTCCACTCAGGAATGGCCCGCGGTTGACGGCGACGGCGGCGGGCTTGCCGGACAAATCGGGCGAAGGTGCTGGCTTGTCCGGTTTGTCCCCGCCGGAGCAGCCCGCCAGCAGGAGCGCTCCGGTCAAAAGGGACAAAATACACCTACGCACGACGAGCGGTGTAAAGCACATTCACCGCGTACCCATCGGTGCCCGGCAGTCGTCGCATCGCCGCATCGGCGGCCCGGGCCAGCGGATTGCCGTGCAGAGATGGCGTGATCATCGAGAAGCCGCGCCGCTCGACGATCTCGAACCCGTGCCGTTCCAGCAGCTTCTCCACCTGCTCGTGCGAGAGCTCGGCGAACCACCGGTCGCCGCGATGCCGGCGCGCCCGCAGGTGCCGCAGCGACCCGGCGTTGCCGTGGTTCTCGACCACCAGCACCCCCGACACCGCGTCCGGCAGGGCCTTGGCCGCGAAGGCGAGCGCCCGGTCGCGGATCGCCTCGTCCACATTGAGCAGCAGCCGGAACATCGTCACGATCGCCGGGGTGCCGGCCGTCACCGGCTCGGGCACCGGCCCGTCGACCGGCACCTGGTGCCAAAGCGCGTGCGATCCGACCTCGGCGGCCTTCGCCATCATCGCGGCCGACGTGTCGTAGCCGTGCGCCTCGCGGACCAGGCCGTGCAGGGTGCGGATGGCCCGGCCGGTGCCGCAGGCGAAGTCGTGCTGCACGGGCGCGCGGGGACCGAACTCGCGGCGTACCAGCGTGCGAAGGTAGTCGCGTTGCCGCTGGTTGATCTGCGACGCGTAGCTCTCCGGCGCGTAGGTGACGGTCTCGTACTTCTCGACCGCCTCGGTGTCCTGAAAAACCTTTGTGTAATCCGTGCTCAACGGGTCCTCCTTCGAGGTCGACTTGTGAACGCGTCCAGCGCGAGGGAGCCGCGCAGCAGCCAGACCCCCGCCAGGAAGGCCGGTACGGCGAGGGCGAGACCGGCGTGGCCGGCCAGCAGCGGCAGCGCGCCGAAGCAGGCCACCGACAGCAGCGCGGCGGCCCGGGTGCCCTTGCCGAAGGGGTGCAGGCCGACGGCGCGGCCGACCTGGATCAGCGGCAGCACGTTGTTGGCGACCATGGCGCAGGCCAGGCCGATCGCCGCGCCGAGCGCCCCGAACCGGGGGATGAGCAGCACGTCGAGGCCGATCGTGACGCCCAGCGCGATCAGCACGTTGACGAGGTTCCACGAGGTTCGCCCGGCCATCGCGAGCACCATGTCGACCATGCCGCAGCCGGTCGCGACCAGCATCGCGCTCGCCAGCACGACCACGACGTTCTGCCCGGCGATGTAGTCGTCGCCGAAGAGCCGCAGGTAGAGCGGGGCGAGCTGGATCACCAGCAGGTTGATCGGCCAGGTCACCAGCACGAGCCAGCCGGTCGCCGTCTGGTAGAGATGGTTGGCGCTCGTGCGGTCGCCGGTGGCCAGCGCCTCGGCCAGCCGCGGCTGCACCGATTGCGAGACTCCCTGATTGGCGAACTGGATAAGCAGGACAAATCGTCCGGCTACCGCATAGACGGCGGCCGGCGCGAGACCACCCAGCGCCGCCACCAGCAGCACGTCCACCCGCTGCAGCGCGAGCTGGGCGACGCTGGCCAGCGCGCGCGGGCCGGTGAAGCGCCAGAAGTCACGGCGCAATGCGCGCCGTTCGGACCGGCGGGTGGTCACTCCGGGCGGCTTGCTCGCACGATAGAGCTTCTTGATCGCGTACGCCGAGAGCACCGTCACCGGCAGATACGGCAGCGCCCAGGCCAGGGCGAAGGCGGGCAGTGACCCGGCCGTCCACAGTGCTGCCACGCCGACCGCGGCGACCAGCAGCAACTGCAGCGTGCTGCGGATGATCCGGTCGAAAAGGACAGTCGGCCGCATTGCCCGGTAGCCGCGGGTCGCGGTGAGCAGGGCGTCGGTCAGTGCCTGAAGCGGCAGGAACACGGCCAGCACGCGCAGGCCCGCGGTGTGCGTGCCGACCACGTCCGCCGCCTCGTGCGCGGTCGTACGGGCGATCGCCGGAGCCGCGAGCCACATGCCTACCGCGAGCACCAACGACATGGTGATGACCGGGGTGAGCCCGGTGCGCAGGCAGGCGCCGAGCAGCTCGGGCCGGCCGGTGGCGCGCAGGCGGGACGGCCAATAGACCAGGCCGGTCTGGGTGCCGAGCTTGGCCAGGCCGCCGGCCAGGACGAATGCCGCCGTGGCGGCGAAGAACGCGCCGGCCTGGCCGGGGCCGAGCGAACGGGCGACGATCCAGGTGACCGCGAAACCGGTGCCTCCCGCGAGCGCGGAGCCGATCATGTTGGCCAAACCGCCGCGCGCTACGCCCCGCGTACCCGTTGAGCCGGGTTTCTCTTTGACATCCGTCATGTGCGGCGCCAGATCGGCATCCGGCCCAGCCAGCGGGACAGCGCATCGTCGTGCGGCAGGTAGTAATCGGTGAGCTCGCGGCGCAGTCCCGGGTCCATGTCCGCCTGGCGAGGGCGCGCGTTGTGCCGCTCGAACGGCGGACGCTCCAGATAGGTCGGCAACCCCAGGAACTCGCAGACCTCGTCGAAGACGTCCTCGGGCTCGGTGAAGAACCGCTCGCTCTCCACCACGTGGATCCGCTCCCGGCCCACGTGTTGCGCCATCACGCTCAGGTAGCGGGCGTACTCGCCGCGCGCCCGGTACGCGTGGTGCTGATGGGCGAAGCTGTAGTAGGACGGGTCCTCGGCCAGCCGCTCCTCCTGCCGATGCAGCCGGGCCGGCTCGAGCGCCAGCGCCGCCCCGAAGTCCCGCTCGGACTCGAAACCGCGCGCCACCTCGTGATGATGCTGCGAGTACGCCCGTTCGACCGGGTCGCGCACCAGCACCACCAGCCGCGCGTCGGGCAGATCGTGCGCGATCCGGGCGGCCGCCTGCGGGTGGTACATGTAGTACGGGCTCGACTCGAAGGTCTGCGCCGGCACGCCGTAGCGCTCGGCGATCCGGTCCCCGCTGCGGTGGAGCGGGAAGTGCGCCTTGTACCAGCCGAGCCCCCGCTCGTACGAGATGTCGAAGTAGTGCACGCCCTTGTGCAGCACCGCCTTCAGCACGACCGGGTGCGCGGCCAGCGCCCGGTACATCGAGGTCGTCCCGCAGCGCTGGCCGCCGCAGATCAGGAACGACGGCGTCATCCGGCCGGGGCTGGTGAGCCGCCCGTACGAGCGGGAGCCCAGGTGCACGACCCGCTTCATGGGCGCGGGCATCTTGCGTACGTCCATCGCGCTCTCCTCAGAGCTCTTCGACCCGGCGGATCAGCACCGGCAGCAGCCAGGTGCCGAGCACGCCCAGACGAGCGCCGGCCTCGGCCTGGCGGTCGGTCAGATAGCGGACCGCGAGGTCCACCAGGTACAGCAGCGCGGTCACCTCGCGGCCGGTCACCGGCACCCCGAACGGTGCGAGCAGCTCGCCGGCCCGGCGTACGGTCTGCTCGACCGCGTCCTGGGCGTCGCCGGTCGACTGGATCCGCTTCTGCAGCTCGTGGTGGATCGCGTCGAAGCCCATCGGCACGCCGGTGGCGAACCGCTCCCAGTCCCAGACCAGCAGCGCGTCGGCGAGGTTCGCCATGTTCCAGGGCGCCCAGTCGCCGTGCCACGCGCCGTACCGGAAGACGGTGTCGCCGGCGTGCTTGACCAGCAGCTCCGCCGCCGAGCCGAGCCCGGCCCCCTCGGGGCGGTCGCCCACCGCGGCGAGCCGGCCGCGCAGCTCGCCCCAGTACGCGCTCTCGTCGAGCGACCCCGACGTGTAGCCGCAGCACCCGGCGATGTCGAGCATGGCCGCGACCAGCCGGCGCTGGGTCAGCGGCGCGCGGGGCAGCCAGACCGGCAACGCCGACTGGACCAGCACCTGCAGGTCGCGCCACTCGCCGGCGTGCAGCACCCGGGGCACGGTCAGCCTGGTGAGGCCGCTGCCGGCCAGCACGGTGAGCGCCGCCGTCTCCGCCTTCACCAGCTGTTTGGTCAGCGGGCCGGTGCCGAGCTTGCCGAAGCCGAACGTGTCGCCCTCGGGGCCGATCAGCTGCAGCACCGGCTTGCGGTTGGCCCGGGCCGGACCGATGTGGACGCTGACCGAGAGCTCCCGGCCCAGCTGCTCGCTCAGGTAGCCGTCGATGCTCGACGAGAACGGGCCGGTGACCCGTACGCGATCGCGCAGCAGCACCGCCGAGGCGCCGGTCCGCACCGCCGCGACCACGGCGTCCCGCTTGAGCTTCGCCGAGCGGGACTGCGGTTCGGCGTAGCGGCGGACCGCGGCGGCGGCCACCCGGCGCGAACCGGACGGGACCAGCAGCCGGGGCCGTCGCGCATCCGGCACGACCAGGTATTCGGCGATCGGGGTGCCGGGCGATCCGTCGGTGCGGCACGGCCACGGGTAGAGGAGGTCGAGCACCTCGGTCAGGTACTGCGTGCGCAGCGCCGCGTCCCCCGCGGTCAGTTCAGCCGGCGCGGTCTTCACCGGGCTCATGTCTTGTCCCCCTCGAGTGAGTTGCGCCAGAGCAGCGCAAAGGCCAGAACCATGAAGGCCAGGGGGGTGACCAGCGAGTTGTACCAGAGCATCGCGGAGAACGAGGTCACCAGCGCGGCGCTGCCGGCCACCCCGATCGCGCTGCGGTCCCGGCGGAAGCGCCACAGGCCGTACCCGAAAAAGCCGAGGTAACCGGCCGTGCCGGCCAGGCCGTGCGCGTAGAGCAACTGCCACAGCTGGCCGTTGCCGCCGACGGTGAAGTTGCCGCAGCGCTCGCAGCCGGCGCTCTCGCCCACGGTGATCGACTGGCGGCCGCCGGCGGTGTTCCGGGTGCCGCCGTACCCGACCACCGGCGAGCCGGCGATGCCGTCCAGCGCGCGGTCGATGAGGAACGAGCGCACGCCGTTGGACTTGCCGTTGTCGAGCCGCGCGGTGACCACCGTGCCGAGGGGAGTGGCGATCAGCGCGACGCCGAGCATGGCGGCGGCGACCGTGAGCACACCGATGATCCAGAGCTTGCCGGCCAGCACGTAGCGGGCGGCCACATAGACGATCAGCAGGCCGAGGCCGATCCACAGGCCCCGGTTGAGCGAGACGACGGCCGGCACGATCGACACCAGCAGGCAGAGGACGGCCCAGAACTTCGCCGATCGTTTCTGACTCTGCCCGGCGGCCACGACCAACCAGCCGGCCAGCAGGCAGAAGTTGTTGCCCCAGGTGTTGGTGTACCCCCAGGGCGCGGCCGGGCGCGGCTTGTCCCCGCCGACGATGTCCATGATCTGCGCGGCGTAGGGGTGCACCAGCGACTGCACGAAGCCGTTGGTGCGTACGCCGTACGGCAGCAGCATCTCGACCGGCGAGGTGAACTGGAAATTCCCGGCCACCATCCCGAGGATCCCGCCGGCCACGGTCACCGCGAAAAGCCAGCCGAGGTACTTGACCAGCTTCTTCCTGGGCAGCTCGGCCTCGGTCAGGTTGCCCGCGTAGACCAGCAGGACGGTCAGGGCCACGTACATGATCAGCTTGTAGGCCGCGCCCGGCAGCCGGTCGGTAGCGTGCTCGGCGATCGTGCCGGCCGGGTCGGCGCCGAGCACGCCGATGCTGACCACCACGGCCACCAGGAACAGGGCCCACCAGGCGAAACCGGGCGGCAGGCGCAGCGGCCGGCCGGTGGCTCGGCGTCGCAGGAGCAGAAACAGCATGGGTACGGCCATGAGCGCGAAGATCAGTACGCCGAGCCCGAGCGCCCACCACAGCGGGTAGAGCGCCAGGATGCTCGCCACCGGCCAGGCCGGCAGCGTCAGTGGCTTGCGCGCGCCGTGCGCGGGGCCGCCGGTCCGTTGGGTATCCGCGGTGGCCGGGGCAGCCGGCGTCACTTCCCGTCGCCGTCCTTGGCCATCCCGGACATGTCGATCACCGCGGTGATCTCGTCGGCGCTCTCCGCCGAGCGCGGCCGGACCTGCGGCTTCTCCTGGGTCTTCTCGGCCAGCTTCGCCTTCTCGGCGGCGGACATGGTGTTGGTCGGGAAGCGCATCGGCTGGGTGAGGTCGCCGTCTGAGATCTTCTCGCCCGGCGACAGGGTCACCGCAGGCGGGTTGATCTCGGACGTGGGCAGGTTCGAGAGGCGGGGGAGGACCACCGCGCCCAGCAGGGGGGTGCCGACCCGCTGGAGCTGCTCGGCCGCGTCCAGCACGGCGGGCCGGCGCGACTTGCGCAGCTCGACCGCGAGCAGGGCGGCGTCGGCCAGGCTGGCCAGGCCCTGCGCGTCGGCGCTGCTGCTGGTCGAGGGCGCCTCGATCACCACGTACCCGCCCTGCCGGCGCAGCGTCTCGAGGGTGTCCTTGAGCCGCTGCGACTGCATGAGCCCGGCCGCCGTGGCCGCGCCGCCCGTGGTGATCACCCGGAGCGACGGGATGCGCGGGGTGCGCTGCAGCGCGCGGGCCAGCCCGACCCGGCCGGCCAGTAGGTCGGAGAGGCCGGGCACGGCCGCCACGCCGAGCATCCGGGCCAGCGGAGCGGCGTCGACCACGCTGTCCGGCAGGTGCGCGCCGATCAGCACGACGTCGCTGCCGGTGCGGGCCAGCGCGGCGGCCAGGTTCGCGGCCACCAGCGTCGCGGCCGATCCGCGGCTCGTGCCGGTCACCACGATCACCTGGTCGCTGGGGTTCAGCGTCGCGAGGATCTCGTTGCGCAGCCGGTTGAAGACCCGGCCGCCGGCGCCGTACGGCTGGAGCACGTCGTCGAAGTGCGGCGTGGTGCGCTCGTCCAGCGCCGCCAGCACGTTGATCCGGCCCCGGTCGCGCACGTCGGAGGCCGAGCGCAGCCGCCGGTCGAACCGCTCCCGCACGAACGCCAGCGCCACCCCGAGCAGCAGCCCGACCATGCCGCCGGTGGACACGTTGACCATCGGGTTCGGGCTGGTCGGGGTCTCCGGCAGGCGCGCGTCGCTGATGATGCTGCCGGCGCCGACCGTGGTGGTGGTCAGCTCGTTGAGCCGGCCGGTCAGCCCGTTCAGCTGGTTCTGCGAGTTGCTGCGCAGGCTCAGCAGGTTGCCCTCGTCCGGTCCGCCCTTCACCGCCCGGGCGAGCCGCCCGTTGATCCCGGTCAGCGTGGTGGTGAGCTGCTTGATCTTCGCGGTCAAGGTCTTGATCTGCTGGTCGAGGCCGCTCTGCGCGGTCTCCTCGCGGTTGCGCAGGTAGGCCTCGGCGAACGCGTGCGACCCGGCTTGTGCGTCCTGCGGCGACCCCGCCTTGAACGTGATCATCAGAACGGTGGTGTTCGCCGGCACCTCGACCGAGACGTCCCGGGCCAGGTCGATCGGCGAGCGCGGGCTACGCAGCAGGGCCGCGGCCTTGGTCGCCACCGCGCCCGAGCCGACCAGCTGCGCCTCGGTGTCCAGGTTGACCGTCCCCTTGGTGCGGCCGCCCTGCGCGTTCGTGTCCTGGTCGAGAGACTGCACCAGGACCGCGGTCGACGATTCGTACACCTTGGGCAGCGCGCTGGTCAGCGCCGCGCCCGCGCCCAGGCCCACGGCCGTCGCGACCAGCGCGATCCACCAGTGACGGCGGAAGATGCCGAGGTAATGCGAAACTTCCGCGGGGCGAGACGCTTCCATCGGTTGGCGGCCCTTTCGGGGGTGGAGTGAGTTCGGGCGTTTTGCCCCCGAGGGGTAAACGGCTCACTTCCGCCGACGTGATGGGTGAGGCCCTGTTTCCCGACTCGACCAGGGCGGCGCCTGGACCTCGCCTCGCACTTGGCCGAGTCGGGAAACAGGGCCTACGCCAGTTTCGGCTCCACCCAGCCGTTCTCCACGAGGTAGGCGAGCACGAGCTCGATCGCCTCGGGGACCGTGATCGTGGTGGTGTCGATGGTCAGCTCGGCGTTCGCGGGCTCCTCGTACGGGTCGTCGATCCCGGTCATCCCGCGCAGCTGGCCGGCCCGCGCCCGGGCGTACAGGCCCTTGCGGTCGCGCTGCTCGCAGACCTCGAGCGGGGTGTTCACGTGGACCAGGACGAAGCCGGCCCCGGCGTCCTGCGCCATCCGGCGGACCGCCGCGCGGGCCGACTGGTACGGCGCGATCGGGCAGGCCACGGCCATGCCGCGGTGACGGCCCACCTCGGCGGCGACCCAGCCGATCCGGCGTACGTTGCGGTCGCGGTCGGCCTTGGAGAAGCCCAGCCCCGCGGAGAGCTCGCGCCGCACGACATCGCCGTCGAGCAGGGTGATCGTGCGGTCGCCGGACTCGCGCAGCGAGTCGGCGAGGCCGCGGGCGATTGTCGACTTGCCCGAGCCCGAGAAGCCGGTGAAGAACACCACCAGGCCCCGGTGCCGGCGCGGCGGGCGGGCCCGGACCAGCTCTTTCGCCACCGCGGGCGGGGTGTGCCACTCGGGCAGCGGGAAGCCCCGGTCGAGCACGTCGTCGATTTCGGCCGGAGTCATGGCGAGACGGCGGTTGCGCGGCGGGATGTCGTCGCGCCAGCGCCACTGGCCGTCCCGGTTGTCGTAGGCGAGCTCGCGGGGGACCAGCACGCGCAGGCCGCCGCCGGAGAGCATCTCGCCCGTGGAGAGGACATGCGTGACCCCGTACGCGGCGGCGACCCGCGCCCGCAGCAGCGCGTCACGCATCTCGTCGCCGCGGTTCAGCAGCGGGACCGCCACGATCGTGGCCGGGGGCATGCGGTCGCGGGCCGCGAAGATCGCCCGGACCAGCGCCTCGGGCGGCAGGCCGTCCGGGCCCGGGCCGGTCACCGGGATGAGGATCAGCAGATGGGCCGCGAGCGTGCGGGCCGCGTGCGCGATCTGGGCGAGCTGGGGGCGGTGCAGCGGCCGGTCGGCGATCACGCCGAGCACCCGTCCGGGTGGTAGCAGGGCCCGGACCTCGGCGGGCGTTCGCCGCAGGCGCTGGAACGGGCCGTGCCCGCCGTCGCCCATGCGGCGGACCGTGCCGCCCACGCCGTAGGTGCGCTCCTTGGTCGGCCAGGCGTCGGTGACCTCGAGCGCCGCGACCGGCGCGCCCTCCGGGTCGGTCAGGATGATCGTGCGGTGCAGCGGATCTTCGAGGACGAGGTCGCTCGCGATCTCGGTCGGCACCTCGAGGGTGACCGCGACCGGCCACGGCGTGCCGTCGGCGAGCTGGCCGCGGCGGCGCAGCGCGTTCAGGTCGGCGCGTCCCACAAAGCCGGTGAGCGGCGCATACGCCCCGGAGAGCAGCAGTTCGAGGTCCGCGAGCTCGTGCGCGTGAGGCGTGTACGACGGCGCGTCACGCAGGACGTCCTCGGGAAGCACCGAACCATTCACCTTCGTATCCCCCTGCGGCCGATTAGGGGACAGTTTCGCAGCCCCGCTGATCGCGGTCGAGACGGGTCTCCATGCCTGCCATTTGTCGGATTGGTCCGCGTCGGGTATTGGACAAACCGGATCTTCGTCACAATACTCACACCTCGTGAGTCGACGCCCGCGCCGTATCCGGCTTGTTCACGTCGCCGCCGTGCCGACGGCCTTCGTCCTGTCCGTGGTCACCACCCTCGCGTGGGCCTGGACCGGCGGGGTGGATCAGCTCGGGCTGCCACTCGGGCCGGTGGGTGATCCGACGGTGTCGCTGCCGGTCATCGCCGCGCCGGACAAGCCGGTCCTGTCCGGCCCCTTACCCCGGCCTTTGTGGGTGACACCCTCCTCGGTATTGCCGTCCTCCGCATCCGCCGCGCCGGCTTCTCCCTCGGCATCCGTTTTGTCGCCGGCCCTTGCGGCGCCCCCGCCAGTTCCTCCCGCTGTGGCCATTGCTCCCCGGCGGGGCGGCTGCCGCACCGGGCGCAAGCTCGTGCCCACCTGCGGGGTGCTCTGGGGTGTCGCGCCGGGCGCGCACACCGAGAGCCGTGGCGCGTCGGCGCTCGCCGAGTTCGAGCGCAAGACCGGCCGTCAGCAGGCGATCTACCACGCCTATCACGGCGGCGTCCGGCAGCTCTTCCCGACGCCGCAGGAGATCGCGATCGCCCGCCAGCACGGCCGGAACCGCATCCTGTTCCTCAACTGGAAGCCCGAGTCGGCCTCGTGGGCGGCGATCGCGCGCGGCGACAAGCGGACCGACGCGTTCCTCGACCGGCTCGCCGTGCACATCAAGAAGAACTTCCCCGAGCAGTTCTTCCTGGCCGTGCACCACGAGGGCGAGAACGACGTGCGCGCCAAGGCCGGCTCCGGGTACACGGCCCGCGACTACGCGGCGATGTTCCGGCACGTGGTGAAGCGGCTGCGGGCGCACGGCGTGACCAACATGGTCACGGTGCTGGTGCACATGGCGTACGTGCCCCACGCGACGCAGAGCTGGTTCAACGACATGTATCCCGGTGACGACTACGTCGACTGGATCGGGTTCGACACGTACGCGTACAGCGACCCCGGCTACGGCCACGGCGACTTCGCCGAGATCTTCAACCGCAAGATCGAGATTTCCGGCAAGCGCAGCTGGCCCGGCTTCTACACGTGGGCCCTCACCCGCCACCCCGGCAAGCCACTGATGATCGCCGAGTGGGGTGTCTGGTCCTCCAAGCGCAACACCTCGTACAAGGTCGGCTTCTACCGCGAGCTGGGCGACGAGATCCGCCACTTCCCCAAGATCCGTGCCATGGTCCAGTTCGAGACCCCGCACAACCAGAAGGGCCAGGACTCCTCGGTGGACAGCACGCCGGCCGCCCTCCAGGCCTACCGGAAGCTGGGCAAACTCCCGATCTTCCAGGTGGCCGTGACCCCTTAGGCTCGACCGCATGGCCTTGCTCGTCGCCGCCGGCGCGCTGTTCCGCGACGCCGGCGGGCGGATCATGCTGGTGAAGCCCCACTACAAACTGGAGTGGGACATCCCCGGCGGCATGGTCGAGGAGGGCGAGACCCCGTCGGAAGCGTGCGCCCGGGAGGTGGCCGAGGAGCTCGGCCTGAAAATCACGGTAGGGCCGGCCCTGGTGGTCGATTGGGCGCCCCACCCCACCCAGGGCGACAAGCTCCTGTTCGTCTTCGACGGCGGCGTCCCGTCAGCCGCCGACTTGTCGGCGATCCGCTTCGTCGACGGCGAGATCACCGAGTGGGCGTTCGTGGCCCCTTCGGACCTCGACGACTACACGGTGCCGCGCCTGGCGCGCCGCCTGCGCGCCGCTGTGCCCGGCCGGACGCGCTACCTGGAACACGGCGTCCACCACCGCTGAGGCCGACCCCTGAAGCTCCCAGCACCCGGCCCGGCGCCCGCTACTTTCGCTGGTCGTTGCCGCTGTTTCTGTTGCGCTGGGTACACGAGTCGCGCTGGGCCTGCATCCAGCTGGTTGCCATCCGAGGCTGCTGCTTCCGTTCTGCCGGGTACGTGGGTCGCGCTGGGCCTGCCATGCCTGCTGGCGTCGTGGCGAGGTGGCTGCCGCCGCTCACGCTCGCCACACCCGCGCCACGCGCCCGACTGCGCCTCGCGCGCCGGGCGGCTCCCGCGCGCCGCGCCCGACTGCACCCCGCGCGCCGGGCGGCTGCCGCGCGCCGCGCCCGCCTGCACCCCGCGCGCCGGGTGGCTGCCGCCGCTCACGCTCGCCACACCCACGCCACGCGCCCGACTGCGCCTCGCGCGCCGGGCGGCTGCCGCGCGCCGCGCCCGACTGCACCCCGCGCGCCGGGCGGCTGCCGCGCGCCGCGCCCGCCTGCACCCCGCGCGCCGGGTGGCTGCCGCCGCTCACGCTCGCCACACCCACGCCACGCGCCCGACTGCGCCTCGCGCGCCGGGCGGCTGCCGCGCGCCGCGCCCGACTGCACCCCGCGCGCCGGGCGGCTGCCGCGCGCCGCGCCCGCCTGCACCCCGCGCGCCGGGCGGCTGCCGCCGCTCACGCTCGCCACACCCACGCCACGCGCCCGACTGCGCCTCGCGCGCCGGGCGGCTGCCGCGCGCCGCGCCCGACTGCACCCC